>NZ_JBGBPR010000029.1:0-47226 GCF_041106275.1 Neobacillus sp. BF23-41
TTGAATCATGACCCGATTCCAACTTACGGGGAAGAGCACCAAACTAATTTTAGCGGGTATAGAAGCAGTCGAGCTTTTTACAAAATCAAAGGTTCTAAGATTTTGATCCATGCGGATGTGAATGGAGCTTTTAATATTGTCCGTAAACATACCAAGGATGTCTTCGAAGGATTGGAAAGAAAACAATTCCTCCAATCCCCACGAAAAATAATCATCATGAAGAAAAGAAATGCAAAGCTGAAGGTCTCGGCCTGATGTAGTAGCGGGACTGGTGGTAGCCCTCGTAAAGACAATGCGGCTTTATAGCCTATTCTTTCGAAACCCCTAGCTTTAGCTATGGGGATACTCATATGCTCGTATCATAAAAAGCACCTCACTATATTTCCTTAAAATTGATTATAGGATAATATTTATCGAATATCAATAAACTTTTACCTATATTTAGTATATTATTATCGATTGATCAAATTCATAAAAAAGACCGGACATGCAGCTGCATGTCCGGTAAGCAAAAGACGGTTCCTATCTAAGGAGTCCGCTGTGAAGAGATTTTATTAAAAGTTTAAAGAAGTGCCTGACACCCGATCATTTCGAATTCGTAAATTGGGTACTATTGTGCCACATTGTAAACAATCGAGAATCTTTTTTCGCCCAACCACTTTTCTCCGTTGTCATCTATTTTAATGGTAGCCGTATAATCCCCTTCCATTTCAAATGTAGCTTGTCCAACATACACACCATTTCCTGTTTCCTTCATTTTCATAGAAATATCTCCATGACTCATCCCTTGCATATCTAAATCTGCGCTAACCTTTGCACCTTTTACTGGTTTACCTTCTCGATCGAAAATCTTTATTTGAATAGGAGTAGATTGATCGGGTGTAAATGATTTGGGGGTAACTAGCTTGATCTCATAATTATTTGAACTGCAGCCTGTTATCAAAATTAATATGAGGCCAATAATTAAACTCGTACATTTGTTCATTCCTCCCCATCCTTTCTTTAGTTTTATCTTGATAATATAAAATGAGGCACTCACCCTTTAAGATTATCATCCAAAACTATGACAGTTACAAATATTTCATTTGAACGGAAGGGCTATATTTTTTATTGTGGAAACGAAAAAACCAGATATGCTTCGGCATATCTGGCTTAGTGTTGTCCTTCTCGCCCGTATCCTCTTAGATCGGCATCTCCTTGCCGGTATGATCGACGAATTGGAACTTTGTCTTGGGCATCACTTTGCATTCGATCAGATCCAGAATGCCGCGTGCGGCTTCGCGAGGATCAGATGGCGCGTTCTCTCCGCCCATATCCGTCTTCATCCAACCGGGATGAATGCTGAGCACCTGAATTCCCCGGTCTTTGACGTAAACCTGCAGTTGTTGGCTGAACATATTCAGCGCCGTCTTCGAGATTGCGTATGGGTAATCGTTTGGATAGGCGTTGCTGATGCTCCCCGCTTCCGAGGAAATGTTGATGACCGATGCGTCCTGCTCCGTCAACAGCTGCAAAAAATGCTTGACAACACGCAGCGGCCCGTACAAATTCGTATCGAACGACTGGATGACTTCGTCCATATACAGTTTCTCGATAGGGGTGTTGCGCGCCGTAAGGATCGCCGCATTGTTCACAATCGCGCCAAGCTCCCTGCCTTCATTCTTCAACTGAGAGGCAAGCGCAGCGATGCACGCTTCGTCCGTTACGTCCAGGTCGGCCACAATCAGACGATCGCCGTGCTTATCGGCAAGCTCGACCAGTTTGCCAATACTCGTTCCTTGCCTGCGAACGCCGGCAATCACGGTATGACCGCGCCTCAGCGCTTCGGCCGTCATTTCATAGCCCAATCCGCGGCTCGCGCCTGAAATTAGCAGATTCATAGTTATTCCTCCTTTATTATGCCTTCGGTAATGATGATATGCGGCTTCTCAAAGCCAAAAAATTCCGTGTACGCCTGGCTCACCTTCTCGTTATCGATTAGTCTTCAAAAGGATATTTAAGCCCCCATTGACGTCGTAAATCATCACACTGCCTGATAATGGATAAGCTTTGTTTCCATGTCATGATTGGCGATTCTTTCAGATTCTTCCTTATACATTCATTCACATGTGCAATCTCATATTGAAATCCATCATCATTAATGCCTTCGACTCTTTGAGGTATATTTTCTTCATAGGTAGTGATCTTACCATCCTTCATCACATTAATTAAGGTAGGTTTCCAAAAGGATGGCACTTCAATATAGCCTTGAGTACCATAGATCATGGCAACATCAAGCATATCCGTTCTCACACCGCTACTCATGACGACAAGCTCACCTTTGTCATACTTGGCAATGTAACTTGCTTGCTCATCGACTTGTATATGGTAATCATCAGAATCAATAGTTGCGTATCCTGTAAGTGCAACTGGATATTTCCCTAATATTTCTTCGGCAAAATGAAGATTATATACACCTGCATCGAGAAGACCGCCACCAGCAAGCTCGGGATTCATCCATCGTTGATCACGGAGTTCAACCGGTAATCTGAAAGAAAATGCCATATTCATGGCTCTTACTTCACCGATGCCCTCATCATTGAAGAGTGACTTTATCTTATTCATTATTGGAAAAAATCTTGTCCACATGCCCTCCATGAAGAATACATTGTTCTTCTTAGCACATTCCAACACTTCAATCAATTCGTTTTCATTGACACATGCCGGTTTTTCTACCAATACTGATTTTCCATGCTCCATTGCCATAATTGCCAATTCTTTGTGGGCTGTATGTGGTACTGGAATGTAGACGACATCAATATCCGTTCTCTTTACCAAAGCTTCATACTCTAATGCCACGGAAATATTGTACTTTTGGGCCATCCTCTGCGCACTTTCTATTGTTCTAGAGGATATAGCCACAATTTCCATATCATTCAACTGTTTTGCACCACAAATCCATTTGTCTACAATGCTCCCTGACCCCATTAATCCCCATTTTATTTTACTTTCCATGGTTATATCCATTCCTTTCGCTTCGCTCAAGACACAAAACGGAATGAAAACCTTTGCCTTGAGCTGTTTTTTTGTATTCTGAATATACGACCCAAATGGGCTACAGACAGGGAAATCGATCAGCGACATTCATGCGGGCTTTCGTGTTTTTTAATTTTGTTTGCGCTTTCATCATAACAAAATCCCAGAATCAGAGAATTAGAGAATATTAACATTTTAATTGGACATTATTGAATCGATTTTCCGGCCGAATTGCGCTTAACACCCTCCAGACCTTTCTTTTTGGGGTCCAGACCTATGTCCATCGAGCTAATTTGAATATATAGGTACTCATCAGACTGTAAGGACTAAAAGAACGATTCAATTCTGCCGCTGTTCAACTCCTATATGACATTCTCACTGAATTGCTTCAGAAGAAGATTGCAGAATTGAATGAGATAAAATTGGTACAACAAAGGGATATCCAAGTCTTCATCGACATTTTAAAACACTTTAGTATGAAAAACCTCCAAAAATTTTAATTTTTGGAGGTTTTTTGTGTATGTTTAATTTGTTGAGCATAGTTCAGAGTAATTTATACTGCATCAATTGTGATGGTAATAAAACTACTTTCCAGGATATAGCATTGAACCTAAATCTAACTATATGCTGAAAAACCTTCCAAAAAGGAGAAAATGGAAGGTTTTTCGGCATGCCCTTTTGAAGTATATCATGAAGAATTTAGATTTTAATGAAAAATATTGGTAAACTATTTGCTGTTTTAGCTCCTAATCATTCATTAATTTTATCATCTATTTTTTTTAATAGTCTTAAAGAGTCTGCCTCAAGTACTTGCTTTACATCCTCTGATAAATTACTCCCCTTTTCCAGAAACACTCGGAAATCATTAAGATGTTTCATGGATTGTTCAAATCTACCTTTATCTAAATGATGCTTTGACTGCTCTAGCTTATTTATTAACTTATTATATTCACTTTGAACAACATCACCAGATTTTGTCATCTTATCAAGATAGTTCATAATTGATGAATGAGTTGTCTCTATAGGATTCAGTTCAAAATTATCAAACCTCGTGTAATTATGGTTTGATCTAAATCCTACTTTTCCTTGTGTAAATGCTGTGCTGCTGTTGTCAGTATAATCTATTTTAGGAGTTTCCATATCTCCAACAAATATCTTTATATTGGTTCCTTCTGCAACAACTTTCATATGCTGCCATGTATTTAAGGGGGCATTGATTTCTGCACCTTTTAAGTATGTCCAATTATAATTAAATTTCCCTAAATGAACACCATCCTTATTGATATAAGCTACATAACCTTGCATGAAATTTGGATTATTTTGACCAAGTTCAATACCATTGGCTGGATTATTTACTCTAAAAATTAAACCACCGTCACCTGTCCCTGCTCCAATATTAATATCTGCTTCAACCGTATAATCCTTCCACTTGCTGTCTCCGATTACCGATTTCGCAAAGGTACCAGGTGCTGTACTATATTCCCCTTCAGGTGCTGTTGGTTCTTCGCCTTTATCTGATGTAAAATTAATACTTCTAAAGTCAAATTCTCCTTTTACCATTTCTGCCTTAATAGTATGTTTTCCAGCTGGTAAAGAAATATCTTCTTTAATAACACTTTCCCAGTTATCCCAGCCCGCTGTTTTTGGCACATCTATGATACCTGTTAAATCGACAGTATCATCAAGCCAAAGCCTAATTTGACTTCCCTCTAGATCAGTTGCAACTCGTATATCTACTTGATAATTGTCCTCTTTTTCAATATCGACATTGTATTTTAACCATTCTCCTGCTTGATTCCAGCCAACATTATAACCGCCCTCTGGATTAACGCGGATATCTACAGAATCTCTTCTATATTTACCACCAATGTTTTCAGGAGAATTATCATGATAACCAAAACCTTCGCCACCAGTAATATAGTCAACCGCCATTATTTTTCCTGGAAGCTTCTTATGATTATCAAATCTGTGGAGTGTTAATCTGGAAATATCAAATTCTCCTTGAAGGGTTACTAGCTTTAATGTGTGTTTTCCAGCTGGTAATAAAATGTCCTTTAATGAAATGTTTTGCCAACTATTCCAATCTCCTGTATTTGGTATGGTCATTTCTCCTGTTAAATCGATCTTATCATCTAAAAGGAGCTTTACTTTTCCTCCATCTCTAGTTGCAGATGTAAGAATATCTAAACCATATGTGCCCTCTTCTTCAATGTTAACATCATATGCCAGCCATTCTCCTGTTTGGTTGGAGCTAACTGCGTAACCCCCTTCTGGATTAACTCGAATATCTACAGAATCGTCTCGGTATTCTTGTCCACTTTCCTCCACAGTGTTATCGTGGTATCCTACACCCTCACCACCAAGATTGTATTCTGCGGCTTCAATGATTCCAGGAACTGGTTTATGAATATCAAAAGAAGTAAAATCTAGACTAGTAAAATCAAATTCTCCTTCTACTATCTCTACCTTAATCGTATGCTCGCCCTCCGGCAATGTAATTCCTTTTTTAATAACTGGCTGCCAATTATTCCAATCACGTGTGTTAGGAACATCCAACACACCCGTTAAATCTGTTTTATCATCTAGCCATAACCGAACTTTTGCCGCATTAAATGTTGTTGCTGTATTTAATTGAACATTATATAAACCTGTTTCTTTAATAGAGACATTGTATTTAAACCATTCTCCTGTTTGATTCCATCCAACTGCAGTACCACCTTTTGGATTATCACGAATATCTACAGAATCTCCTCTTAATACACCGCCAATATTTTCGGGAGTTGTTTCATGATAAGCTACTCCCTCACCACCAGTTATATAATAGGCAGCACCGATTGAGCCTGGTATCGGTTTGTATGCATCAAAGGTGCTAGGTTTATTTGTTTTAACCGTCCAAAATCCTTCAATTTCCTCCCAGCCTTCACTCTTTCCATCATTAAAATCTGATGACACTTGATTTACTTCTTTATTTTTTTGGAAATTCATATTCGATAAATCAAACGTTCCATCCTCGACGACTAATTTTAATGTATGCTTACCTTTTGGTAAATCAATTCCCTCAATCGAAAATGTTTTCCAATCGTCTGTTTTTGGAATATTTAATACACCTGTCAATTCAGTCGAGTCATCTAACACTAATTTTACTTGTGCATTATCGCTCGAAGCAGATACTCTTAGGTCAACATTGTAAGCAGCTTCTTCTGTAACATTTACATTGTAGTTGAGCCATTCGGTTTTATTCAAACTTACGTTATATCCACCCTCAGAATTCACTTTAAAATCAACAGCATCTCCTCTATATTTTCCCTTTGTACTTTCAGTAGTTGTATCATGAAAGCCTATCCCTTCACCGCCTTCATTATAGTGAACTGCTTCTACCTTTCCTGGTAAAGGTTTATAAGCATTAAAAATGTTACTTCCGTTAACTTTATTGCTGAATGCAGTAAAGCCAAATGCGGCATGTAGATTAAAAGCGGTATATCCGATTTGACCTCCATTTAGCTCAGCAATTTCACGAGTTTGTTTTTGCATTCCATCTACAAAAATCTTAAAGGTGCTGGAAGACTTTTCTACTCGAATTTGATGGAGCTTAGAATAATCATAGCCCTCTGGTAAATCCGTTGCTTCGCTGCTCTGTTCGACCCCGTTTACAATAAAGAAAGTTTCTAATTGATTTTTCTTAGGACTTAGTACCGCTAATCCGTAGTTGTTTTCATCCTTATAAGAGAAAACAGCACCCAATTGTGGATTATTTTTTGATCCTTGTTCAATCGCTTTCATATTAAATTCTGCCGTATAGTCTGAGGCAGTGGAAGCTTTCGTCAATTGTTTAAACGAATTAGTATTATTTATTGTCGTTTGTTGAAGCCACCCAGGCATATCTGAAGTAATAGTCCAACTTCCCCCATTTATATTTTTCCAATTCTCATCAAGTGAAGCTTTGGCAAACCTCTCACTAAAATCGGGTAAATCCGGGTTAGGCTGTTCTGCAGTAGTTGGACCAAGAACGAGCATCTTATCTCCATTCCAAGCGATTCGATCTAGATTCATATATCTTCCTGGATTCGCATGACTGTGATACACCATATAATCAGAGTCAAGATCTGGCCCTCGAACGACTGAATTATGCCCTAATCCTACATTCTCCCCTTCTGTATTTAGCAATATGGGATTTTGTGCAAGGTCATAAGAAAAACCAGTAATCGGACTATCGCTGCTTGCATAGTCAACACGATACGCTTTGTTCCATACATGATTTCCTGTATAGGTCATAAAATATTTACTATTTCTTTTAATAATCGTTGGCCCTTCTGTCCAGCCATCCATTTCTGCACCAGTGTTTGATACTTGACCAAAGGTATAGGGATCTGTCATTGGACGTGCATCAATTCTTCGATCTCCCGTACTGTAGAAATACCATTTTCCATCATCATCAATAAACACATGACCATCAATTCCCATGCCTAGGTTACCAGTTTGCTTCACAAAGGGACCTAATGGATTTGAGCTTTTGTACACATAATGACCATTTCCCCCGGGTGAAGTGTACATATAAAAATCACCATTCCAATATACAACCTCAGGGGCATAGGCAGCCTTGGTTGTAGGTTCTTCCGTCACTAGGCCACCATACTCCCAATTGACCAAATCTTCTGACTTCCAAGCTTTTACACCACTCTTATCATCCACCGTACTCACATAAAGATAATAAGTACCGTTGTGTTTTAAAATATAGGGATCTCCTTCTCCATAAAACACTCCTGTATCCCATGTCCATGAATTTGATAATTTTAAGGGGTTATTGTAGGCAAAGGCCGATAATGGCAAGGATAATATTAAACCGGCTAAAATGGCTATCGTTACAAACTTTTTCAGAAAAATCTCCTCCTTTATTTATACTCCTAGCAATCATTCAAACTAAAATTCTATTAAGTATTTGCATAAATTCTCCAAATCCTTCTACGCAAAAATGTAACGATTTAACTTGTGCTACTCTCAAAATCGAAAAAACAGCCAAAAAAAAATCAACCTATAACCAAAGGAAATGATTGAGAGCTAACATTCCCTTTGGTTAGATACTATTGATTTGCTATATACCATATTGAATAGTGAGACTAATAACTATATTATTGCTTTTAAAATTGATAGTTTCCCATCTTTGATATTGATTTATTTTTAGCTAAAGCTAAAATTCCTGCCGATAGAAACATTAAAGCCCCTAAAAGATCCATCACAATATAGGATCCAAACCCTAATAGGATAAACCATATAGGTTTTTTAACTTCTGCTGTATCATCCTTCAATGTTTTAGCTAAAACAAAGTTTAAGATTCCCATTATAACAAATAGCATTCCAAAGCTAACTGAAAACATATACAAACTACCAAAAATGGATTGAGCAGCCTCAAGTCTAGCAAGTGTGTTATACGAAGAATTCAGTCCTTCATTTTTAATATATGAAGCATAAACAAAAATGGTAAGGAGCCCTGAGACTATTTGCCAAATAGAACCGAACATAACTAATCTTCTTTCTAGTTTTCTATTCACAATAAAACCTCCTTAACAAGCAGCATTTGTTTTAATCATCCTTTAACTCCGGATGACAACGATAGTGATTCCATAAAGTATTTTTGTGTGAATAGATAAAGAATAAATGTTGGAACAATTGCTACCAGTGCTCCAGTTAAAGCATGAGCAACATCAAGCGCATACATTCCCTGAAGTAATTGTAATCCTGGTGTAATTGGCATTTTTTCAACATCATTAAACACAATCGATGGCCATAAGAAGTCATTCCAAGAGGCTGTAAATGTAAACAACGCTACAACAGTCAATACAGGTCTTATTAATGGCAATATTAACTTAGTGAAAATTTGAAAATCAGAAGCACCATCCACTCTTGCAGATTCATCAAAATCCTTCGGAATCCCCTGCATAAACTGTCTTACGAGAAAGATATTAAATACTCCAGCTGCCCCTGGAACAATCGCTGCTAAATAATTATTTACCCAACCTAATGTATCAATTATTTTATAGAGTGGAATAAGATTTACGACTGCCGGGAACATCATCGTTGCCATTAAAAAGACAAAGAGAGCATCTCTTCCTTTAAATTTCATTCTTGAATATCCATAACCGGCTAATGAAACGATTACTAATACTAATACTGTTTGTGATACTGATATAATAAGCGAGTTCATAAACCATTTTGCAACTGGAGCACTTGTGTTACCAAACAGTACATCCTGGTAATTACCAATCACCCAATTAATGGGTAAAATCGTAAAAGCTCTTGATTGAATATCAGCTTCACTTTTGAAGGAAGTTATAATTGTATACAATACAGGTACAATCCATATAAACACCATGAATAGTAAAAAGATTAAAGAAACATATTTTGATACTCTTTTTTTCCCCAAGGTAAGCACCTCCTAATCACGTTGTCTTAAAAAGAAGAATTGGATTGCAGAAACAGCCATAATACATAAACCCAGGATTACAGCCATAGCTGCCCCAATACCAGCAATGGAAATTCCAGATCCAAATGCGTTCTCTTGAATGTACATTAACAAAACTGTAGTTGAACTCGTTGGTCCACCTTTTGTTAACATGAGTGGTTGCCCATATACATTGAATTGCGAGATTGTCGTAATGACAACTGTATATAATATTTGAGATCGTATGCTTGGTAGAGTGATTCTAAAAAATCTTTGTAAACTATTTGCTCCATCTATAGAGGCAGCCTCATATAAATCTTTTGAAATACCGTTCAGAGCCGCCTGATAAATAATCATATTAGCACCGATTGTCCACCAAACAGTAACAATAACTAATGTAATCCAAGAGAATGGCTGCGTAGCTAGCCAGTTAGTATCAACCTTTAGATAATGATTAATTGGTCCAAAAGAAACACTAAAAAGCATTGAAAAAACAATCATTACTGCAGAAACCGAGAACAAAGTTGGCATGTAAAATAAAGCTTGAAAAAACTTCAATCCCTTTGGTTTAGTATTAAGGCCTGCAGCTAAAAGTAGAGGAACAATAATACAAGCTGGAACCGTAAAAATCACAAATTTAAATGTATTCCCCAACCCAATACGAAGTTGGTCGTAAAATGTAGATTCTTGATTAAGCAAAATTTCTTTATAATTAGCGAATCCTACAAATTCGGGATCTCCTATTAGATCCCAGTTGGTAAATGAAATATAAATACCATATAAAGTGGGAAGTAGAAAAAAAATCGCAAATAATAGTAGATGGGGTCCGATGTAAAGATACGGAGAAAGAAACCGTTTTCGACTCAATTTTTTGTCTATAACTGCAGACATATTTAATTCCTTGTTCACTCCAGTATTTATCATAAGTTTTAACTCCTATTCTTACTTTATCGAATAGAGAGAGAAACCCTTAAGCTCTTATAAGGATTTCTCTATAATTCTGCTAACACCCAATATTTTTAAGCTAATTATTAGTATTCTTATTTTTTATTATTTGCAATTTTATCCTCAACTGCTTTTTGAGCCGCTTTTAGTCCTTTATCAATATCCAATTTTCCATATATAGCATCACCGACCAATTTATCAACTTCTTCGGCTACAAAACCATTGTACTTATAATCAAAGATTTTAAGCGTATTTTGCATTTCAGGATTTTTCACTAAAAATGATTGTGGTAAGTTTTGATATTCAGGATCTTCTAATGTCGCTAATGCTGCAGGGTTTTGTCCTGCTTTAGCCCATGGAAGCGAGTTTTCTCTGACATAATCAAGGAAATCCATAATACCCTTCGTCTTCTCTTCAGAGCGATTTTTGTCCTTAAACATAACGAATTGATGAGAAGAAGTCCAGTTTACAATTTTATCAGGTGAAATCTGAGGAAAGCTTGTTAAACCCCAATTTAATTTTTTCGCTTCATTTAAACTATTTTGCATCCATATTCCTTCTGGAAAAAAGATTGCTTTACCGGATTTGAATAACTGACCAGGATCTTCCCCATCCTTATTAGTAATTTTGTCATCAACTAACCCTTTTAATAATTCTAATGCTTTCTTAGCTTCTGGAGTATTAAGAGTTGGTGTTTCACCGTCACTAGTGATATCTCCACCCAGTTGATTGTAAATCGATAAAAAGATTGGTCGTGTCCACGTTATTCCAATACCTGCAATCTTGTCTTTTTTAGATAATTCTCCAGCCACTTTTATTTCATCAAAGGTTATAACATTATCATCGAGTGCATTTGGTGCATATTTTTCGAGTAAATCTTTATTGTAATACATTACAAAACTGTGTACATCTAATGGAACACTATATCTACTTCCATTGATTTCACCAATTTTCCAACCAGCAGGTACATAGTTTTCAGCTTTAATTTCAGGATAGTCAGCCAACTTATCGTCATAAGTTGTTAATAGGTCATTGTCAACAAACTGTTTAATTCTCTCAGCATGGACAATTGTAAGGTCAGGGATACCTTTTCCAGAGTTAACAACAGTTGGGATCTTTTTATACATATCATCAGCTTCAATTGATACATTCTTTATCTTGAATTTTGGATTTGTCTTGTTATATTCATTAACGATTTGTTTCATATTTTCGCCATCAGGTCCTGTAAACGGATTCCAATAGATAATTTCATTTTTAGCCGAGGCTGAAGAACCTGAACTGGATGAACTACATCCTGACAAAGCCAACATAATTGTAAAAAGTATAGAAAACATTAATACTGCTTTTCTCTTCATTTGTTTTCCCCCCGATTTTTTATTATTAAAACTAATCCACTAACAGCTTGTAACTTGGACCCCCTCCTACTTAGGCACAGATTAATTAATAAAAAACACATTTATAATTAAGCATTTTACTTTATATAAACCCATTTAACTGAATTCTCATAATTTTCAATCAAACAGGTGCATACCTACTTGTTATCAATCTTGATAATGATGTAAAAAATTAATTTATAACATTTTTGTGCCACATATCATTAATTTCACGAATCCTTTTTAAATTACATTTTGGGGTGCGATCATATGTTAATATACCATTGATCTCCTGTTCTACATCTGTTAACTGTGTATAACAAAAACCATGTAATGAATTAGATTCATAGATTGCTTTCATAACTCGTTCAAAATCAGCTATATAATCTTCTTCACTCAAAACGGAAGTATAACCCCATCCACTTTCAATTCCAACTTTATAACCGATTCCACCAAACTCTGTTAAAAGAATTGGTTCACCACAGTGATCGAATCCTTTTGTGTAAATCCTTCGTCCTGCTGGTCTTGAGTTAAGTAGGTTTTCTTTTGTTAATACTGAATTTCGAAACTCATTGTATTTTTCAAATTCATCCTTATGTCCATGGTTATAATTATGAATAGCACATATATCAGTTTTCGTTAATTCCCATCCATCATTAGAAATGACTAACCTTGTTGTGTCAAGTGAATGTATTAAATGATACATTGCTGCCGAGTGATGCTTTTGTTGTTCATTATTACAGATAAGAGGAACTCCCCAGCTTTCGTTTAGGGGAACCCAAGTTACAATACACGGATGATTGTAGTCACGATTAATGATTTCAATCCATTCATTTGTCAGACGTGCAACTGCTTCCTCACTATATGAAGGAGCCGCAGCACATTCTCCCCAAACCAGAAAACCTAATTTATCCGCCCAATAAAGAAATAGTGGATCCTCTACCTTTTGATGTTTCCTACAGCCATTAAACCCCATTTCTTTTGATAGTTCGATATCTTTCCTTAAATCTTGCTCTGATGGAGCAGTTAATAACCCTTCTGGCCAGTACCCCTGATCAAGCACTAGTTTTTGATAATATGGCTTGTTGTTTAAATAGACCATCCCATTTTCAGTATGAATTTTTCTCATCCCGAAATAAGTAGTAATTTCATCTAGTACTTGCGCTTTCTCTCTTACACGTATATTCACATCGAATAAATTAGGACTTTCTGGTGTCCAATTCCATCCAGCATGATGGAAACCTGTTCGAAAAATTTTCCTATTATAGAGATTAATTGATCTCCTAAAAAACCCTTCATGAATTTTCACTGAATCATTCGCTACATTATCACCTTTAAACGTGATATCAATTTCAAGATTTTTATTAATATAGTCACCTGTTAATTCAACATCAATAATAATATCGCCATTGTCAATATCTGGAGTGAATTTCACCTTGTTTATATGAGTTTTATTCACCGCCTCCAACCAAACCGTCTGCCAAATTCCTGTAGTCCGTGTATACCAAATTCCATCTGATTTCTCAATCCAATATTGCTTTCCGCGAGGAATCGTCTCTTCAATAGAGGGATCTTCAACTCTTACAACAACAGATTGTGTTCCATTTATTAAATAATTAGTAATATCGAATAAGAATGGTGTGTGCCCACCTTCATGAGTACCTACTAAATTTCCATTTATGAATACCATAGCTCGATAATCTACTGCACCAAAATGCATGATAATTTGCTTTCCAATCATTGAATCAGGAATTTCAAATTTACGACGATACCAAACCCAGTCATGGAAAGTAGAATCGTTTATTCCGCTCAGCTTAGACTGATAGGCAAAAGGGACATTTATTTTTTGTTGGAATTCCCTATTATTTTTAAACCATTTTTCACCTAATCCTATATTCTGATCATCAAATTCAAAATCCCATTCCCCATTTAAATTAAGCCAGTCTTGTCTTATTAATTGTGGGCGAGGGTATTCTTGGCGAATTGTCATAACTGTCTCCTTTTACTATTAAAAATTTATTTACTGTTAATTGCTCTAATTTTGTTTAAGTCTACTTTTGGTACTCTATCTTCCTTTAGCAATCCATTAACCTCTTGCTGCACATCAGTAAGTTGTGTATAGCAAAATCCACTAATATATGAAGTATCTTTAATTCCCTGAGTAATAGATTCATAACGATTCAAGAAGTCCTCTTCACTATTTACTTGTTCACCATAGCCCCAGCCTTTTTCGGAATTGATTGCAATACCACCATATTCACTAATAATAATTGGCTGACCGTTATATTTATAGCCTTGTGCCATAGCATGCTTAAAATTATTAAATGCTAAATCGTTATGAACTACTTTTTCTTTATCAATATATCGCTTTAAAAATTCATCACCGTATTCTACATAATCGTGCAAGGAAATAATGTCAGAAATTGTATGCTCCCAGCCATCGTTTACAATAACAGGTCTCATACTATCAATAGCTTTTGTAAGATGATAGATCCCCTCTGTAAACTTTTGCTGCTTAAAGTCTGTATAAATATTTTTCACGCCCCAAGATTCATTAAACGGTGTCCATGTAATGATGCATGGGTGATTATAATGCTGTTTAACAACCTCTATCCATTCCTCTGTAAAATTTTGAACAGCCTCATCTGAAAACTCATATGTCGCCGCCATTTCAGACCAAACAAGTAGCCCTTTTTTATCTGCCCAATATAGAAATCGTTGATCTTCCACTTTCATATGTTTTCTTACTCCGTTAAAGCCCATCTCTAATGTACGATCAATATCCTCAATAATCGCTTCTTCTGAAGGTGGTGTTAAATGTGACTCTCCCCAATAACCCTGATCCAAAATTAATTTTTGATAAAGTGGAATATTATTAAGCAATACGTTCCCATTCTCTATAGAGATTTTCCTCATCCCAAAATATGATTTTACATAGTCTATTACTTTACCATTCTTAGTTAATGTAAATTCTACATCATATAAATTGGGAGATTGTGGACTCCAATATACAACTCTCCAATGATGAAAATCACTTGCAATATTAGTAGTAATTGTTTGATTTGGACGGCATACGGTTTGGTCGAAAGATTTTATTTGCTGACCTTTAAAATATATGGATGTCCTTAACTCTAAGGAATGATCAATGTTACCTGAAACTTCATATGCAAACTCAACTGATTCTATATCTATATCTGGAGTTATTTTGACTGCCTGAACATGTGCTTCATTTAAAAACTCAAGCCATACAGTTTGCCAAATTCCCGTTGTTTGAACATACCAACATTCATAACTATGATCTAACCATCTTTGTTTTCCTCTTGGCTGAAAACAGCTTTGACTATCTTCGTTTTTCACAACAATAGTTAATTCATTTGTCCCATCTAAAAAATCAGTAATATTGAAAGAAAAAGCTATTTGCCCACCCTTTTTTTTACCAACAAAGGTGCCGTTAACCCATAGCTTCGTTATATAATCAGCAGCTTGGAAATGAAGTATTATCTCCTTATTTTCATATTCACTTGGAATAATTATGCTTTTTTGATACCAGACATTAGGACAAAATACTTCCTCTCCAATGCCGCTTGATTCTGTTTCATATGTAAAAGGGACAATAATTTTTTTATCAAAGTTTAATTTTTCATACCATTTTTCCTTTTCACCTTTGTTTTCACTATCAAATTTGAAATTCCACTCCCCATTTAAATTCAGCCAGTCTTCCCTTTCAAAATGGGGACGTGGATATTCTTTTCTTGGAATGTTTTTTTTTGTCATTTTATATAACTCCTTTTAAATGAAACTTATTAATGATTTCTTGATAATCCAGCCATTGGAAGTGCTTACATTTACATCTTATATTAAGTAAATTAACTTTTATATACTAAATTTAATATAAATTATACTATTTGTTGAAAAGTTAATTTTTTCCTACCTTTTTTACCTTAGAAATAATCTCATGAAAAAACCCAAACGACGACAGAGGAGGTTTGGGTTTACTACCTTTTGAATGGGATATATACATTGAGCTACTTTATTTTCATATAGTGTAACCATAGTTAGGTTATTATAGTTTCCAACCAATCTACATTTTCACTTACATTAAGATGGACAGGTACATAAATTCTTTTCGGTTTATAAATTCCTCCAATTTGTTCTAATAGTAGGTCCACTGTTTTTTTACTACATTCAGCAATATCCTGCTTTATAAACGAGATTCCAGGAATACCTGGTGAATCAAAGGTTAATAATTCAATATCTCGACATGTTTCATTCTTAAGAGAACTTATTGCTAAATGAGTATACACAGCTAATTCAGCATTCATTGTAAATACAGCTGTCATTTCAGGTCTACTCATTAGAAATTCTTTAATTAACTTTGGAGTTTTATTCTGAGAAATTTCATTGAAACTTAATGTCAGCCATAGATTCTTATTAATGGTAGTTCTCCTTTTCAAAAAAGCGTTTTCAAACCCTCTAGCTCTCTCGTCAGTTACTGTATTTGTAATAATTGGAGACACAAGCCCAATATTTTTATGGCCTTTATTTAATAAGAATGAGATAGCTTCTAAAGTCCCAACCTCATTTTCAGAGGTAACACTATAAGTTAAAATATTCTCCATATACCTGTCAATTAATACTAATGGAAATTTATCCAGTGTAAGCCTTAGCACTGCTTCATTATAATTATCTTTTTCGGTAGGAAAAATAATCATTCCTTTAACTTTCATTTTTTTAAACATCTCAATAGCATCTGCTTCTTCAAATTGAGACTCTCTTGTTATTTTTATTATTAGATTATGGCCATTCTTTGAAACATACTTTTCAATAAAATTGACAAACTCTAGTTCAATCCTTGTTTTCATACTAGGAAGAATAAGTCCAATTAATTCAGTCGGTTTATTCGGTTGTCTGATTGAAGTCGTTAAGTTACTTTCACAAACAAACGTTCCTTTCCCTTTAATTCTTTCTACTATCCCTTCTTCCGCAAGACCAGAAAGTGCGTTTTTAGTAGTAATCTGACTTACATGAAATTCCTCTGTTAACTCTTTTTCGGAGGGAACACGATCACCTACTCGCAGCTTACCAGATAGAATTTGCTCTTTAATTTTATTTTTTATTTGTTGATATAGAGGTTCATTTTTTATCTCAGCTCACCCTTAGCTCAATTTATTCTATTCTTATACTAAATATATTAATACTTAGTATAAATTTTAACAACAAATTTAGTTACTCTGCTAAAAAAGAAAACCTCAACTAATACAGGAATTTGGTTCCAAAACCACCAATCTGCTAAACTAACATCCGCACCAAGCGCCGTCTCCCGTGCTAATGTCTGCAGATTGTCCGCCCCTGTGTTCTAAATTACATAAAATCGTTATCGCATGTTCCACGATGTCGTGTGACTTTTTTCCATTTATATTAGCGACCATTCCGATTCCACAAGCTTCATGTTCATATTCTGGCAGATATAAACCTTGTGCACTCGGATACCCAAGCTTTTTCATGACAACATCCCTTCTTAAAAAAATAGGCCTATTATATCTTCTGAAGCCAGTGCAACTACTTCCATTCAAATAATGTACTTAGATATCCCCATCAATACTGATGTGAAGATGGGAACGTTAATACCTTTCACATAAAAATAGTGTATACTTTCCATTTCCATTTAATTCTATCTCCAATAAAAGTCGTGCCTGTCAAAACCCAAGTTATTCGTCATTCGTATTCAATGTGCACTTAGGATTCATAAAAAAACCCTCGCAGATTTACGAAGGTTTGGTACGTTTTCTGTTATTTTAGTATAATTATTCCATCTGTGATCTTGAAGCTTGTACCCGAAGCGATGCTTTTCGGACTAACCCATAACGTTTAACGACTCTCTCAATTTGTTCTTTGGTGGTTTGATAGTTAAGTCCTAAGTGGAAAGGGATTCGTCTTTTCCCCATACGACTCCAATTTGGTAATCGCTTCGTTTGCAAGTGTTGCATTTGAAACTGTAACTAGTGCTTGACTAAACGTGCGAATTTTAGTACTTCTGAAATTAATATCTTCTACTATCCCCTCCAAGCTAGGTGTTAAGTGATTACAGCCATAAGAATGTACCACTTCTGTCATGTTTTTTACCAGCGATTGCCACTAGATTTTCCACTTATCGCCAATGCATTTACCTATCGGTAACGTCAGGAATCCGAATTTACAATGTTAAGGATTTTGAAAGATAAAAAAGCCTAATCCCTCCGTATTTTTAGCAGGGAATTAGACTTATGATCTTCCAAAAACGCGCCCTTTAATTAAATAAACACACATTTTTTATTTGCTAGTATTGTTGAATAAACCTTACCTTTTTTGCTGATTAAACCTGAATTAAAGTTCTTGGTAAGTCATTGACTTCAAAAGCAGCATGTATTCCGGACTCGATTGCACCTTGGATCCAAGCATGAGTAGTTGAGGCATGTTCGCCAGCAAAATGAACTCTTCCTTCGGGAGTAGAAATATAAGGAGATAATTCTTTTACCTGTTCGGGTTTAAACATCGTAAATGCCCCAGCAGAATACGGATATCGAACCCAACTGTGGCTCACTCCTGCTTGAAACTCACTAAACACCTGTTTACCATAAATGGCTGCCAAGTTTTTTAATACATATTCCAAGCGATCATCATTTTCCAAACTGTCCCAAGGTACAGCATCATCCTCCCATGTATAACTCCCTAAAATAACACCCGATCCTTGTGTACCGAGGTCATAACTCGGGTATTGAATATATTTAATAGGGAGATCCGTAACCGTTTGCCCACCATACAAACCTTGCCTTTCCCAGAACCTGTTTTTAAACTGGATGCCGGTCTTCGTAGAGCCCGCATAATTAAGTTCCCGAATTGCCTTCCATTTGTTTTCAGAAAAAGAATTTCGCGGTTCGATTTCCACAAATTGTAACACTGAAAAAGGAATGGTCACAATCGCAAGATCACCGGTGATTTGAAATGGCTCTAAGATTTTATGGACAGAATAAATGGTTACTTGGTTGTCAGACTGCACAATTTTCCTCACTTTTTGTCCGTAAAATATTTCTTCTTTCAATTGAGTCGTAAATGCTTTAGGAAGTTGATCGTTACCGCCCGTGATTTCATAAAAGGTGATATCAAGGGTAAATAGGATTAACAGTTCACGTAACAGTTCCAAGAAAGAAAGCTCCATAAGTCCTTCCAGTGTAAGAATTACTTTAATCATTTCGATGGCACCCGGAGATAATGTGACTCCAAACGGGTTATATCTCAAATAAGTGTCCATCGAGTATTTATCCAATTCTTTTATGACCCAAGGCCAATTTCTCTTTGGGTTTTGTTCAATAAAATCTGTCACCGGTTTTATTGCTAATTGAAGCAACTCCTTAGCGGTTTTACCTTTTTCTTGTGGGTACACGGGAAAGCCCAAAATATCAGGGTTCTGTTCATACACCTTAAAACGAGTTTTGATTCCTTTAATATAGATAATGTCATTAGGAGTCGAATTGAGAAACCTATTAACCGGAAGTTTGAATTTTTTTATATATTCCAAAGTCAACAAATGAGTATGAGGAATTCGCATTGCCCCAGCCTCAAGATATTGCCCATCCCTTAAATCGCCTCTTAACGTATAGATCCTCCCTCCCACCCTATCAGTAGCTTCAAGGATTGTAACATTGTGTCCAGCTTGCTTAAGTAAAGAGGCCGAGACCAGTCCTGACATACCTGCGCCAATAATAATGATCTTCTTAGGTGTTTTGGTTTTTTCAAGTCCATTTCTGATGATTGAAATCATTTGATCAGAGGATAGCTTAGGAAATACGTAATTTAACATGTTTTTTCTCCTCTACACTTCTAATTAGACCGTAATATGGCTTACTGCCATCTTATTCAACTAAAAAGTAGAATTATGCATGGAAGGACAAAAAATCTATTAAACTTGGACATACTGACATTACCTCTCAAAAAGGTGGGATTGATAGCCGTTGAATCTGGTATACGAGCAGCTAAAGAGTCTATAGGAGAATGAAGTTAGATTCAGCATAGGGAGAAATCAAATCAATCCGTTAAGGTTCAGAATTTTGGGGTTAGGGAGGATAATATGCATCACTGAAGTTGATCTTAAAAATCTGCCTATCAGTTCAATAAGAATATTTAATTAAAACAACTACAACCTCTTTTACCACAATATAACCCAATACATAAAGAACGAGCGCAATTCTTGCTACAGAATTGAGCCCTATTATGGAATAATTAAATATAGCCTTAGTTTTAAAATCACTTAATTTTTCTTTAACTAAAGCCCCCGATTCTTGAATAAGCTTCTACATAATATGTGCGAACTGTTCACTAACTTTTCAATTAATCTTCTGTTAAAAGATAATTTTTGTCTATTTCTATTGTTTAAATGATACAATTTACATAGCTTATTTATTATTGTTTCAGAAAGGAGAAATATACTTGGAAAGTTTATTGCAAAAAATTAATTTATTAGATTTAGTGTATGATATAACTGAATACAAGAATTTTGTAATAAAGCAGTTGTAACTCCATTCCCTACAATTTTCTCTCCTATAAATTCACCATTATAAATCATTGAACTTCCACAGGATGGACTATACTCCTTAAGAACAACTACTGTTGCATTAACATCTTTAGCTTTTTTTAAAATAGTGTAAGCTCCTTTTATGTATAGTTCCGTAACGTCTCTACCTGATTTCTCGACTACTTTAGCTTTTCCATCCAATACATCTTCCCCGTTACCACCTATTATTTCAGCAGGTTCTCTGGGGGTTGAAAAACCACCAAGCAATTCCGGGCATACTGGTATTGCTTTATTCACTTCTATTAGTTTACTGATCTTATGATTTAAACTATGCGTACCGTTATATCTTACCTCTAACCCTGCTAAACAAGAACTCACTAAAATCATTGGTAACACCTCACTTTAATAGCACCTTATGACATTGTACAACTAACTCCCGGTTAATTTAATAACTTAAAGCTTTTGATTTACTCTCTAATCCTTCTCTTATTCAAGAATATGGCCCATTTCACGAAAAAGACGCGTTCCTAAATAAACGCGCCCTTTAATGAAACAACTATAAACTCTCTGGCAAATGATGTTTATACATCTCTAATACATCCGTATGTTCATTTAACACAGATATCGTTTTTGGATGTGGCTTCACAAAAATAACAGGATAATCCTTTTCATCAAATTTCTCTTGAGGAGTAAAAGCTAATTTGTCTACATCAATTGAAAATTGGGCATCAATTCCTTGTTTATTTCCACGAGCATCTAGCCTTTGCCATTTATTAAGTGTTTTTAAAAAGAGCATGAATACATTACCCTTTTTCTGGTGTATCAAACAACATCAAACGTTAATAACAAAAACCTGTTGGTATTCCTTGAGAACGTAATAAAGATGCTAGTAAATGGGATTTTGCATAGCATATCCCTTCTTTATAGGTTAATACATCTGATGCATTACATGTAACTTGTTTCCCTTGGATATCCCAAGAATGAGATATATCATCACGAACAAATTCAAAAGCAACCTTTGCCTTTTCAATTTCAGTTTGAGATGGATTAAAAAGTTCATCTACTTTCGACTTTATCAAAGGGTTAGAATAATTAATTTCGTTCAATTCAAGCAAATAATCTTCTAATTTATCAGTTTCACAAATTAGATGCACTAGCTCCACTCCTAACTCTTGCCCCGTTGAAAAAATTCAACAATATTGTTCCCTCTAATCAAGCCCTTTTTAAGTCGTTGTCAATTTAGCATAGATGATAAAAAACAAGGTTAATTCCCCAATTACTACAATATTTGGTACTGACACAATCAAATTAATAATAAAAAAGAATGCTAAAATCCCTAGAAATAATCCTAAATGATATATTTTCAATCTGTGGTGCTGATGTCTATATTGGTGGAAAACAAAAGTAGTGGAGAAGAAATAGAGTAATACAGAACCATAAACGAAATATTGGATAAATAAATATTGGACCTCTTGTAAAAACAAAAGTCTAATGGATGCTGCTATCATGCTCAAAGACATTAAAATAAACAGATGACCGTATATAATGGTTTGGCCAGCAGTTTGTATCGACTTGTCTACTTTCTTTTCTACATTTTCGAAATACTGCCACCACATCGCTATAATCAGCAAAAATGAAAGGATCGAAAAGCCTATTGAATACCAATCTCCTTGTGTAGGTTGAATTACCGCAAGGGTGCTGATAAGCGTCTCACCAAAAAGAATAATAGTGAATAGACCAAATCGCTCCAGTAAATGTGCTGTATTAGTGGGCACTTTTACTAAATACCTTCGGCCAACCACAGGGACCATAATATCAATAAAAATACCTAAATATAACAAAACATATCGGAACCAAGAATCAAAAAGGAGTGAAAATAATGAAATAATGATTCCTATCCAAAAATACCTACCCAAATATTGTGCTGCCTCTTTACGAGGACCCGCTTCTATGCGCCGGACAACAAGATATTGTATTGCCGTTACTGCTCTCAAACCAATATATCCAATTAAGAAAGAAAGATAATATGTATCAAAATCAACTGATAAGCTTGATGTCATTATTAGGACAAAAAACATTTGTAGTATCAAAAATAGCCGTTGATGAAACAAATCTTGTCCAAACCGGTTCACAAACATGGTTTGCCCTACCCAAGCCCACCAGATAGGAATAAAAATCAACACAAACTTTAATAAATACTCTGTATGAATATATCCATCTTCAACATGAAGTAAAACATGGGTAGCAACCGAAACAGACGCCACAAATAATAAATCATAAAAAAGCTCTAACCATGTAACTTTCTTTTCTTGCACTTCTATACCCTCCCTACCCTTTTTGACCCATTTTTATTTTTTATGGTTTAGTCGATAAATGGATTATCACATTTACGGAAGTATAACTGCAAACTGAAGGATTGTGAAAGTAAGAGCTTTATAATCGAGTATAAAAGGTTTACTTTAATGTATATTCACTTATTTAGTGATTAAGATTTAAATTGCTCTTTTGCCAATACAAATGAATTCCTTAATGTCCCAATTTCTTTAATTTTACATTCAATTGTATCTCCGGCACCGACAAACTCTGCTCCAACCGGACTGCCAGTCAGGATGACATCCCCCGGCTGAAGTGTCATCACTTTTGTCAGATAAGATACCATTCTTCGGATAGGAATAATCATTAGCTCGGTTGCACTATTTTGCTTCTCCACACCATTCAGTCTCGCTTCCACATTCACAGCAAATGGATCTAATTCTGTCTCAATAACTGGCCCTAGTGGTGTGAAGGTATCAAAGGACTTACCAATGGTCCAATGCCCGTCCTGATGAAAAAATTGAGGAGCTGTTACATCGTTTCCAACCGTGTATCCGAACACGTATTCCAACACTTCTGATTCAGGAACATTTTTAGCTTCCTTACCAATGACAATGGCTAACTCTGATTCGAACTTCACCTTTTCGATCCCTTCCGGAATGATGATATCTTCCTCAGGCCCAATAACGGAGGATATTGGTTTAAAGAAGAATACCGGAATTTTTGGAAGCTCTGAAGGTCGGTCTTCAAGGTTAGAAACATAGTTTGCTCCAATTCCAATAATTTGGTTTGGCTTTATAGGCGCCAGCAGTGTCACTTCAGTTATAGAAAATATTTGTCCTGTATACTCCCAATTATCGCCAAAAATATCTCCATTAATTTCTTGTATCGTGTTTTCAGACATCACACCTGTGTAAACGGACGAACCTTTAGTAAATCTAGTAAATTTCATTGCGATACTCCCTCTCAAACAGTGTATTCTAGTTCAATCTTCTTTCGAGCCACTTCCGTTTTGATGGCAGCCTCACCGGTTCTGTCAAGGAACCCGGTGTTATTGTTTTAAAAAACAGCATGATTACCCAAAATTTCAATAATTTTATAAAAATGGCGTGCCCAAACTGATACTAGTTTAGGAACGCCATTTTTTTACTAAAAGAGATTTCTAATCAATAAAAATCTTTTATGTCACGATGAGGCAAAACTCTTTCCATTCAGATAATAAGCGGACTCCTGAAATGTGCTGAAAGCGACTTCTACTTCTGGAAATTCGAGTGCTTGAATATGTTTTGTTACAATGCTGGCAAATTGATCTTGAATTTCCTGACCGCGATTGAACCATTTTACTTCAATTAATGGGTAACCCGGCACTTCATTGCCATCAAATACATAGGTAGAATGGACAATTTCAAAGGTGAAATTATCCGTTCCACATGCACATAAATCCGCCAAATCTTGTACTATTGAAGTACTAACCGTTTTTACCTGATCCACTGAAACTCCTCTAATGATTAAATGTGGCATACAAATCTCTCCTGTAAGGTTTTATAAATTTTTACTAGATAAATTATGACACTAATTTATCTAAGGGCCAAATCAAACCTGCTGATGGAATAGCGATCAATTGGGATTGAAGTTTCCCCATCCAGCATTAACTCAGTCATAAGAGTCCCTATTAGCGGCGATAGAGTTACGCCGCTATGCGTAGCTGCCACATAAAGGTTTTCAATACCCGGGATATTCCCCAGAATGGGAAAACCATCTTCCGGCATGGCTCGAATTCCTGAAAAAGCACGAACAACCTTTGCTTTTTTTAATTGTGGAACATAGTGAACAGCCATATTAGCCGTTTCTTGAATGACATCCAATGTGGTTGCTCTGTTAAATCCTTCTTCTTCCATTGAATAACCGATTAATACCTCGCCATTAAAGGCCTGTCTTAACCCGCTGATGGTATAATGTAAAAATGGTTTTAGGGGTTCGGTAACAAGAATCTGCCCTCTTAACTGGTTGACCGGAATGTTCATATCTACTAATTTTCCTAATTCTCTTGACCAGGTGCCGCCAGCAAGAATAAGATTCTTACAAACGAACGTTCCCTTTTGTGAGACAACAATGAATTTCCCAGGAAGCTTTTGAATGTCCGTTACTTTATTATAAGTAGAGTATTGAACTCCATTTTTCTGGGCCGCCCTCATATACCTATCGACTAACCGAAAAGGATTGACGTTGCCATCAATGGAACTATACGTAGCGCCTGCAACCTCCGGATTGAGCGATGGTTCCTTTTCTAAGGCCTCCTCACGGGATAAAACCTTAATTTTGATGCCAATTTTTTTGTAGGCCTCCGCAAGCCGTAACGCTTTTTCACGATCGGCTTCATTAAAAAATGGGGAAAGTCCGCCAGTCCGTTTATATTCTACATCCCCAATTTTTTTTGATAAATAAGGATAAAGTTCGGCACTGTACATATTAAACTCTGCATACCAAGACGGTGTTTTATTATGAACCCATACCCACGCTTGTGTGGAACCTGAAGTTCCCGACAGAGGGAATTTTTGATCCAGTACCAGAATTCCTTCCTTTGTTCGTTCCGAAAGGTGATAAGCGATGCTGCTTCCGACGACCCCTCCCCCGATAATGATCGTTTCATAACTAGTTTCCATTTATCTCACCTTCCCATCCTCTAGCTCCACCTCATCTAAAACAGATTTCACCAAGGAAAATGAGGTACTATTCGTTGCTAGGGTTTCAAGCTTAATTGGACTTATCGGCATCCTCATCCGCGGCAGTGGAATCTCATGAATAGATATGCCTGTTTTCTCATGAATGATAGTGGCCACAAGGCTATTGCATATTTTTGACTGGCATGGTCCCATGCCGCAGCGTGTCATTCTTTTAATATCATCAAATCTCTTGGCGCCATTCGAAATGACTTCCTCAATTTCTTCGTAACTGATTTCTTCACATCGACAAATAATCGTGGTTTTATCCAATTTATTCACCTTCTAGTCTCTTAATCTCTTCGAACTAAGAGATAAATTGGTCCTTAAGGACGGGATGTTCAAAGTTTTCAACATGTTGGATTCTTGCTTTCCATGTATCTGGATGAAGTTTCGTCTCAAGAATTTCGAGTTCTCTCCATAGAGACATGGTCTCGATATCGGCCTCTTGCTTACTGATAGCTCCCAGGGATTCAGAAACATGAACCCCGGCTATCATACCTGTTGTTAGTAAAACTCCCTGAGAACTGACCCCGGCAGCGTTCCCCACTAAAAAAACATCTTCCCGGTCTGTTTGTAAAGATTTGTTGTATTGCGGGATCCAGCCTCCTAGTTCTTTTTGATAACTGAATGAACAGCCAAGCTGGTAAAAAACATCGAGAATAGGTGATCGGCCGCCATCTATACATACGACATCAACACTTACGGTAAGAATCTGTTCTCCGTTCTCGATATCAATTTCCTCTACCTTACCAATTCCCCTGGCTTCCTTGATAGAGGAATTTACATAAACTGGAATACCTTTTTTTCGAACCTCTTCCCCTTTTTCTGCATCCCGTGCCGTTAAGCTTGGAGTTTTTTCAATAATCCCCTTTATCTGTACACCTAGCTCAGAAAGCTGGAGGGCAACATCCATCGCAAAGTCACTGGATCCTACGATAACGGCATGTTTACCAGGTATTACAAAATCGCGATTCATTAAGGTTTGGGCTGCACCTATGGTCATGACTCCCGGAAGCGTCCATTTCGGAAAAGCAAGGGCATTTTCAGCCGCACCCGTAGCCACGATTATTTTTTTCGCTTTTAGAGGGAATACATTTACCTCATCTGAAAGACCAACACTTCCATCCTTGTAAAAACCAATCACTCGATGACCTAGCAAACAACGAATCGAGTAATCTTCTACTTGTTTCGTTAAAAGATCGGCCAACTCAAACCCGCGCAAAGGTTGATAGGAAGAAGGCAGCGAATGAAGGACTTGGGTCTGTTGAATTAATTGTCCGCCCATTGAAAAAGATTCTTCTATTATGGTTACATCTAAGCCTCTTGATGCTGTTTCCAAAGCAGCGGTAAGACCTGCGGGACCAGCACCAATAATTAGAACATCAGTCTCCACGGCATTCACTCCTAACGTCTGGATCTCCATCATTCGGATAAATCTTCATGCCTTCTTCGACTTTCGTCATGCACGTTCGTACATGATCCTCCCCATTTACCGTCATATAGCAGCTGCAGCATCTGCCCCGCGAGCAAAACAAGCCTCTTGGCTGAATTAAATTCCTGCTCAAACCTAATTTTTTTATATCATTGGCCATCAAGGCTGCAGCCACGGATTGGTGTTCATAGGCCGCAAGCGGTTCATCTTTAAAAAAGATTTTTACTTGTTTTTGAAGCTGTTCCCCCAATACGGGATGATGTTTAATGTGCATAAAAACACCTACTTATTAATTTTTCGACTCAAATACTTTTCCTACGCCTAATACTCTTTCGATGACAATCATTAATACGACTGTTAAAAGAATCATGATACTAGAAACAGAGGTGATGATAGGATCATACTGATATTGCATATAGGTATAAATTCGCACTGGCAGCGTAACCACATCGGTACTGACAATAAATAGGGCAACGGTTAAGTCGTCGAAAGAGGTAATGAATGCAAAAATAGCTCCTGCTATTACACCCGATTTAATGATAGGAAGAGTAATTTGAAAAAATACCCTGAGGCTTCCCGCCCCTAGATTCATAGCCGCTTGCTCGATCGTGCGGTCGAAGCCTACTAAACTGGCAACAACCAGACGCATGACAAAGGGGATGGTTAAGATTATATGACCAATAATTAAAGCTGCCGGGCTCGCGGCCAAACCAATCCAGGAATAAAACTGCAAAAGAGCCACCCCAAATACAACGGAGGGGATTAAGAGAGGTGAACCAACTAATTGCATGATGGCTGTTTTCCCTCTAAATTGATATCTGACAACGGCAATAGAAGCCATCGTTCCGATAATCGTTGAAAGGATTGCCGTACCAAATGCAACGCTAATACTGAGCATAAAGGACTGCATAAATTCAGGATGCTGGATTAATTCGACATACCACCTGAACGTGATCCCTTTGGGAGGAAACACGATAAACTCAGTGGTTGTCAGGGAAGACAATAAAACAACGACAATCGGGGCAGCCAAAAAGATGTAGACGATCAGACAAAAGAAATTTAAGCCGAATTTTGGTAATGACTTCCTCATTGAATGGCCACCCCTTTTTTGGAACTAGTTAGTAATTTGCTATAAATAATGATGGTAATAGTGGCAATAAAGATTAATAGGAACCCAATAGCCGACCCATAAGGCCAATTCAGCATGATACCAACCTGTTCATATGTAAGGAATGACATCACTTTTACCTGAGGCCCCCCTAGAATCGCAGGAGTAACAAAGGAACTCACGCCTAAACTAAAAACCATAACGGAACCAGCAAATATACCAGGCAGCGTTAAAGGCAAGATGACGGAAAAGAAGGTTCGAATCGAGCTGGCACCTAAATTTTGTGAAGCTCGGATCACAGAAGGGTCGATTCTTTCAAGCGAACCCATAATACTTAACACCATATAAGGAAATAACACGTGCACCATTCCTATGACCACGCTAAACTCCGTATAGAGCAAGGTTAATGGTTTATCAATCAACCCAATTTTCATTAACGTATGATTGACCACTCCATTATTGGACAACAAAATGACCCAGCCATAACAACGGATGACCATGCTGATTAACAGGGGTGACAGAACTAAAAGGGTTAAATAATTCTTCATCCTTCCCTTTGCTTTTGTAATTTGATAGGCTACTGGGAACGAAATAACAATCGCAGCCAGAGTAGTAATCAGCGCTATTTTGACCGTCCGCCATACAACCCCAAGATAGAATTTATCTGTAATAAATTTAATATAATTCTGTAGCGTCCAGTCATTGCCAATCCCGCTTGCTGCGTCAAAAGTCTTAAAGCTTGTGATAAAAAGGAAGAACAACGGAAGCAAAAAGAAGAAAATAAAAATACCGAGGGTCGGAAGTAATAAAAGCAAATAATCAAGCTTTTTTTTCGTTAAATGCTTTTTTTTCTCCCTGAATAGCAGTTCCTGTTCCTGATACGCTGTTTCAGCCTGCATTGGATAGAGTCACCTCACTTTTTGGTAGCTAATAAATCCTCTGGATTCCATTTAATACATACATGATTCCCCTCTTGAACCAGATCAGGATTTAACGCAACATTGGAAATATCAGCAATGAATTGATTCTCCTTGTTTAATAAAATGTACCGGGTTTTCGCACCCAAAAACATTTTCCTTTCCACGCTAACCTGAAGACCATCACTATTTTCTATCGAAATTTGTATTTTTTCAGGCCTAATATAAAAGTCAATCATAGAATCCTTCGGCTGGTGAACCGATAGAACCTGCTCATAGCCGTCCAAAGACACTAAACATTGATGATCACTTAGTGCCTCGAGCACCTGACCTTGAATCTGGTTTACTTCGCCAATAAACCTAGAGACGAAATCAGTCTGAGGGTGGTTGTAAATGGCCACTGGAGTATCGACCTGTTCAATTCTGCCTTCATACATAACCGCTATTCTGTCTGAAATCGCAAGTGCCTCTTCCTGATCATGGGTTACAAAAATGGTGGTAATCCCAACCTTTTTTTGAATTTCCACGATTTCTTCACGCATTTCTTGACGGAGTTTGGCATCCAAATTGCTTAATGGTTCATCAAGAAGCAAAACTTTCGGCTTGATCACGAGTGCTCTTGCTAGTGAAACACGCTGCTGCTGACCACCGGACAGCTCCTTTGGATAGCGTTTTTCATAGCATGCCAGCCGGACCATCTCAAGCGCTTCTGTCACACGGGTATGAATCTCGCTTTTACTAACCTTGCGAAGCTTTAAACCATAGGCAACATTATCAAATACGGTCATGTGGGGAAAGAGAGCATAGTTTTGAAAAACCATGCCCATTTCTCTTTTATTAGGAGGAAGCAGGTGAACAGGCTTCCCATCCACCACGATTCTTCCGCCGTCTACATCTAGAAACCCAGCAATCATATTTAAGGTAGTTGTTTTTCCGCAGCCTGATGGCCCAAGGAAAGAAACAAGCTCTCCCTGCTTGATTTCAAGGCTCATCTTTTTTACAACTTCTGTTTTATTAAAGGTTTTTACTACGTTTTCAAGGCATAAATAGCTCATCATTTCACCCCTTCATTAGTGGGTCACTTCAATTTCTTTATTTGCTCTCTCTGTCCATTCGGCTCTCTTTGTATTGACATACTCCCAATCTACTTTAACAAGCTTTGCAATTTCCTCTTCACCGTAAACGATCTTCTTGGTAATATCCCCATCTAGTTTCACGTTTTTATTGACAGGACCGTCAAATAAGGCGTTTGCAAATTCCGCTTGGGTATCTTCACTTAAAATAAAATTAACAAACTTTTGGGCCAGCTCTTCATTTGGAGCACCTTTTACCACACTAACCGTTGCCATAAGTGCAGGGGCACCTTCCTCTGGTATCACATACTCAATTGGGAATCCTGTATCTTGCAGTGTGTACACGCGGCTGCTTCCCCACGCACTTGCAACTGTTTGACCTTGTAAGAAGTAGTTAGAAACATCAGCGGTTTTATCAAATGTCACTGCGTTTTTAGCAATTTCCTTCATTTTTTCAAATCCAGGTTCAATATCCTGCGCGCTTCCGCCGTTTGCTATAGCTGACATGAGAAGCATATGCACTCCGTACGTATTGGCAATGGATGGCAGAACTAATTTATCTTTAAACTTAGGATCTGCTAAGTCATTCCAGGATTTAACCGGCTCCCAGCCATTTTGTTTAAAGGTATCTTTGTTATAAGCTAATCCCGTCGTAATAATCCCAAAACCAACTCCGATCTTGTCCTTATCTTTGGCAATATCATAGACATCTTTTAGGTTTGTCACAATACTCTCATCTAATGGTGCTAGTAAACCGAAAGCTTTTGCCTGAGCCTGCGGTCCATCATCCATGAAAGCGACATCGATTTGCGGCCTATCCTTTTGTGCCTGAAGTTTTGACAGTGTATCAACAGAACTTCCGGTAATATACTTCACTTTCACACCGTATTCCTTTTCAAACTTTGGAATAAGTGTCTCTTTCATCTTTTTTTCATAGCTTCCACCATAGGCAGCAAATACTAATGTTTTTCCGCCTTCTCCTGCTGATTTTTCAGACGAATTGCCCGTTTGGCTGCTGCACGCAGAAATAATACCCAGAACAAGAATAATTAATAGAGCTAACGACACTTTTCTTTTTTTCATCATTACTCCTCCTCAAATATAGATATCTCTCATATGCGGCAATACTTTAGCTACTCGACTTTCCTCCCTTTCCTTTTAAATTATTTTAGTAATCATTGATGTAATTTTTTAAATTTTCAGATAAGCGCTTTCAAAAAAATATAATATTATAATCTATTAAATTATAATATTATATTTTATGCTTATCTAAAAATGAATCTCAGTATAATAGGTAACTTGATCATGGCGTACATAAAATTTCGAGTATTCAATTACCTTTCCCTGCTTGGTATACGTAAACCTCTCCCATTCAAACACGGGCGTACCTGGTTCAACCTGAAGCCATTCTGCCATTTCACCTAAAGCAATATACGGCTTAATTAATAGCCTAGCCCTTCCTAACAAAATATGAAACTTATTTCTCAGAATATTGTAGATAAGTTCATTATTTATATCATTTGGCGTCAGGCCAGGACATTGATCATAAGGTAGATACGAGTACTCAAGTGCAACTGGAACATCATTCTCAATTTTTAAACGCTTGATCTTAATAATTTTTGCTTCAGGCTGCAATTCTAGTTTTTCTGCCACCACGTTTTCCGCATTTTCAATCGAAAAACCGAGTAATTCATGCGGATGTTCCTCTTCTTCTGTTGTTTTGGAGAAGAACACATTAATATCTTGTTCATTAGTGGAACCCGCTACAAAAGTACCTTTCCCTCTTTGCCGGTAAAGATACCCTTTGTTTACCAATTCAATGACTGCCCGTTTGACCGTAATGGTACTCACATCAAACAGATCAGCTAATTCCTGTTCTGTTGGCAGCTGATAACCTATATCCCACTGCTTGGATTTAATTTTTTCCTCTAATACCAGTTCCACTTGACGATAGAGAGGAACATGATTATGTTTATCTATTTTCATAAAATCACACCTAATTTATAATATTATAACTTTATAATCTTATATTATATTTCCTATTAATACATAATTTACCGTGATTTTCCTCCGTTGTCAATATATTTAGAATTTTTTAAAAATATATTATTCTAACAACCATAATCATAAGGATAGATTCTTGTAAAAAAGTACCCTTCACTTCCGAAAGGTACTAATCTAAAACACTATACAATAGAGTTTGCCATAGTCTTCGCTGCTATTTCTCCATGGTAGACATAATATAGCTTTTTGGACAATCTTCCTGGTGGTAGTACTGTACAATTGGTCCGAGGTGACTGTACTGCACGATTGCCTCCTCTATCAGCAGTTGGGCATCTAAGTCTGCCCCTGCAGGAAGAATGTCCAAATGACGATGCCCCATATTCCCATAGCTATAGACAAGCAGAAAAACGCTCGTCTCCCAAATTTCAAACCGAAACACATGCCAGTGGCCGGGCACATCCAGAGAGTGGCCAGATTTGAAGATTTTCTCACCCAAGCGGTGATAGGCAAACTCAGCTTTCGCCCCATTGTAAGATTTCCCTGCTTCTAATACTAAAGGATAATCTTTCGTAAAAAGGTGTTCCATACCTTCTAAGGTTGTAATCCCTGTCTCCCTCTTTGTCGCCACAATGATAGGAGAACGCTTTTTGGTTCCTAACTCATGATAATCGATAATATCGCAGTCATCCCATTGGACATGTAGATTTGCTTGTTTCAGTGAATTTGCCCACTTCCCGACATCTGCAGGGTTTTCGAATCGCTCACAAGAGAGATAGGTTCCATCCTCGGTTAACAATTCATCCACTATTTGCAAATACAAACAGTCTCCATACGTTGGATTTTCCTTCAAGCAATCTGGCAGTGACCAATACTTTGGAATGAAAAGAGGTCCCATAATTTCATGAAAGGTTCGCACGGAAATAATCAGATCAAATGAGTTCATCAAAAAACGCTCTCTTAATTCGTTAAAATCGATTCTATAAAAGCTCACGTTAGCAAGACCCAGCTGCTTAGACAACTCATTGGCACACCGGATTCCGTTTGCCGATTGATCGATCCCAACTATTTCCGCATCCGGAAAACGAGTGGCGTACCAGCAGGCCAACAATCCATTATCACATCCGATTTCCAAAATTCGCTTTGGCTTAAGTTGGTCTTGGCGGTTTATCCAGGTCAGGAAAGACTGATGAAAGGACTTCGTCCATGATTCCACTGCCAAGCTAAAGGGTAGTGCAGCATTCTTCACCACATAAAGATTCCCCTGCTTTTTTCGGGATATTAGCGGTTCAAGATCCTCAGCCAAGACTGAATCTACTTCAGTAACGTGTTTCCAAAAGCCACGCTTGCTTTTACATTCCTTGATTCCCAGTGTCTTAAAATAGGCTGAAATACTTGGTTTCCTTTGTTTTGTCTCGATTGGCATGGTATATCTCCAGTTTAGTTAAGATTATTACTACATATTAGGACTTGGTCTTAAAAATGTTAGTTTTATTATAATAGGTATTTGCTAATTTTTCAAAAAATTCCTCTTCTATGCTAGGCCTTAATATTTTGCGATTAATATCGTTCCTGAGACAACGAATTGCTTGAAATCTAGTTTAAATCTACCGGCCTTGTAAACTTGTAATTCGTTCTAAAGAAACTATAAATCGGTTCAGATGATTTTGAATGAACCACAGGAGTCGATACCGGCTTTTCTATATTTAATGATAAGGTTACATGATCATCATTCGGATAATTAGGATCATATATGTTAATGGATAGATTGTTTTCCTTCAAGTCATACCCATATGCAAGAACTTGATGATGTTTACTGATTTGAAAAGGATTAAGGGATTTTACTCTGACTAACCCAAGTGGTGTAAGCTTTCCGTTATCAAGATCATTTTTTATCCTTGGCCATTCCACTTTTATCATTCTCCACAACCTCCCGTGCGGCGCAAATCCAATTTTACTAACTATTGTTTCACGATCCGGGAGAAAAGGATTCATCAGTACCATATATTTCATAAGACCTAAGGGCAAATGAAAGCTTTCAATCTGCCGATTTACGATATATTCGAACAATGGACCAGAGGAAGGGGCTGTCGGATTGGAGGGGATCGGCATTTTTGCTTCAAAGTAATCCATGACAGTATAAATCATGCCGCCACAGAGACCATACGAAGCATCACCGATTGTAATCCGCCGACCCAGAACTACTTTCTTTAATGGAACTTGTGGAAAGCTGTTTCCAAATTTAAAAGCGGATGTGCTGGGCAGAAACCCTGTTATAGTTGACATAGTGACTTCCCCCTATTTCATCTGAACCTCTCGGTTAAAAAAAACCGAAGTTCTTAATTAGCTAGCTATATAAATTAATATATAAATACGAAAAGCCAATCATTCATTCAATGGCTGGCCCTCATTTAATAAGTATTATTTTCTAAATCCTATCAAAAACAGCTATACCTTCATTTTAATTAACCTAAACAAAAGATGCTGAGATATGTGAAAATGTTCACAAAAAATGTGGTAATCGCTTACAAAATCGTATATAATTATATTAAAATTACAAATTGAGAGGTGAAACAGCATGAAGGAGTATATTTTTCTACTAGAAGAACCGGTGGGCACTAGAGAAATCAAGATTTTAGCATCAGGAATGACGGATGCCTTCAAAAAGGCAAAGGAATTTCGAAAAAATATCGTCCAAGATACTAAATTAAAAGTCAATATGATCTTAAAAGGTATTAAATATACGGATTAACCTTTATATAAAAATATATTGAAAGGAAAAATCCTAAACTATATGTTCTTATTAAGATTAATAGCAGAAAAATAAAGGAGAACACATTTGCGAGTTAACGAAATGTGTTCTCCTTTAAATTTATATTTTTAGATACTGCGTTTCTTTACTGAGCAATGGTCATTGGATATTTGTATACGCAGTGAAGCTTTTCGTACCAACACAAAATAGGAAAGAAAAGCTAGAAAACTTGAACAAAAGATGATGACACCCATAGGAACGCCTTGTATACGCCCCTTCTATTCCCACAAGCCGGCTCACCGGTATTTATTCAGATATTATTTATATATTTCTTCGTTTTCATTTTATCGCTTGATACGATGTATTTTCTTTATGATTAAGTTTTTTTAAGACTTTTAAATAAACCCAAACTGCATTCATAAGTAATAAGGCACCCGTAATAAGAAGTACAGATCTGATTCCAAAATACGCTGCTATCTGTCCACCTAAAGTTGAACCTCCAAAGACCCCTAAATACCCCGCTGACATGGTAATGCCAAACACTCTACCCGTAAGGGAGTCAGGTGTAATTTTCTTAAGCAATGTATTTACCGAAGGCATTAGTCCTGCTGATGCCAATCCTAATATAAATCTTAACACCATTACCTCCCAGGGATTATTAACAAAGGCTTGCGGTATAAAAATTAATCCTGCCACAATAAGTGCAGCAAAGATGACTTTCTGTGCTCCAATTTTATCCGACAGTTCACCAAGTCGTGGGGCTGCAATGATACTTGCCAGTCCCGAAGCTGAGAAGGTCATTCCAGCTAATAAAGCAACATGACTAGAGTTCTTTGTTAATAGTGTGATATAAACTGTTATGATCGGTTCAATTGAATAAAGAGCGAAAGTTAATACAAAAAATGTGACAAACAACGTGATCGTTAACCTTTTTTCTGGAACCTGATTCCATATTTGCTTAATAGGAAGCACTTTTTTATCTTGGCGATGAAAGGATTCCTTTACAAATAAAGCAGTAGTAATAAATGAAATAACCAGCAAGGAACTTGTTATGAAAAATACATTTTGCAATCCAGTGCTCTCTACCAGATAACCGCCAATCAGCGGCCCTATCAAGGAACCTGCCGTACCTGCAGTTGATAGTGTACCTAAAGCAAATCCTGCATGTTCTTTATCTGTTTGGGTCGCGATCAAAGCTGTACAGGCTGAACCATAACCAGCAATCACACCTAGCAATAATCTTAATCCAATCAGTTCATAGACATTTTGTACAAACCCCATACATCCTATCACCATTCCCATACCGAGGCTTGCCCGCAGGAGCATCGGTTTTCGTCCGTATTTATCAGCTGCACTTCCCCAAATAGGGGAAAACACAGCAGAAATAATGAAAGTAGCCCCAAAAGCCAATCCTGAAAATTGAGCAATTAAAGCCGTATTATGAACGCCAAGATGCTTAATATAGAGTGGTAATACCGGTGCAATTTGGCTCATCCCGACACTGGACATAAACATTCCAAACCAGCATACCATTAAGTTCCTTTTCCAAATCGGCATGAATGTACCCTCTCCTTTCACCATTTGGAGTGACTACGTCATTAAAACCAATAAGCACCTCATTGGGATAAGAGGCGCTTGTTGGTTTAAAGCAATATTTTCTTAGGATGGATTGAGACAATCGATATCACTTTAATAGACCAATCCAAGTGTCAACAGTCTTTACATCTGCTTGGCGCGGAAATACCTTTTCGATAAGAACACGGTGAACAACAGCATCAACATCGAGACATGCATCCGAAAGCACCGTAATGGAAAAGTCTTTATCAGCCGCTTCCCTCAATGTTGATAAGACCACTCCACTTGTAGCAATACCGCAAAGAACAAGTGTGTCGATTTGCTGGGAACGAAGGATGACTTCAAGATTGCTGCCAGCGAATGCACTAACCCGATACTTCGTGACAACAGGTTCATTTGGTTTGGGTTGAACAGATTCGTGAATTTGTGTGGTTGAATCAGAGACGGTCATTCCGCCGTATTGAGAAATAGCGGAGAATACCTTATTTTGTAGGCTGACCTCTGGATATCCCTCGCTAAACCCCACTCGAACAAAAATAACGGGAAATCGTTTTGACGAGCGGCTTCAACAGCTTTTTGAAATGGATGAAGAACTGCTGTATTTTCTGCGAAACTGGATACAATACCATTTTGTAGATCCATTACTAACAATGCCGTTTTTTGATTTTGCATACCTTGTAAGTTCCTCCTTTTTGGATTAAAATGAAACGGAGACCTCTCCACTTAATCTTAAATGGAGACCTCTCCGGTTGTCAAGATATGTATTGATGTTTAGGATGTGATGGAATGGTTAATGACGAGAATACAACCCATACTCGGACTGAGCGACGTGATGCTGCCAGGAATCGACAGTTGATATTGAATACAGCCCAAAGGCTATTTGAGCAATATGGTGTTGAACAGGTAAGTATGAATCAAATTGCCTCTGAAGCACAAATTGGTCCGGGAACACTCTATCGCCGTTATCGAAACAAAGGTGAACTATGTCTGGATTTAATTAAAGACAGCATTGATCTATTTTTCGAGGAAATTGAGGAATATTTGAAGGAAAACCATACAGTTCCGCCCCAACAAAGATTAAAACAAATACTAAGCTTTTTTATTCGTTTCAGAGAAAAAAAGGCACAGCTGCTGACAGGAGTCGAGGAAACCAAGTCAACAAACCCACTTAAGTCCCGTGCCCAAAGCCCTTTATATGTTGAATTACATCAAATATTCGTCGAACTATTTGACGAAATGGCAGCAAATGAACAGATCCATTCGTACAGTGTCTTTAATGCTGATATGGTGCTCATGGCTTTAAGCAGCGATTCGTATTTTTTCCAAAAAGATGTACGTGGTTATTCACCTGAGGAAATTTTGGAACTGCTCTGTTCAACTTTTATTTCCAATTAATCGAAGTGTGGACCATGGGGACGGTTTATGTAGTCCAATATTTTTCAATGGAACCTAGAGAACCGTCACTGTGGATTATTTGATTATGAATGGTTTCACCGCTCATTTCGATTTTCTTTTTGAAACATTCGCAGAATATGCTAAATAAAGTGGGGGTCAGACCCCCATTACTTTAAAATATTAAACTACTAAAATAACCTCTATTTTTTAATAAATCAAAATTCTCGGTACCCCAGTATGGCCTGTTCGTTTACAAAGTCTTCATTTAAAATTCTCATTTCGCGAATATGTGCCCGAGATTTTTCATCACCCAAATAATATAGTAAGGAATAGATCAGCAAAATTCGTAGGTCGTATTCTTTATTTTGGGGCTGATGATGATATTCAAGATAAGGAATGTGGGCTCGGAAATAACTTTCCCAATCTGTTTCCTCGGTTTTATCAAACAGCCGTTCTAAGACAGCAACTTGACTTTCCGTTGCGTCAATCTTAAAATCCCATTCCACTCCATTAGGTTCACTAAAAATCTCGTGAGATTGAATGTTAATAAAATAGCTGTGTTTTGGTTCATCCATCAGATCATCTCCTATCCTTTTTGGATGTATACCACAACTCTGAAAGTCTGAAACGGTTATGAGTAATCTGTATTTCAAATTAACAATTTCATTTGGACTTTTCTACATGCTTTTTTTATTTGACAGGTCAATGTCTTTTCTCAATTGAATGAGATAAAATTGGTACAACAAAGGGATATCCAAGTCTTCATCGACATTTTAAAACACTTTAGTATGAAAAACCTCCAAAATTTTAATTTTTGGAGGTTTTTTGTATATGTTTAGTTTGTTGAGCTTTGTTCAGGTAATTTAAACTGTATCAATTGTGATGGTTATCTCAGTATCAAAATTACTGTTGCAGCGGATTTTCCCATCGATTTTCCCTTTTTTAACAATCTTAAAAACTTGTGTATCCTCAGGATGATACTCAACCAAATCTAGTGATTGTTCATTTTGGTAGAAGAAGCCTCGTTCGGGATATTTATTGAAATCGGAACGGACAAATTGGACAACGGTTCCTACTGGCACAGTATAGTGATTGTTTGCCACATTTATATTGCCATTCGAAGAAATATAAAATTCAATTTGGAGGGCACTGGGAATCTTAGGAACTCTATAAGGAATTAAAACTAAGCGTCCATTCTTAACTGTCCACCTGGAATACCTGTTCGCACTTTTCTGTATAAGTTTACCATCCTCAAAAAATATGTCTCCATTATATACCGGATCATTGCTCCTTACCAATTCAACTATTTTTCCTTTAAAGTTACCGATGATTGTATAATGTAAAAAGTCTCCGTTACCCGTCCAGGTGGAAAAAATTACGACATTTTGTTTAACTAGGTTTAAAAAGCCATAAGTAATCCGATATTCTTTAGGGTGTATTTTCGTTTCCTTATATTTTGTAACCCATTCTCCTGTATTCTCATCCTTTCTCTGTAAAAGAACCTCTTGAGGCGTTTGTACCACTCTTTCTGAACTATTCTCTCCACCTAGGTTTATATAGGTTATACCATCTTCTTGTTTTTCGTCCTTTATAGACTTATTAAATAGGAAACTATCCCAAAATTTTGATTTTTTTTGTCTATCCAATTCTACTATCCTCCTTAAAGCAGCAAAATATTGTGAAACAATAAATCCTATTCGAGAAAGGGACAATGGGTATCTATTACGTATAAAAAAGTGTATTACTCTGCTACTATTGTAATTGTAATCCCCTTATCTCTATGAGAGTCAGGAATGATCTTCCCTTCAACCTTTCCTTTTTTAACAATCTTAAAGGCTTGTGCCAGGTCAGGAAAATCCTCAATCAACTTAATCGATTGTTCATCTTCGTGAAAGTATCCTTGCCAGGGACTTTCATTTAAATCGGCTCGGATAAATTGAACGATTGTTCCTACTGGAACAATATAATGGATTTTTTCAACTTTTACACGTCCGTCTGGAAAAAGGTAATATTCAATCTGAAGCGCGCCGGGAATCTTTGGAATTTTATAGGGAATCAACATTAATCTGCCATCTTTGATGACCCATATGGAATACCTATTAGTACTTTTCTCTAGTAATTTGCCATCTTCAAAAAAGATGTCTCCCTTATAAACACCTCCAGTGTCAACCAATTCAACAATTTTTCCTTTCCTTCTACCGATGATTGTATAATCTAAATACCCACCGCTTCCCATCCAGGTAGAAAGAATCACTACATTTTGCTTAACTAGCTTAAAATAGCCAGAAGAAATCCGATAATCTTTAGGGGCTATTTTTGTTTTCTTATATTCGGTTACCCATTCACCTGTTTGATCATCCTTACTTTGCAAAATGATTTCATGTTCGGTTTGCACTACTCTAACTAACGTAGTCTCACTGCCGAGGTTAACATATTTTGCTCCATCTTCTTGTTCTTCATTTTTGAGAGACTTGTTAAATAGGAAACTAGACCAGAAACTTGGTTTTTTCTTATTATCCAAATCTATAAACCCCCTATATTTTATGAACAATATATCCTATTCAGGTATGAAGAAAGGGGAGTCAGTTATATTATAGAAATTAAGAAAAAAGGATCTGCCACGTAGCCAGATCCTTCGATTATTATTAATGAGCTGATGAAACGCTGTTTACATGCTTAATGGGTTTATAATTTAACCAGACAAATAGTACAGAGAATAGAACAAAAACGGCTCCAACCATGAACGGAACATGAGGATTTAAAACCTCTCCTAGTTTTGCAGTCATAGATGGTGCGATTGCAAATGTCCTTTTTATCCTATACTTCCAATCTTAGCTAATTTAGGGGATTTTATAAAGATGAATGTCTTTTTTCAATTGAATGAGAAAAGATTGGTACAACAAAGGGATATCCAAGTCTAAATCGACATCTTAAAACTCGTTAAAGCGCTCTTTTCTATACTCCGCCTCCTCTTCTTTAGTAAGCAATCTGGTTGCTTCTCCAACTGAACCTCCTTGAAGCTCCCAAATTTTATTATGGTCTGAAACAGCTTTACTAAAATCACCCACTTGCCATTTCTCTAAGATGCCTATGTATAGATCACTGTGATCTAAACCGTTCTGATCTCGTTTAACCGCATCAAGTAATTGATCAATTCTTTATTGAGTTGGTTCTAAATCACTCCATTTCTCCGAAGCATATACCTTAGAATGACTCATGGAATGGATCGCGTCTTGAACTTCATCTTCAGTCATACCTTCTGGAAATTCTGTTTCCACTTGCGTTTCAATTACTTCATCCGCTTCCGAAGCTTCATCAGTAGGGATCCATGTTTCAATGGCCTCCTTTTCTTCGTTTTTTTCAACGTGTTTAACCGCTTCTTTTGATCCTAGCAAACTAGTAGATACATAGTACCCAATGCCCAAGACTAGAGTGGCAATAACGATAACGATGGCACTTCTATATTTCCCCATAATACCCTTCATACCCTTCAATGTAGGTTTGACCTGATAACTGCACCAAATCTTTCCTTAACTTAGGTGTATCCACCATAACGTACACTTGATATTTAGGATTGTCCTTGTTTCTCATGCTGTGGTGAAAATCATGGCCAAGTTTCACTAACTCAACAAATAATGTCTTCTTGTAAATATTTTTAAGCCTCTTTTCCATATTGACTCTCACTCCATTTCATTGTTATCTAAGCAAATGTTCAATGACTAATGCAATTTTGTGATCGTATGGTTCAATCTCGTCAGCAAGTTGTAACAATCGTTTTTCATTATAGGAATTTCTTTCCTTTAGGTCATTCCCTCTTTTTAATTCCTCACCAATTATTTTCAAATGCTTAATTAATTCAGACATTTGGTCCTCGGATGGTTTTAATTGGTTGATAGTTTCCTGAAATTGGCCTCTTTTTCCAGCTGCTATTAAAAGCTCTTTAAAGGTATTTTTATTATTTTCATACTGCTCTCTACGGTGACCGTTAGCCCCAGACGGATGAGGGAAATTAAAAAGAATCAATTCATGCGCGATTTTCCCCTCGTCAACTAGATATCTAAGCACATCAGAGACTACCTTACCGGTAGGGATAATAACAGCATTTTTTACCTGATTAAGTTCTGGAACTAATAATTCATCGATCATTCTTAGGAAAATTTCTTGACTAAAAAGCTTTGGGCTGCTGCCACTATAATTTTCACCTTCAATAAACACAGGGTATCTCAGGACCGAAGTAGTATGTAATAAAGAATGCTCGTCATTAAATAGCTGTTCACAGCTATTAATTTTCAAAAATTTATGTAACTCGATCCCTTCGAGCATTTCAATAAGGTTTTTTCTCATAGTGGTCCCGCCAAAGCTAGCATGATTCTTAGCGTTAGAAATTAGGTGTTCATACTCCTCTTCATCAATATGGTGACGTACGTAATTAAATGCTAGCTCCATTTGAGTCCAACCAGGAGTAATTCCTAGAATGATGACTTTCGCATCTTTGTTTATGTATTCAAAAGGAGCCCAGTAAACCTCAACTTTTCCTTCCTTCGCATACAAAAACTCATCTGTTAGTAAATCCTCTTTCTGGTATAGCCCTTTTAAAGGCAGCTTTCTCAGGCTATTCTCATAATTATTAAAAAACATTTTTACTCCTCCTCAATAGTTTCGCGGTAAAGAGTTATTAGAGTGGGTTATCCACTTTGCTAAGTGTGAACTCAATACTAACGAATCGTTAATATCACAATAAACCATGGTACCAACGTTGTCAACAATATTTTCTATGTGTTATTATTAACTTAACAAATGGTAAGAAGGGGTTATACAAATGCCTAACTCGATCAATGAACGAATTAAAAATAGGCGGAAGGAATTAAATATGTCACAGGCTGAATTGGCAAATCAAGTGGGTCTTAAACCCCCAGCAATTAGCCAATATGAGTCTGGTGCAAGGCGGCCTTCCTTTGAAGTTTTGAGGAAATTATCCTTTGCCTTGAAGGTATCCACTGAATATTTACTTTCTGGTTTAACCAAAGAAAAAACGCAAGAGCCCCTTGAACATTCTGACCGGGTGATCCTTCGAATTGTGAATTCACTGTCGCAGCAGGATAAAGAAAAATTAGTTGAGTATGCTGCTTTTTTAGCAACGGGCAGAAAAGTAAAAATCGATACTCTTTTTGAAACACCCTCAGAATACGCTAAATATTATCTCGAAGAAAAATTAGATCATCGTTTACCTATAGATATCTACGGTTTTGCAAAAGAATTAGGTATAAAGGTATTTGAAGATAATTTAGACGAGGGTGAGGGAATTCTGATTCAAGTGGACCACCCGATCATCCTATTGGATCGGAAAATTACAATTGAGACTAGAAGAAAATTTACGTTAGCCGCGTTAATTGGACATTACATTCTCCCATGGCATTTAAAATCAAGCTATATTTCTAGAAAATACGATCATGAAGAGGTTAAGAAAAAGGATCGAGACGAATTGCTGTTTGGCCACTCCACCCTATTAGTCGAAGAAGTGGAAGGAATGGAAGCTAATCAATTTGCTTTCAGCATACTAATGCCTACAAACGAACTAACAACCGATTTTATTGAAAAAGATGCTACGATGGAAACATTAAAAGAACTTGCTGATAAAAAGTATAATGTGTCTTTGTTCGTACTTTTAAACAGATTAGTCGATTTTGCAAATGAAAAATATGCCGTTGTCCAGTCACAAAATTCTAAAATTATTAAAAGTTTTCCAGGGAGTCGTAATCTAGTTTCATTTGAAAAAGTGGACGATAGGAGTAAAGCAGCAAGTTTTTTTACGAACCCAAGCGTGAAGGAAGAGATTAGAGAGGGGGAAGTGCCGGCATCGTGCTGGTTTGTGGATGCCAAGGAAAATGAGACGGTTAATGAACAATCCGTATATAATCCTCGATTACGAAAAGTTTTGACTCTATTAACCATATTGTAATTGGCATTGATTTAAATGGGGCTATTTATAATAGCCCTATTTACTATAAATATTAAAGATTTAATCACACATTCACTAATAATTAAATAAGTTTGATTTTTGATACATCACTCTAGCACTACACGGATATTCAGCTTTTAATTTTGTGCAACTAACTAATGCATTTTCAATTAGTAATTATCCCCACCTACGGTATAGGAATATTATACCATGTTAATACAAAGCAAAAGAGTAGCAGTATTTACTTTTCTTCTTTCTAATTAATTCGGTTAAGGGAGGAACTTTTCTTCGGACAAAGCTCTCGAACAATATCAATTTATTACTAACAATGTAACTTTTTATCAGACTTCAACAAATTAATATTTGAGTCGTTTGGATATTTATTTAATAGTGTGTTAATGCACGTCCCTATTACTTGTAACGCCTTAGTATACTTATACAGTGCCAAAAAATTAATATGCAAACTTTTTTATTACCTGATCTAATGTGCTTCTAATATCCATTGCATCTTTCCTTGAAATGAAAGGTTTCTGAAAGTTATTACCATGTACCAAATTTCTCGATTCCCTTACTTTGTGCATAATATCCACTTCATCCTGAGTCAAAATCCTATTCAGTGAGGCTTTTATAATCATTTTATTTAAAGAGTTGTTTGGATAATCAGGCATATTCAATTTTGCAAAAAGCATCCCCTCAAACACTGCCCCACACATTAGTGCAAATGATAACCAAGCACCTTTTTCAAAGTTTTTATCGGCTTCTTCATAAAACAAGCCTACTCTCTTACGTAATTTTGCATCCTGAATCCAAGGGAATAATAAGCTATAATCTCTTATTCCATGATAATGAAGTACCACCTCAATATCTTCTATTGGTATATATTCAACTGCAATCACCAACTCGTTTTCTTTTATGCAATCTGGAGTAAATAAACCCGAAACAGGATTAAAATGTACGGAAAAATATTCAACTGAATACGCAGCCAATATTGGGATTTTCATATGTAATTCATATGTAATTGCATCCGAGTGCTGAAAACATTCGACATCTTGTTTCTTTACTTTAAACATTATTGATTTCATAAAAATACCCTCCACAACATGATATAACTCTAAAAAGTGGGAATAATCAATTTGTATTGGTGACCTCATTACAGCCTCTTTTAATTTTCTCAAAGGTTAAAATTGTAACTGATTAAAGGTAACATTTGAAAATTTAGAAATATGAGATGTTTCAAACCCAAATCTATGTGGATACTTTTTATTTACTTGTGTGTCATCTGACTAAATAGTTTTATAGCTTGCTTCCTTATTTTCATTATGATTATTATAATCACAAATGCCCTCAAATTGTGGAAGGCTTTATTATATATATCTTAATTATTATGGGTCAGTGATGGATTACTTCATAAAAAAAGGATTTGGACAAATAACATGTCCAAATCTTTATGTTTTTAAGGCATACCTACTAATGATGGTGTAGGGGCTTGAGATTGCGCTTGAGAATTTATGTGTTGTTTTAGGGCTTTGACAATTTGTCCAATACCTTTCCCACTTGAATAACCCCCAAATGTATTACTATCCCACTCTATGTCAATAGGTGTATCACCCATCATGAGAGGTTCACCATTATTTAACGTTCGTTTAATAAAGTCAATGAAATCATGTTGAGTAGGCACTCTCCCGTAACTTAATGGTGCATAAATTGTTGGGAATAGTTTCATCATAATTTGGAAGCCCATTGATTTAACTAAAACATGATCTTTTGAATCTTGCCATGCTCCCGTGAAACACTTAGACCAAGCAATGAAATAGTCGTTAAGAATTTCGGCTTTTCTATTAACGCTTAACTCTTTGCTTACCACATCAAATAAGTTATCTTTAATTAATTTATCGAATGTACTGTTTGTAACATAAATTTTTCGGGCTTTAGAAGGACGTTTAGCGTCAACAGTCTTAATCCGATCAAATAAAATAGACCATTGTGGCTGATTGGCACTCTTCTCATCCATTCCAAGATAAAGATTTGGATTATCCATATCAGAATTCAACATACCGATAATGCGTTTTGATTGTTCATCTTCGTCGGCGAAAATACCTGCCTCTTGTTCGATTGCTAGTGTGTGAACATTACTTGGTTTCTCTTGATATTTATTAATATTAATAAATACCCGATATATTTCTTTGCGAGGAAGATCGAGATAAACTGTTATTGGAACTTCAAAGGTAAAACGTTCGCCAGCAAATAGCCCCTCAAGTCTATGATGAGCGTCAATCAATGTTCCGAGGAAAAGTTCTTTTTCATTAATGATATAGCCTAGACTGTCTACTTCTGCAACCTCAACACGTTGTAGCATTTGTTTAAGGTTAATTTTGTAAACAAGCAAGTCTGGAAAATTATGAATAGTCCTAATAGAAACAATTTGATCTTCAGGTGAGTTTGGTTTACCTAGGCTAATAACTACTGAGTTGGGCTGAGAATATATAGCAGGATCTTCTGTTGCTAATTTCTTAATACTATTAATTTTAGGTAGCTTTAATGCACGTTGAACACCGTCAAGATTTTCATAATCACGAGGTAACCGTTTAATTAATGTAAAAGTAGCATCGACAGACATTTTACCTGTGTACATTGAAAAATTGTTTTCTTGGTCAATTTTTTGGAGAATCATTTCATAAAAATCTCCAAAACGATTAATTAATCCTTTTAGTAGCGTGATGTGTTCTGTTTTGGTTTTAGAATAATGTTTTTTGCTCATTAGTAATCCCTCGCTTTTATATATTTTTAAATTTTAAGAGAAATTCAATAGTAAATTCAAAAGATATTAACTATGGGCTTACTTTTACATTACTAAAACATTTAATTTGAAATCGAAGCGGTTGGATTTTTTTCGATTGCATTTTTTGCAGAGAATTTGTAAATTGCTAATCTCGTCTTTTCCCCCTTTACTTAAGGGGATTTTATGATCGACTTCAAATTCCCCGTTACGTGTGCAACAATGACGACATTTCATTTTATTCTCTTGCATCCTTAAGAATTTTTTCTTTATTTCAGGATTTCTGATACTACTAGTATTTAAATTGTAGTAGTCCCATGCAAAACGAGTAAAGTTCCTACTTAATGAGTAATTAAAAAAGGAAGACAAATGCTGCTCAAATAAATTTCTTCCTCCTACACTACAGCGCCAAATTTGTAGCTGCTTTTCGGAAGGTCGTAATTGTTCCAGTACAAGATATTGTATTTCCGGTAGAATTTGTGCCGCAATTTCTTCTTGATTAATTTGTATGTCATCAAGGAAATTTAGTTCGTTGGATAATTTCATAAAAAATTCCTCCCAAGAGTTTTTTTGAGGTACGTGATGTTTAATAATAATTATGTAATTTAATAATTTAATAGATTATTTGATATATTTAATTTATCAAGAAAAAATGAGATTGTCAACAATTTGATATAACCTCACAAAAAATGATATAAACATTTTTTCACTTTTCCTGAAAAAACACCAAACCTCAATAATGTGCGAAATTAATATAATAATAAAATTAAATGAATCAAAGGTAGAAAGTAAAAATCCTTCCAACAGTTAAAATGTACCCGATAGTGTAGACACTTATAAAAAAGTCTACCTATCGGGTACTTTTTTGTATAATTAAGAAAAAAT
>NZ_JBGBPR010000030.1:0-46705 GCF_041106275.1 Neobacillus sp. BF23-41
TGAATGAAATACAACGAATGTAACGGTGAACAGTTTTCAGTGTTTCCGCTAGTTAAAATATTTAGCCCTTCCAGCAAAATGTGGAGTACATACGCTTAAGCTGAGAAGGGCTGTGATGTAGATGAGTGGAACATAGCAAATATTATCCACAATGAGAGGGGAATCATTTCAACCGTTTCCCATTTCATATCTTTAAAATTTTTAAAGAATGACGGTGTCGTAAAAGTCGTTTCTAAATACCGAAGTATTGATCGAATTCCCAATAAAAAACTGGATCGCGATTTGATCGATCCAGCACGTATTATTTATATGAATTTTTCTTATACTTTTCCTTCATCCTTGATTTTCCACATGATTTAACGAATGATGTTAAGTATATAACCACAAAGAAAAATTTACACCTGTCCCTAGTATCGGCCCCACCTACGCCAGATACGCTGACGGCCACGCATGCCATCCAACCCATTATCTATTATAATAGAAAACGCTTACATTTTCAAATTTTAATTGAATTTTCAGAAAAAATCTTATAGTTATATATATGCTATTACTTTATCAATAAGTGTGCAAAGCCCAACCTCTATCCTTTCCGGTCAACGCTTTTGAGCACAAAAGCAATCCATTCATTTAAAATCGGGTATATATGACGTTTGCTTTCACGTAAGCTTGGTCTTTCTTCCTATGTGGAAGCACTCAAGAAACTCAAAAAAAAATGACTTCTTCCAATATCGTCTGACTGGTCTATTTCAAATGGCCTTCGACCTCCGATTATTTAAGGTACAACAATGGATAAAAGAACAGACCATTAATCATTATCTTATAGCATAATCGGATTTAAATGGCTGTATTGAGTCTAGGCTAGGCGCTGGCGCTGGAAAATTCTCAAAGTCGAAATTTTATACTTTCTTATCTTTCAACAAAATAGGTAACTCGACTTAAATCACGGCCCAAGTGGCGATTATTTACTTGGGTCTTTTCTCGCACGTCGTATTGTGATTACAAATCTAAAATTTATCATTTCCTAAACAACGAAGAAAATGGCACCACATAATGGCGCCATTCCTATTTCTCTTATAAACTGCCAAGTTTAATATCACTGTATGCAACCTATCTGACACCTTACCCAACATACTTAATCATAGCGACTTCATCACAGCAATCCAACTTAGGACAATTCATACAATCCACCCACACTTTTTCAGGCAAAGTCTCCTTTGCTACGATCTTAAAACCACATTTTTTGAAAAACTCTGTTTCGTATGTGAAAGACATTACACGGCTAATTCCAAGTTTCGGTGCATCACTTATAATACGATTAACTAATTTGCGACCAATACCTTTTCCAGCATAATCGGGAGAAACAACCAAAGATCGTATCTCTGCCAGGTCCTGTCCTAAAACATGTAATCCTGCAACCCCTATTATATTATTATCCTCTTTCATAACATACAAACATTGTAAATGTTGATAGAGTGATAAATACGTACGAGGCAATACGATTCCTTTTTTAGCATAAATTTGGACTAAATCATAAATATCTTTAACATCACTTGTCACTGCATGATAAATATCCATTCTGTATCTCCTTTTTCAATAACTATTGAATAAATATACAATACTACACATTTTTATTCAATAATTATTAGGGACAAAAATATTTTTTGACCCATTAACTAAAAAATAGCTTGGATCTTTCCCCTTCATTAAAGTTAACTTGTAACTTTTGAAAGCATCATGAAGTCCAGGCAAGGACTTTTTTACGTTATTTGGACGGAAGTTTTCTCTCAAAAAGTTAAATCAAAGTCAACTTGAACAGTGGATCTCCCCTTCCAAGTTATATCAAGGCATATTTACCGATTAGAAGTATTAAAGTGAAATCAATTATGTAATAAAAAACAAAAATATTTTCACTCCCATGAAAATTCAAAAAGCCAAAAAAAGAGCATAACAAAATAGACTCAGAAGTTACATATTTGGTTTTTATCCTGAGAAAAAATACCATATATTGATGATTTTAACTATAAAAGCCCTTCTCAACATTTGAGAACGGCTTTTATAGTATTGATTTATGTTTGAATTATTTAGAAGTCTTCTTTTGTTTTTTATCACAGCAAGTGCATTGTCCGTATAAAGTTGATACTTTCTCATTCTCAAAATGATCAATTGTGTTATTGCAACTTTGGCAAATGATAGTTCCCATTATAAAAACTCCCTTTTGTTTGAATTTTATAAGATAGACAATTCTAATCTCTTAAAATGTAAGCGTTTTTTATTCGTTAATATTATAATAGTATGTCACATTTGGTTTGTCAATAATAAATTGTATAACACATTTAAAGAGATAATGTGATAATTATCCCAATCTATCGGAAAAACGTTCCAGACCACATCAGTATTGGGGTCAGATGATAAATTTATTTTTATCAGGGGTCTCGCCAACATTTCGAAAATTTTGTACGGAAAGCAAATTAAAATAAGAAAATTGCTTGTTATGTGTACACTAAGATCTTACCAAAAATGTATTTAGCCTTTAATTGGAGCTTTGGTTTTGGTAATGAGTTTTGGTGCTATAAATTAACTGATTTTAGGTCTTATAAGACTTCGCTTATTCAAGCACCAAAAACGGTCATTATTGGAACCCTTTTATATCAAGGCTTTCAGCCTTAACGTACAATTTTTCTGTTCTGCTGTCTGTACCCCTATCAAACCGATCAATTGGGTGTATACATAATCCAATGCAAGAAATACAATATTTATTGCCGATGAAGATTATGAAACGATCATATGGCTGGTTCATTAGTCGAATTCCTGACAAATGCAAATGTAGCGATAAGTTTATAAAGTAAAAAAGCGGATTTCTAAGTAGGAAAATCTAATCTAAAAGACTTTTTTAGTCAGCAAGTCGATGCATACTTTAAAAAAATGGATTCCTAAGGTGAAAAAGTCTAACTTATTTAGGGAAGTTGGGTCGAACTCCTCTTTCCTCTCTTTTTGTTTTCAGTTTAATATTGGTTTGTCCTGTTTGCATGGGAACTGGAGAAATTGATGAATAATGGATTATTTATAATGAATTTATTCCGTATTGTGTATTGGACAAAAGATGATCAAGCTATTTCATTTGTGGATGAAAAGAATAGGGGAGAAACATGGAAGGGAAAACACATATTGTTGGGGGCTTAGCAGCTGGCGCTCTATATTTAAACTTGGGAGGAGCCGTTGGCCATGAAGCTCTTTTTTTTGGTAGTCGACATGCTGCAACAATGGCAGCTTCAGTAACGCAAGAAATAAAAAAGAAGCTCCCCAAAAGTTTACACAACTTATGAGAAGCTTCCGTTAAAATCCTCGGATATTCAAAATGTTAGAAATTTACTCTCTTATTCAATAACCCATATATATCAAGGCTTTGAGAGCGGTATTACACCATTGCGCCCATACATCAAAAATATTGAAATAATAGGGGAATTCAAGTTACTACTTTGAAAATTTTAAAACAAATGAAAAGAATGCTATGAGATGAATAATTAATACTTAATCTCTGCGGAAATCCGCCTCTTTTAATGGAACCATTTTTGTTTTGTTAACAATTTTATAGCCTAAATAGGCCATTAGGAATAGAGGTAGTCCAATATAAGAAACCAATATCCCATACCAGTCAACCTTAGAGCCGATAAATGCCCCATAATTTGTTCCAAGCATTGCGATTAAACATAATACTGTCGCCAAAATTGGACCTAATGGGAACCACTTTGCTTTATAGGGCAGGTCTTTGAAATCTTTTCCTTGTGCAACATAAGCTTTACGGAATCGATAATGTGTAACCGAAATACTTAACCAAGAGATATAACCAGCTAAGCCAGCAGCGTTTAATAACCAAGAATAAACAGTTCCATCACCAAAAAGGGAGGTAAGGAAGCACAACATCCCAACAAGGGTTGACATGTATAATGCGTAAATCGGAATACCACCTTTATTTACTTTTTTCAAAAATGACGGAGCTTTTCCCTCCTCCGCCAATACCCAAAGGACGCGTGAAGCGGCATATAAAGTGGAATTTCCTGCTGACAGAACTGAAGTAAGAATTACTGCATTCATGGCAGCCGCCGCAAAGGCAAGACCTGCATTTTCAAATACTAAAGTAAACGGGCTCACTGCAATATTCTCTAAATCTGCGCTTAATAATTTTGGATCGTTATAGCTAATGATACATCCAATAATAAAAATCGCTAAAACATAAAACAATAAAATTCTCCAAAAGATCTGTTTCACTGCCTTAGGTAGATTTTTCTCAGGATTTTCACTTTCACCTGCTGTAATTCCGACCAGCTCTGTGCCTTGAAAAGCAAATCCTACTACCATAAATACACTAAATATGGATAACAAGCCGCCTTTAAATGGTGCTTCTCCTTTTGTGAAATTTTCAAAACCGCCAGCATGACCCTTCAATATTCCAAAGATCATTAATAATCCAACAACAATAAATATTATAATTGTTGCAACTTTAATCAGTGAAAACCAAAATTCTGATTCACCGTAACCCTTAACGGATAAAACGTTTAGGCCAAAAATAAGTATAAGGAAACTTGCGCTCCAAATAATACCTGGGGCATCGGGAAACCAATATTTCATGATCAATGCTGATGCTGATAATTCCAAAGCAAAAATAATCGCATTATTGTACCAATAGTTCCAACCAACAGCAAAACCCAGTGCAGGGTCGACAAACCTTGAGGTATACGTACTAAAAGAACCTGAAATCGGAATAAAAGATGCCATTTCTCCTAAGCTGCCCATGATAAAATATACCATTATTCCTGCAATTATATAGGCAGCTAAAGCTCCACCAGGACCAGCATCATGAATCGTGGTTCCACTGGCTAAGAATAACCCTGTTCCAATTGTTCCTCCGATAGCAATCATGGAAAGATGCCGTGTTTTAAGCTTTCTTGCTAAATGTTCTCCATACTCGTGTTCGTGTACTGTTTCTTGGGATTTAAGTGCAGTATTTTGCATATGACACCTCTTATTATAGTTTGATTAATAGATAAGTACTTTTACCTAAATTTGCAGGAATCTAAAAGATGTCTTAAAATATGAATTTCATTTTAAATTACGTTTGTTAGTAGGTCTTCTTCTTATTTGTTTACTTTGTCCACTTGCTGAAGTAATTTTGAGAGATTCATTGTTTTCAGACCTTCAGCAGATTTTTCAATATCTTTTGAGAATATACGGTCTTTCTTAATCGAAGGAACAATTTCTCTTCCTTTCTCATAAAGCCGTTTTGTTTGGCTTGCCATTTTTTCAACTCCACGGTATTCAACCGCCTGCATCGCACAAATAAGCTCAATTGCGAGGACTCTTCTTGTATTCTGAATAATTTGATGAGCATGCCTTGAAGCGATCGTTCCCATGCTTACATGATCCTCTTGATTCGCCGAAGAAGGAATCGAATCTACACTTGCTGGATGTGCCAGCGTTTTGTTTTCTGAAGCAAGAGATGCGGCAACATATTGCATGATCATAGCACCAGATTGTAGTCCCGGTTCAGGGCTTAAAAATGGCGGTAAATCATTTAACTGTGGATTGATTAACCGTTCAATTCGTCTTTCAGATATATTTGCCATTTCCGCAACAGCAATTTTCATAAAATCCATTGCAAACGCAATTGGCTGTCCATGGAAGTTACCACCGGAAATGACTTTTTCACCATCATCAAAAATTAGTGGATTATCTGTTGCTGCATTCATCTCAATTTCTAATTTTTCTTTTACATAATCGAGTGCTTGCCACGTGGCACCATGAACTTGCGGGATACAGCGGAGGGAATAAGCATCCTGTACTCTCAATTCCCCCTGTGTCGTCGTCAATAAACTATCGCTTAGGTAACCTCGGATTCGTGCTGCGGTATCAATTTGCTGTTGATAACCCCGTGCGATATGAACCTCTTCAGCAAAGGCATCAATAATCCCATGTAATCCTTCAATGGTCATAGAGGAAATTAACTCACTTTGGTATGCGAGTTGTTCTGCTTCTAGATAACCGACAACTCCCATTGCTGTCATTGCTTGGGTTCCATTGATAAGAGCAAGGCCTTCTTTTGCCTCAAGTGTTACTGGGAAGATTCCTTCTTGCTGTAAGGCTTCAAGTGAATCCATTCGATTTCCTTTATAAAATACTTCTCCTTCCCCGATTAGCACTAACGCCAAGTGTGAAAGCGGTGCCAAATCTCCGCTTGCTCCAAGGGAACCTTGCTGCGGAATCACAGGGATAATATCCTTGTTTACTAAATCTAATAACCTTTCAATAACAAGCGGCCTAATTCCAGAATAGCCCTTTAAAAGTGCGTTAGCGCGAAGAAGAACCATTGCTTTTGCCACAACTTCTGGGAACGGCTCACCTACGCCGCAAGCATGTGAACGAATTAAATTAAGCTGAAGATCTTGAACATGATCTTTATTAATAAGGACGTCACTAAATTTTCCAAACCCTGTTGTAATCCCATAGACTACTTTTGATTCTGAAACTATTCTTTCTACTGCTTCCCGACTCTTTCTAGCAGACTCCATACTCATTTCTGAAGCGCTTACTTTCTGATTTCCGAATAAAATTTCCTTCATTTGTTTTAATGTTAAACTTTGACCTGTTAATGTTATCATTAACGTTCCTCCTCTAGCACTTTAGTATAATAAAGAAAGAGGCTGGATTCCGATTCCTATTAGAATTGGAGTCCAGCCTCTTTTATAACCATTTTTGAATATTGAACTATTTTTTTTCGCAGCCTCATGGTAAATCCTCCCTTTATTCATATTCTATAATCCTATTGCTATGATAATTATTCTATGTAACGTAACCTTATTTGTCAATTAATTTTTCAGAATTTTAACACAATAATACTTTAGCACAATAGCAAATGAAAGACTGTCACCCTAAATTAAATGTCAACTTCCATCTTCGTGAATTTCATCAACTAGTCGCGAGTAGTAATCTTCTTTGATAAAAAAATTACCCCTAGTACCTTCATAGCAACCTGTAAATGCTTGCTTAAATTTGTGATAAATATCACAAATTATATGATTGGAAATCCTCTCAGGACATTTTCTTCATCGCCCTAAGGACTCACTTATCTTAACTGCATCTATTAAAAAAGGCTATGCCATTTTTGGTATAACCTTGAATCCAATACGAAGAGCTTTATTCACATAAAAAAGGAGAGTGCATATTAGACATCTCTAATACGTACTCTCCGTTATAATAAATTAATAAAGTTAAGAAATCGCCTAACCTCTTTTACTCATAAGGAATTCCATTCACTATACTTATTGGCCCTTAGGACAATTTGGCACTGGATCGAGTACCTTATCCGGGGCATTCGTGTTATGCGCCTTGTATGTGTTGCCACGTTTGTCCTGAACAATAATCTCCGCGAATGCAGGTTTTTGACCACAATAGATGCTGTGCGTCCATACATCGTCTTTCATTTTTTTTGCTTTGCCATAAAACTGTGTACTGTACTGCTGACCGTCATAAGCGATGAGATTCTTTAATCCTTTCCCTTTTGCCTCGTTTTCGGCGACTACTTTACCATCAGTGCTAACCAGCTGCACGGTTATACGTTGGATATCCTGTTCCTTGAGTTGCTCCGGAACGACGGAGAACCCTATGTTGTATCCTGGCACTTTTTCGGCCCCTAACTGTGTTCCATAAGTAAAATCCTCCGGGAGGATTACGTTGGTTTGTGCGGAAACCGGTACGCTAAATAATAGTGCTGCCCCGATCCCGAGTCCTGCTAGTAGTTGTCGTTTCATGAATATTTTACCTCCTTTAGTAATTTCCTTCTTAGTATGGAAAGAATTAAAAGGACTATGCATGAAAGGAATACTGTACGGTAGACACAGCAATACCCCCTTGCCGAGTGACAGGGGGCTTAGCTTATTCATTCTCGGAGTTACTTAGAAAAAAACGTTCCACTTTTCTTACATGATCCCTCGTGATTCTTGGAGTAACGCCTTGCAATTTATCCTCTTTGAGGACTTCCAGCCCATTCTTTAGGCCGGCTTGCAAGCCAATCCATATCAAATAACTTTTCGCTAGTTGCTTTTACTTCATGTTTAGGGAATCCAAGTTTTTCAAACTCTTCCCAAGGAACAATAGAAACTGTAAAACCCAATCCCCAAACTCCACATTTTTCTTTTATCTATCCGATTCTACTCCTTCCCCGCTATCATATGAAGGAAATGACTGGTTATACTAAAAAGGACGAATTGACTCAGAAAGGGGGAAAACGCTGTGACACGGAACCTGGTAGCCTTTTTTCTGTTTGCCGTCCTCTCTTTCGCCGGCGGTCTCCAGACAGACGGCCAAGCCCCGCCCGACCCCATCCAGATGGGGATGGAAGAGGGATATTATGAGGGAATCCGTTCGGGGCTAGAAGACCGACATAATTTCCGGATTTCCCGTGCCTGGCAGCAAATGCCACAATCCCGGCTGTACATTGACAACAAGAAGGAAATCGTCCTGCCCCTCATGAAAATAGGACTTCTCCGGCAGGTGTATCTCTCTTTTTCTTCCGGGAAGAAATTCTACTCATACCTTCATGCCCACCCGGAATTGACGGCGGAACAGGCGGCCCGACGGATACTCGGGCAGAGGTTTGTAAGGGCGTACGAAAGAAGCTTCCGGAAAGGCTATGAGAGATCTCTCACGGCCCCGCCTAAAGAGGCGGCAAACTATGCGGCCTTTTTGAAGGCGAAAAGCAGATAAGGGGAAAACAAAAAGGGCAATCTCATATTGAGTGCATAACTTCAGCATCAAAATAAAACTCAAAATCATTGCGAAAACGATGATCCCTTATAGGAATTTCCAAGAATACAAAAAGGACATTGGAAGTAATAACAAACAGGAAACTTGATTTTCTCTTTTGACAGCTAGATTTGAGCGCAATCTATTGTTTCAAATTGTATTAGAAGGTTGCTACTGCAAGGGTATGTAAGGAACCCCCGAAGGGATTCGTGTATTATTTAATTTGAACTTTTTGGTCTCCTATTTGGATGTACCACTTTCCTTTGGCAAACATCTCCTTAGACACTTCATAAACATCAGTACCCGTCACGGTGATACCAAAAAAGATTTATACTGGATTGTCTTCCGATGGAACAAATATTCAAATTAGGGTTAGAAATAGAGGTGTGGAAATACCAGAAGATGAATTGGCAAAGATCTTTGAACATTCTTATCGAGCAAAAGCTGTACAAAAAGATTATGTAGGCACGGGATTGGGCTTAGTTGTTGTCAAGAGATTTGTGGAATTGCATAAGGGACAGACCTATGTTACCAGTGAAAATAATATTACTACATTTGTTGTTACTTTACCCAACAAATAAAAAAGCAAAAAATGACACAAGGAAAAAATCTTGGGTCATTTTTATTTGACATTATTCGGGGCGTAATTCTTTATTTGTGGCTTCCATTTTCATATATTCGCTGGATTCCAATACATTAAAGCAGCATGAAACGGATATACGTACTCATATGTACCGTCTTTTTCCAACACATATTTATTAATAACGGTCTCCACTTCATGAGGATTATAGTGCTCATTCAAAATCTTGGTGGTATTATCGCGAATCAATTGCTCATAGGAAGAATAGCTTTTCCTGCTTTGCAATTTTACGATTTTACAGTTTGCCAGAATTCCAAGCTGGTATAGTGCATTCACGATATGAATATAATCTCGGCGTCTTAAATTGATTTTATATCCCATTTGATATAGTTCCATGTAGTGAGGCTTTTCTGGACCTGTTGTCATTCCTGCAATTACTAGACGGTTTGCTGACTTATTCATTTTTAACAATGCGTTTCCTATATCATACATACGGTAGTAACAATTGAATCCAAATACCACATCATATTTCGCTCCTTGTTTTTCACTTTCCCATTTATCGTGAATCAATTGCATATTACAGACACCTTTAGTAGCAGCCTGGGACTTTAAAAATTGCACAATACTTTTTGAACTGTCTATACATGTGAGCTTTCGAACTTTATCAGCTATTGCAAAGGTATAGTTCCCCCATCCAGGGCCGATTTCCAATACATGATCATCACTATGTAAAAGAGGGAGAAGTTCCTCTTTTACAATTTGTGCATATGAATCTGGTTTATGCCTTATCTTTCTCTCCAACATTGAAGACCAGAAGGCTTCTTCAGCCTGATCATCTTCTAATCGCTTCGGTATATTTCCATTATGATCAATCATAGATTCTTTCCAAAACTCAATGTAATCATAATCTTTTTCTATTCCAGTCTTCATTCATGCCTCTCCCGAACTATAAAATTCAAATATTTTTAAAAAAAGAATATTTGTTTCCAAATAACTGCTTGTGAGCAACAATAACAGCAAAAAAAGATTGTAGATTCTTAATTTACGTAATTTTACGGACGATTAATATAGAGGATAAAAGAGCTCTGACACTATAAAATTGTCAGAGCTTTTATAATTAATTCGTAGTATTTATTTCATGATTCTGTTTCTTAGAGTAAACGCTTATAAAGATAAATGATGCGACTAAGAAAATGAAAAGAATGACTCCCACGATTTCGAAATCTAGTTCTGCCCAAGGGTTAAAGAAAGTAAATGCCAGATAGAAGGAAACCCCGTATGCCAAGACGACAATCACCCAACCCATTATTCTTGACGCAACTTGACCGATTTTGCTGGACTGGTTCACCATTTTATAGACAATCATCGAATCAATTGTATCTGTAATCATCATGCCAAACATAAAAACTAGCCCTAAAAATAAAGGGGTATATTCACTTGCATTTCCTGCCGCCAAAGACCAGACGGCGGTTTGACTTACTGTCTCGGCAGCCAAGGCAAACAAAGCCCCTACTAAAATAATAAGAAAAGGATTTGTTGTCCCCTTCGCAATTTTTGGAATAAACTTTCCCTTAAGTCCGCTCAGTTGAAACTCTTCGTGATTGTTTCTAGAGCGTAACAGATTATACGTATTTAACGTTCCAATAAGGAATAAAGAAATAATCGACACCCATGATGCAATATTATCAAAATAAGCCGGGAATGAAAAATTCTCTATCACCATTCCTAAAATACCAGCTGTCACAGCTACCATTCCTCCGTGACCAAGTGAAAATAATGTACCCACCCAACGTGCAAACGAACTGCCCATTCGCCAATTATAACGGGTTTGTCCATCAATAAAAGCAAGATGATCAGCATCTAACCCATGTCGAAGCCCCAATACAAAAACAAGTAAAAACAGTGATACAGTTTCCATTTAAAAATTCCTCCCTTTTTTAAACAGTTGCAATGGCCAATGCTTTGTTCCTTTTCTGCCGCCCAGGCCAACCGTTCTTTTATTTCGTCTGAAGAAACCATTATAAAATTCCAGTGCTGCATAAATCCTACGGATGGTTCATGTTGGGCCGCTTAAAGAACATGTTGAATCACCGCAAGACTTACCGGATCGGGGAGAAAAGTGCGGACATCTCTCCTTTTATAAATGACATCGTAAATCACTTCTCGTTCCTCTTGACTAAACATGTTAACCCCCTTTTGAAATCAAACTTTGCCAGTCTTTCAAATTATGATCTTTTCCCTGCTTTCATAATGAAATATATTTATAGGAACACCCTTGTAAGCGAGTGACATTTCCCTAATTAAGTGTGAAACCACCAATTCACTGTTTGGAAGATTTCCATCTAGTAAAATTCCCGCGACCGTTCCACTGTGGGCGACAACGATTCCGCCCTGATAGCGATGGGCCAGCTGATCTAATAGAGGAAAAACAGGCTTTGGCAATATTTTTTGATTCACCCGTGCACTGAGGGTTGCTGCCTCCCCAATATAAGTTAAATTTTTTTCCTTAAACCCTTTTGTAACCAGATCATACGCTTTAATAAATTGCTGTTGATCGTTCTGGCTGTACTCTTTCGGAACTTCATTAAATTCAATTGTGTTGATCATACCCCCAAGGTCAATACCAACGAGGATGAATGGGGGTAAGGCCCCAAAGCTTTCAATCAGCTGACCGTGAATATAGTCATAGACCACGACTTCCTCATACATTACCCCATCCGTAGGTTCCACTTTTGCGGCGATCATAGAGATCATTTCATTTGTGAGTGGAAGACTATAGCTGTCAGCAATTGCTCTTAATGCAGCAACAATATCCGCCGAACTGCTGGCCAGACCTTTACCAACTGGGATATTAGAGCGTATCTCGAGATCCCCGCCGCCCTCTACCCCAAACAGTTGGAATAACCATTCTCCTGCTCTTTGACCTTTTACTTTTGAGTCTGCCACTCTTATTCCGTTAACGGTTGGATCTGGAATAAACCTAGCCTCACTTCTTAAACTCGATATCGGCAGGGTGATTAAATAAGGGCGATCACCAATGATTCCTTGGACCAATTCTCCAAATGTTCCATTGCAGCTTCCTTTTCCTAGTTTCATATAATTAGACTCCCAAGGCTTTAAATTCGGATTGGCTCACTTTCCGGGTACATTTGCTTCAATGTACCGCAACGGTTTGCCTATCTTTGCCCGCTCAGAAGGTACACCGAAAAAGAATCTTTACGGATCAACTGTCGGGCAGTCAGTAAATCGCCGCCATGTCAAAATTTTTCAATGTAGACCATTAAAACTCAATTCCCTTCACGGCAGGAATTCCTTCATTATAATAGTGCTTAACGGGCTTCATTTCGGTTACTAAATCAGCGCAAGCGATGATCTCCTCTTTGGCTGACCGTCCGGTGATGATCAGATGCATCCCCTTGGGGCGCTTTTGAACCAACTCCAATACTTCTGGCAACGGAAGGACATCGTCAATCGGAAATTTATCAATCGCGAGCGCATTATTCAGTTCATCTAAAATGACAACATCGTAACCGCCAAACTGTACCTTTTCTTTCGTAAACGCCCACGCTGTTTTTAGGGCTTCCCGATGTTCCTCCGGTGTCTTCGTCCACGTAAAGCCGACTCCTGTCTGCACGATTTCAATCCCCAATTTCTCGAACGTAATTTTTTCTCCATACGTTCGATCAGGTGATTTGATAAATTGAATCATGAGCACCCGTTTTCCCCGGCCAGCGGCACGGACAGCGAGCCCAAGGGCTGCCGTCGTTTTCCCTTTTCCATCACCGGTATAAACTAATGTAAGACCGCGTTTTGCTTTGTTTTCTGTTACCTCTTCCATCCGTTTCACTCCTCGTTACAGCCAGACTGTTTTTTCTTCAAAGGATGTCCGAGCCGGCACTTTCGACTTTTTTAATACTTCTGGATCGGGATAACCGATAAACAAATTTCCGATAATTTTCTTGTTTTCAGGTGATCCAATAAACTCAACCATTCGTTGGTCGCGAACAAGTCCGACGCCCCTTGTCCTCCAGACCAGCCCTAATCCCAATTCTTTGGCGGCAAGCCACATCGAATGGATTGCGCAGCATACGGCATATTCATTATCGGCAGAGGCCTCTTCATCGCCTGGAACGATGTCGGCTGTAACGACAATATGAACCGGTGTGGTTTTCAGCACTTTTAAGGAGCTTTCGATTAAATTTGGTTTGGTTGGAAAGCGTTCCTGTAAATATTCATAGGCCAACGCCTCATATCGTTTTTTAGCTTCGCCTTTAATGACATAAAAGCTCCATGGTTCCCGCATCCGGTCATTCGGTGCCCATGTCGCTGCTTCTAATAAGCTGTGAATCTTTTCGTCTTCGACCTCTCGAGCCGCATAATCACGGATTGCTCTTCGATTTTTGATTTCCGCTATAATCGACATCTTAGTCCCTCCCTATTTCAACTATTTGTTTTTCCTCTGCTTCTTGAAACCAGCGTAATTTCTCGCGCAGTCCGACCACATCACCCACCAGAACAATCGCCGGATGAGTAATCCCGGCTTCAAGGACCCGGACTTCGATATCCTTTAAACTTCCGGTCACCGTCTTCTGCTTTGCCGTCGTTCCCCATTGGATAATGGCGGCTTTCGTGTCAGGGCTTTTTCCGTTCTCGATTAATCTCGAAACAATATAGGGTAAATTCCCAATTCCCATATAAAAGGCAATCGTATCGATTCCTTGAGCGAGGGCTGGCCAATTTAATTGATCCTCATCCTTTTCCGCTCGGCTGTGGCCAGTGACGATCGCGAAGGAGGAAGCATAATCGCGGTGGGTCACCGGAATTCCGGCATAAGCAGGCGCTGCAATTCCAGCTGTAATCCCCGGCACCATTTCATAGCGGATCCCATGTTCGGCGAGAATTTCTGCTTCTTCACCGACACGGCCGAAAATGCAGGGATCGCCTCCTTTTAATCTGGTGACCGTCTTGCCCTGACTGGCTTTTTCAATTAATAGCTCGTGAATTTGATCTTGAATGATCTGATGTCTTCCTGGCTGTTTGCCGCAAAATATCAGCTCTGCCTCCGCTTTTGCATATTTCAGCAGTTCCTCATTTACTAAGCGGTCATATAAAATCACATCCGCCTGTTGGATACACTCCATCCCATAAACCGTAATCAGCTTAGGGTCTCCCGGTCCAGCACCAACAAGATACACTTTTCCATTTGTCATCTTCTCGCTCCTTTCCTAATTTACTCATTTGAAATTCCGGCTGATGCAAAGGTGGCCATTTCTTTCAGCATTAAGGTCGCTGATTGTAAGATAGGAAAGGCCACTGCTGCCCCGCTCCCTTCGCCTAGCCGCAAATCTAAATCAAGTAGTGGCTTCTTGCCTAATAACTGCAGCGCAATTTCATGTCCAGGCTCGACGGAACGATGGCCGACCATCATATAATCCGCTGCTGTCTCACAGATTTCCCTTGCCAAAAGAGCTGCTACCGTGCAAATAAATCCATCTACCAATATCGGGATCCGGTTCCGAGCGGCGGAGAGCATTGCACCGGTCATACCGGCTATTTCCAAACCGCCAATTTTAGCTAAGATATCGATTGGATCCTTCCAATCAGGGTTTCTTTCCTTCAGTGCCCGTGTGATGACCTCTTGCTTATGACGGATTTTTTCTGTGGGAATCCCTGTTCCTCGGCCGACGAGTGCACCGATGTCCTGCCCGCTTAAAACCGCTGCGATCGCACTGCTTGGCGTCGTATTGCCGATCCCCATTTCACCAACAATTAGGCATTTGATTCCCTGTTGAATCATCTGTTCCGCCCGTTCATAGCCAACGGCGATGGCTTGTTCAGCCTCTTCTCTTGTCATTGCATCCTGCTGGCAAAAATTATTCGTTCCATAGCGAATTTTCCGATTTACAAACCCGTCAGCCTCTATATCTGCTGCCACACCGATATCAACCACTTCAAACATAGCCCCGATTTGCCGGCTAAAGACATTGATGGCCGCACCGCTGTTTAAAAAGTTCATAACCATTTGCACAGTTACTTCCTGTGGGAAAGCGGACACCCCTTCTTCGACCACGCCATGATCAGCGGCAAACACGATCACTCCAGGTGGTGACACGACCGGAAAGGCTTCAGATGTCATTTCCGCCAGTTGAATCGCTAATTCCTCTAATCTCCCCAAACTGCCCGGAGGTTTGGTTAATGTATCGATATACTCACGAACTTGCTGCCCCATTTCTCTATCGAGAGGCTGAATGGCTGTTTTTACGCTATTCATTGGGTGATCCCCCTTTTTTGGTAATCCTTCATTAATTGTTCAATGACATCGAGTTTTACATGTTCCCTAACATGTTCTGCCAGACGGTCAAACGCTTCTTCCCTCAATTGGTTAAAAGATGGGCGGTTGTGGATGGGCTCCAACTTCTTTTTGCGTCGGATCTGATTAAGTAATTCCTCGCGAAATTCATCATTATGGAAAATCCCATGGAAATAAGTGCCAATGATGGTTTCGTCTGAAGAATGACAGCCATCCCATTTTTCATTCGTAAAAATAAGCCCTTGAGACGCTCCTTTTGCCAAGGTTTCGCCCATATGAATCTCGTACCCTGTCACATGAAAGTTTTTTCCGAAAAGATGCAACATCCCATTTGATAGGATCGTCGTCTTTTCTTTCGTAATGGTCGTTTCAATTGGTAGTAACTGAAGGCCTTCGATTGCTTGATGCAGGGACTCGATCGCTAACGGATCCTCAATTTTATCACCGAGCATTTGATAGCCGCCGCAGATCCCGAAAAGAACGGTGTGTTTCTTTTTCTGTAATTCTGCTATTTTTTGAGCGATGCCACTTTTTCTTAAAAATAACAAATCTTCAATTGTATTCTTGCTGCCTGGGAGAATCACTAAATCTGGATCGTGTAATTGATCCGCTCTCGTTATAAAACGGACATGACAATCCGGCTCGGCAAAAAACGGGTCGACATCGGTGAAATTGGAGATTTTCGGATACTGAATCACCGCTATATCCAATTCTTTTTCGGTATTTTGAGTGGAGGTATATTGATTTAAAATCACGGAATCCTCGGCATCAATATTTAGATTCTCCAAGTAAGGAATCACGCCGAGAACGGGTTTACCTGAATACTCCTCAAACCACGTTAATCCCGATTCTAGCAGGCGGATATCGCCGCGGAATTTATTGATGATCACGCCAATCACTCGGTCGTGGTCCGCTGGTTCCATCAGTTGAAGGGTTCCTACTAAACTAGCAAACACTCCGCCTTTTTCGATATCCCCAATTAAGATCACAGGGGCATCCGCCATTTTGGCGACCCGCATATTGACCATTTCCCGATCATTGAGATTAATCTCGGCCGGACTGCCTGCCCCTTCAATGACAATCCGTTCATAATTTTGGGACAGGGTGGAGAGTGATTGTTGAATCAGCGTCAATCCCGTTTGAAAGAATTCCCGGCGGTACCTTCCTGCTTCCATATTCTTATATGGTTTACCATGGACGACAATTTGGGATTGGTTATCTCGGTTCGGTTTTAGTAGAATCGGGTTCATATCAGTAGTTGCCTGAATCCCTGCGGCTTCGGCCTGAACTCCCTGTGCTCTGCCGATTTCTTTTCCGTCCACGGTGATATAGGAATTTAACGCCATATTTTGTGATTTAAACGGAACCGTTTTATATCCGTCCTGGGCGAATATCCGACAAAAGGCTGTCACGACGACACTTTTGCCGACATCCGAATTAGTACCTTGAAACATAAGTGGAAGAGCTTTAACCATTTTTTTTGAACTCCTTACATTTCTTCACCCAATTTTCCACAAGCTCGGGGCATGAGCCAAAATGAAAATGGGTATAACCTGCAATTAAATTCCCTTTCCGATAGCCCTCCTGCTTAAACCCACGCATTCCTTTCGTTTGATAGGCCGGGTCAAAATCAGTTCTAGGATGAAAGGTAGAGTAGTGAAATTCATGACCTCTTGCACTCAGATTACCCGCTAACAAGAAATTTTCTCCTTCTGCAGTGATTTCCCGGTATCCCAAAGCCGCTAGTTTTGTCTGCATTTTCACCTTTCCGGGAATGATCCCGACCATTTTGTAACTCGTTTCATCCGTTGTTTCCAACGATTCGGTTAAGTACATAAACCCGCCACATTCCGCCAAGGTTGGCAGTCCTTTTTCAATGGCCGATCGAATCGAGTCCTTTACATCTGTCTGTTTGGTCAGCTCCTCGGCAAATTCCTCTGGGAACCCGCCGCCGATATACAAGCCATCGACTTGTTCCGGCAGGCATTCACCCTTTAATGGAGAGAACTCGATCAGCTCGGCTCCGCCGGCTGCTAACATGTCGAGGTTTTCCTGATAGTAAAAATTAAAAGAGGCATCTCGTGCGACTGCAATTTTTACAGTTGCCTGCTCCGCTCTCTTAAACTGGGATTCTTTTACCTTTAAAGGGGAGGCTTTCGCCAGATCATATAAAGAATCTACATCGACGGTTTCAAGCACTAAATCACCAAGCTGCTCAAAAAATGGAGCCAATTCTCCTCGTTCAACGGAGGGTATCAACCCTAAATGCCGTTCCGGAATCGAAAGTTCCTCGTTTCTTTTCAAATAGCCAAGGACGGGAATACTGCATTCTTGCTCAATCGCGGTTTGGACGATTTTAAAATGTCCTTCGCTGCCCACCCGATTGGCGATCACCCCGACAATATTGGCCTCTTTCAGAAAAGTTTGAAATCCCTTCACAATGGCCGCTGCACTACGGGCCATACTGGCACAATTCACGACCAAAATAACCGGACTTTCGGTGATGAGACTGATTTCGGCAGTGGAGCCCGTATTGTTAAGTGGATTTTTCCCATCAAAGAATCCCATTACCCCCTCGATAACGGAAATATCCGCCCCAACACTTGCGCGGTTGACAATCTCTTTGACCATCTCGTGGTTGAGCATCCAGCTGTCAATGTTTCTTGACGTTCTTCCCGTGACGGCCGTATGATAGGTCGGGTCGATATAATCAGGGCCGCATTTAAAGCCCTGGACGGTATAACCTTTTTTCCTTAAAGCAGACATCAGCCCAATGGTCAGAGTAGTTTTTCCGACACCGCTGCCTGTCCCTGCAATTACAAGTCGGCGACTAGACATTCTATTTCCCTCCTCTATCAATAGGAAATCACTGCTACTGATATGGTGACATTACCTGATTTCTTTTTCATCAACGCTAATTTTTCCGCACCGCTGTACAACAAGGCGGCCGGCTCACTGACACCGTACGCACCGGTATATTTAAAAACCGTTTCAGAACGGTTCTGAAGTTCAATGGCATTCAATTCATCTGGTGTGTAATAAATAAACTCCCAGCGGTTTTTATTCACCACTTCCAGCAGCCCCGCTTCATCCTTTTTTAGATCAATCGTGCAAACCGCTTTGACACTTTTTTTCGAAAACCCTAATTCCTCAAGCGTTTCGTCGATTACTGCTTCAATCTCCGCTGCAGTGGTCCCGCGGTTGCAGCCCATTCCAAGGACAATCACCTTTGGTCGATATAAAACACCATTATGTAAAATCTCCGTTTCGTCTTCGAATAAATTCCGATGGGTTACTACTAGAGCAGCATCTGGCTTTGCGGCCAGCGCTTCTTGGACCGATGAATACGGCTGAATATTTCCCGGGAGCGGGCGGCCATATGGCCACCAGTCTTTTTCGCCTGACTCCTGAACCACGGCGATTTTTTCTTCGTTCACAACCGAAGCGCTAACGGGCGTCAGCTTTTCAGCCGAGTCCCAGATCCAGCCAAACCGTTTTCCGAACAAATCAACCGCAATCGTTTCCTGTACATCTGAAGCGGTGGTAATAATGGGGCGGGCCTTTAGGGCGGCCGCCACTTCTTTCGTTAGTTCATTGGCACCGCCGATATGGCCTGACAGCACGCTGATCACATGTTCGCCCTTATCGTCGATAACGACAACGGCAGGATCTGTTTTTTTATCCTTTAAAATTGGCGCAATCATTCGGACCACGGCTCCAAGGGAAATGATGATGATCAGCCCCTTATAGGCCTCGAAAAGAGAGGGCAGAAGAAGGCGAACGCTTCCGGTGAATAACTGGATATCCTTGTTCCTCTCATCTCCTTTTTCAAACTTCGCCATATAGTACACATCGGCATTTTGAAACGAATGTCCCAGCTTGCGGGCCAGTTCGACCCCATGCTTTGTAATCGCAACAACGGCATAGTCACCCTTCTGCTGAATGACCGCCTTTTGCGCTTCTTGGAGCTCGATCATTACGAATCCACCCCCCGGCGGAATCCGTGTGTAAACGTTTTGTCATAGAGTTTGGAACGATAATCTTGTTCGTGAATATTTTCATCTAGCGCCCAACCGGCTAAGATCATCGCCTGTTTACGAATCCCATTCGTCCGCATATCTTCATCCAACCGTTCCAGTGTCGTCCGGACAATTTTTTGATCCGGCCACGAGGCTTTATATACGACCGCAACAGGGGTATCCATGCTCCAGCCAGCCCCTGTCAATTCCTTGACAAGCTTTTTCGTTAACGTCGCACTTAAGAAAAGCGCAATCGTGCAATGATGTTTGGCTAAATCCGCCAGCTTTTCAAATTCTGGCACAGGTGTCCTGCCTTCAGCTCTTGTCAGGATTACGGTTTGCGTTAAATCAGGAATCGTCAGCTCGGCTTGCGCGGCCGCGGCGGCTGCAAACACAGAACTCACACCCGGAACAATCTCTACTTCGATTCCTTTCTTCTTTAACAAGACGATTTGTTCCATAATCGCCCCATAGACAGCCGGATCGCCCGTGTGGACACGAACGACCTTTTTCCCTTGATGAATTCGGTCAGCCATGACGTTGACCATTTCTTCTAAGTGCATCCCGGCCGTTTTTAATATTTCGGCGGAAGGTTTCGCTTTGGCAATTAAGTCTTCGTTTACAAGAGAATCTGCATAAAGAACGACATCTGCCTGCTTAAGATGTTGAAGACCTTTTACCGTGATTAAATCAGGATCGCCTGGTCCAGCACCAATGATATAAAGCTTCATTTTCTCACCACCATTAATGTTAAGTATTCAAGCTCCGCTCCTTCGAGCTCATCTGCCCGCCAAATAATCTCCTCATCCGACGTTACCTTTGTGACGACTGAAGCCTTGTCAAGCAAATCTAAATCACGTAATACTTCCAGCATTAAATCAATGACCTTCGCCACTTTTATAAAAATGACACAATCATTGTCTTGAATGACTTTTTTCATGGTTTCATAGTCATCCCGTGCTGGAACAATCGCCACATGCTCATCCCCATCGGCCAATGGAATTCCCAGCCTAGAAGCCGCCCCATTGATGGACGAAATCCCCGGAACGACTTCAATCGGAACCTGGGGATACTTTTCCTGCATCAAACGCATCATATGAATAAACGTGCTGTATAAAAGAGGATCCCCTTCAGTTACAAAAGCGACATCCTTTCCCTCCTGCAGCTTCGCCCATACATTTTCCACGGTTTCCGTCCATTTTCTTTCCAATGTGGCTGGATCCTTTGTCATCGGAAAGACAAGGCCTAGCATTTCTTTTTCGTTCGGCTGAAAATAGACATCAATGATTCGATGAGCATAACTTTTGCTGCCCTTTTGTTTTTTCGGATAGGCAATCACTGGTGATTCCTTTAATTTACGAAACGCCTTAACGGTAATGAGCTCTGGATCCCCCGGGCCAACCCCAAGGCCGTATAATGTACCTAACATGTTTACTCCCCTTCCTTGCGCCATGCTTCTATTATGTAAATCGGATTTAATGCATCAAATCTTGTCAGATTCAAAATGGGCTTACTTCTGGATATTTGCGCAAGAGTGATGTTCGTCTCATATCCCCGCTCTTTAAACGCAAGCATCGCTTCTGAAAGATTTTCAATCGTGACGGCATTTAAGACAATGCGTCCACACGCTTTCAAGCGGCTGCAGCAAATATCCAAAATGTCTTCCATCCCGCCTGCCGTCCCGCCAATAAAAACCGCATCCGGATCTGGGAAGGTATCTAATCCCTCTGGTGCTTTCCCGTGAACGAGGGTGGCATCCACACGGAACTTGGCTAAATTTTGCTTACAGTTTTCCAGGTCGCCCTCGTTCTTTTCGATGGCAAACACTTGTCCTTCACTGGCGATTTTCGCTGCCTCGATCGCAACAGAACCTGTGCATGTCCCAATATCCCAAACCGTGCTGTCTTCCTTTAACCTTAGGGCACTAATGCTTAGTGTGCGAATTTCCTTTTTGGTAATTAAGCCCTTATCCGGTTTGCGCTGAAAAAACTCCGCATCGTCAATGCCGATCGGCCAATGCGGGCTTTCCCCCTTTTTCTTGAGAATCACCACATTGAGCGGTGAAAAGTCTTCATCCTTCATTTCAGCAAGGGTAAACCAGCGGCATCGTTCCTTGTCACTGCCAAGGTTCTCTCCCACAAACGCCTCATATTCAGTCATGCCAAAGGAAAGCAAATACTGAGCGATTTTATTTGGGGAATTTTCTGTGTCGGTTAAGATTGCGACCGTTTTTTTTCCATCCACTCGCTGTGCCAGCCCTTTTATACTCCTGCCGTGAACGCTGGTAAAATAAGCATCCTGCCATCTTTCTTTCATTCTGGCAAAAGCAAGCTGGATCGAACTTAAATAAGGATAAAAGTCCAAATCGATTTTAGAAGATAAATAGCTTCCAATTCCATAGAACAACGGGTCTCCAGATGCTAGAATCACTACGTTTCTCGTCTCCGACTGCAACCGTTCGACGAGTGAAGAAATCCCGCCTTCAATCGCGATTTTTTCGCCGGCGAATTCAGGAAAAAAAGAAAGCTGTCTCTTTCCTCCTATTAATAGTTCACTTTCATAAATCCACTTTTCGTACATAGGGAGCAGGCTGACTTTCCCTTCGTCTCCAATGCCGATCATTTTAATTGATGCCATTCTTTCGCACCACCTTTCCTAACAATTCCCCCTTCATGGTATAAAGGGTCGTATCTATATCGATCCCGCCATCGACTTCCTTTAACGCAGCAAGGCAGCAATGGTCGCTTAGCATTTCGAAAAAGGAAAGATGGCCCTGTGCTGTCATCATATCGCCAACCTGTGATGCCGTATTGGCCGTTCGAATTTCCTCGACCAGGGCGGCATCAGCACCGGTACGACTTGCCACCTCCGCTAAAAAATTAAAATCTACCGGGGCGCTTTTCGAGTGGACCATCATGATCCCCATTGCTACCTTTGAGAATTTCCCCATCATGCCGACCATCGACACTCTTTTTACCCCTTGCTTCTTGCATTGTTTAAGGGTGAACCCGACAAAGTCACCCATTTCGATAAAAGCTTCCTCAGACAGCTCGGGGAATTGCTTTATGGCATTTTTCTCGCTCCTCCCGCCTGTTGTAATGACAACGTGCTCGCAGCCACTGGCCCGGGCAACACTAATAGCCTGGATGATGCTGGCCTTATAAGCGGCTGTGGAAAAAGGAACGACAATCCCGCGGGTTCCGAGGATAGAAATCCCGCCAATGATTCCTAAGCGTCCATTGAGTGTTTTTTTGGCGATTTCTTCACCGGCTGGTACGGAAATGACGATCTTTATTCCTCTTGTAATCCCGAATTCTTTTAATACACCTTCGGCTGTCTCACGGATCATCCTGCGGGGAACGGGGTTAATCGCGGCCTCGCCAACAGGAACGGGCAATCCGTCCTTTGTGACCCGGCCAACTCCAATTCCCCCGTCAAGGAAAATACCTGGTTCATCGATCCATGATACGGTGGAAACTATTAAGGCCCCGTGGGTGGCATCCGGGTCATCCCCCGCGTCTTTAATCGTACTGGCGGTAACCGTTTGTTCCGTCACCTCACAGCTTTCTATCTGAAAGGTTGCAAACCGCTTGACGGGCAAGTAAATGATCGATTCTGTTTGCGGCTCACCAGTTATTAATGCCGTTAGTGCCGCTTTTGTTGTCGCCGTTGCACAGGCCCCTGTCGTATATCCTTCCCGCAGCTTTCCTTTTGGTACTTCCTGCATAGGTTATCCCCGTTCAGCCATAATGGAAATGGCATTTAATGCGGCAACGGTCACGGTACTGCCGCCTTTCCTGCCAATATTGGTGATGAATGGGATATCGAGCTTGGCTAATTCTTCTTTTGACTCAGCGGCGGAAACAAACCCAACTGGCAGACCAATGACAAGACCAGGTTTCGCTTCTCCTTCTTTAATCAGGCGGATGAGTTCGAGTAAGGCGGTTGGGGCGTTCCCGATGGCAAAAATGCCACCGTCCGCTTCTTTGATCGCTTTTCGCATCGAAATAATTGCCCGTGTGGTATTTAACCGTTTGGCTTCTTGTACCACATCCGGGTCAGAAATATAGACCTTGATTTCTCCGCCGTACTTTTCAATTCGCGCTTTATTAGCCCCGCTTTGAATCATTTGAACATCGGCAACTACCATTTTCCCGCTCCGAATCGCGCGGATGCCGGACTGAATAGCGTCAGGATGGAAGAGGACGCTATTCCCGAGTTCAAAATCAGCAGATGCATGGATGATCCGCTGGACAATCGGATATTGCTCCTCGGTAAACGGGTGCTCCCCAATTTCTTCATTAATCATTTCAAAACTTCTTCCTTCGATCTGTTCCGGTTGGACGGTTAACGGTTTAAATTCGGTACGAAAATCCATTTCTCTCACTCCTGTATTTAAAATGATTGTTCTGTTGTGACGGTTGGTGTGGAACCAATCTTTTTATGTAATTCTGCGATGACATCGGTAAAATTAGCATAGACGGTGCCATAATTCAGTTTAGGGCGGCCAATAAGGATGACCTCAATCCCCAGTTCCTTGGCCGCTTCCACCTTTTCATCGACCGATCCGACTTTCCCGCTCTCTTTCGTCACCATTAAGGTCACGCCATATTGCCTATATAGGGCTTTGTCGAACTCTTTTGAAAATGGTCCCTGGATCGCAACAATATTTTTCTGCGGCAGCCCTAGCTGCTCACATTTTTCCATATTATCCACACGAGGCAACATCCTGGCGATCAAGCGGATGTCCGGGTTTCCTAATAGTTTTTCTGTGAAAATTTGAAGCGTCTTGCTGCCGGTCGTCAACATCACCACGCCTTTTTTGGCCAATGCAAGCTCCGCTGCTTCCTCGTAGCTTTCGATGACTGTCATGTTGTCATATTGAAAAGTTTGTGACTCCCGTTCATACCGGATATAGGGGATTCCCGCCGTTTGGGCCGCCTTGATTGCGTTTTTCGAAGCTTCTTCCGCAAACGGATGACTGGCATCGACAACCGCTAGAATCCCTTTTGTGTCAATCACCCCCACCATGTCTTCATCCGTTAATCTTCCTACTTGAACAGGTATCCCTGACTCCCTTAATTCAACCGCTGCATTTTCTGTGACAACGGAGGCCAAGAGATCGAAGCCCTCCTTTTTTATTTCTAAAGCAAGGGCTCGTGCATCACTTGTACCGGCTAATACGAAAATCATCCTCTATCTCCTGCCTTTTGCACTGCATGTTCGTGATCATGATGATGGTCGTGGTCATGGTCATGATGGACATGGCCGTGATGATGATCATGGTCATGATCATGGTGGTGGTGATGATCGATATGTTCCATCACATTGAGACGGTACTGGCAGGTATCGCAGTTCATCTTCACCTCATCACGGAGGGCTTCTTCCACCCGATCGATTAAAATCGTCTGTAATTTTGGATGATAACCAAAATAGTCAGCCAACTGAAATTCAACCGCGGAATATTGATTTTGAATAGGAACCATCATATCTTCTAACCGTTTAATCAGGATGCCGGTGAATAGAAAGTAAGGCAGGATTACCACTTTTTTTGCTCCAAGCTTAATACAGCGCTCAATTCCTTCGTTCACAAGGGGATTGGTCACCCCCATAAAAGCAGGCTCGACGATTTTATAGTTTGTTTTTTCCCATAGTAATCTAGCAATTTTATATAAATCACTATTCGCATCGGGATCGCTTCCGCCCCGTCCTAGCAAAAGGACAGCCGTATCGTCTTCGATGGATTCTAAATTCTCGCCAATTTCCATTAATCTCGTTTTTAGAATTTCAAATGTTTCCTCATGAACACCAATTGGCCGGCCATAAGTAAATTGAACAAGTGGATATTTATTCTTTGCCTCATCAATAGCTGCTGGAATATGAATTTTGGAGTGTCCTGCTTGTAATAGCATGATTGGAATCACGACAATATGGTCGGCCCCTTTCTCCACACACAGATCGATTCCTTGATTAACGGTTGGTCGTTCAAATTCTAAAAAGCACGTCTCCACCAGGAAAGAATCGTCCCAAGTCTTTCTCATCTCACGGATGAACTCGCGAACCTGCTGATTTCCCTCTTGATCCCTGCTCCCATGCCCCACGAATAAAATTGCTTTCAAAATATTTCCTCCCCTTTGTTTGTAAATGCCTAACCTACCAATTGACCGCTAGACGTCTCCCCTTTACTCCCCGCAAACAGCCGCTTCGATTTTAAGGTTTGGTGTGATATCCTGGTACACAAAACCTTGAACCTCTTTGGCCCGTTTAAAAAATTTATAGAACCGTTCATTTGGATAGGCCTTTTGTTTGTACTCTTGAACAATCCCCTCTATGACCCCGACAATTTGGTCCGGTGCGATTCCTTCCGCTACGATTTGGCCGGGATGTGCCGTTCTTCCGGCTACCTTTGCCCCTAGAAATAAATCAAACGCTCCTTTTCGGTAAACAATGCCAATATCCTCTTTTACAGCTCCGTAGCAGGCCATACCGCAGCCATTTACACCCAGTTTTAATTCCTTAGGAAGTTCCATTCCGCCAAGCTTTTCATGTAGTTCCTCTGCATATGGAATGGAATCCTTCTTTTCTCCGTCACAAAAATCACAGGCTTTTACGGTTAATACGTCGCCAACAGGAGCAATCAAAAAGTTGGCCGCCGTTAGTTTTTCAACCATCTCATCAGGCTTAGAGGTTAAAATTTGCAGCTTCATATAATGGTCTTGTGTGTATTCCATGACACCTTCTTCTCCGACAATTTCAGAAAGAATGACCATCTGAGTCGCGGTAAATTTTTTATTGGCGACCCCAGGGCTGACCGCTACCTCAAAAATAGATTGAAAGTCTTGCTTCACCAATAAACCTTGGGTTAGTCCATCGTTCTCACCAAGGATCATTTGCAAGGCTTCCTCAGCCAGCTCTCTTGGCGACTCTTTCACTGAGGTTGGGGTGACTAGTTTCTTGTTCACCGGTGTTACATCTTCCGTTTGCTCCAGTGCCCATGGTTCGGCTTCCTTTTGCAAACGCTGATGCGGTTTCAACGGCTGTATTGCCTGATTTAATGTATACTTCCGCTGATAACCGCGCGGGGTGATGATCAAGCCGTCGTAGAAAAATGTGGAAGAGTTGCCAATTAAAACGGTGGTTAACATACCAATTTCATGTTCGAGCATCTCTTGTAAATTGGTTAAGACGATCTTTTGACTATCACGGTAAGCACTCTTTACCAATCCAACAGGGGTTTCTGGCGAGCGATATTTTAGTAGAATTTTTTGAGCTTCCATGATCTGCCGTGTTCTTCTCCCGCTTTTTGGATTATATAAAGCAATCACAAAATCAGCTTGAGCGGCCGCTTCGATTCGTTTCTCGATTATGCTCCAAGGTGTCAAATGGTCACTTAAGCTGATCGTACAGGCATCATGCATGACCGGCGCGCCTAATAAAGCAGCACAGGAGTTGATGGCAGAAATGCCAGGGACCACCTCCACTTCTACCCCTGAGTCTTTTTTCCAGCCTTTTTCGATTAGCACTTCGTAAACCAGTCCTGCCATTCCATATACACCGGCATCACCGCTCGAAATGACGGCTACCGTGTAACCGAGTTCGGCCTGTTTCACTGCCTCCTGGGCCCGGCTCACTTCTTCTGTCATTCCTGTACTAATGATTTGTTTTCCAGCTATTAATCCCTTGATTAGATCAACGTAGGTTTTGTAGCCGATGATGATATCACTTTCTTCGATGGCTTCTTTTGCCCGTCCAGTGATATGTTTTTCATCTCCGGGGCCAAAACCAATAACTAATAATTTGCCTTTCACACTATTACGCCACCTTCCAAAATTTCAAACTAGAATCCAGCTACTATCCGCTGTTAAACTTTTTCTGTAACAGCTTTTTGTACTCCTTCGATGCATTCCGACCCTTCTGGCTGGATGAATCCTTCTTCGGAATATTGATAGATCGCATTCTCCTGAAGACAATGACCTTCCGCCAGATGACGCCTTACAATCGTAGTCCCCACTTCTGGCGTCACGTTTTTATACCAGGTCCCGTCTGGATAAACGATAGCAACGGGAGCGTCCTTACATCTCCCATTGCATCTCGTTCTTGTTGTATGTACGAGTGAATCTAAGTTTAAATTGGTGATTTCATTCCGAATCGCTTGTGTCGCTTCCTCCCCTCCCTTTCTCATACAGCTGCTGCCGTTGCAAATGAAAACATGGTGTTTCGTCCCTTGTAAATTCCAAGTAGTCATGTCACACTCTCCTTTTCGTTTTTTACGTAAAAAAAGCACCCCTATGGACATAGGGGTGCAGAATATATACACACAAAAAAATAGCGATGTATGTTCAGCACTTCTACCTATGTTCCCGTAGGTTGAATGAAGTTATTAGGTAAAGGCAGGTCTCCTGACTTAGGTTCATCATTCCATTGCGTCTTCCCGAATTCCTTCAGTGACATCTGCAATGAACTCCCCATACAGTGGCGGGTACCGTGACGGATTTAAACCGTACTTCCCTATTAAGCACAAATTCGTGCACCTATCCTAATCTATTCAATTGTTAAAAAGGCTTGTTCCTTCTAAAGCTAAACTATGAGAATTAAAAATGATTTAGAATCATCCAAACGAAAAAATCCGTTCAACATTAGTTGAACGGATAAAACGTCAGCACAAAGAAAGTTAATAAATAATCCTTTTTGTCCAAACGTTCCATCTTCTCAACCCCCGAAGAAATCGAAACTTAAAAAGCTAAGACAGGTCTCCTGACTTGTGTTTCTTCCTACTTTAGACCCTTCCCGAATCGTCAATAAATAAACGGTCCAGTGGTTTGTCTATTTCGTCCACACTTACAGTTGCGGGGACAGTTCTGGCCTTTCACCAGATTCCCTATTAAGCCCTAAGGCATCTTAACCAATTGTTAACAAATTCATATGTAATTTTAAGAGATAATAATTATACTAGTCTAACAAATAGAATATTTCAAGTGCTTTTTTAATTCCCTTATTTTATAATCCATGTTGGTCACCTCCGAGGATCGATCTTGTCTGGCTTTTTTTAATAAGAATATTATTATACCTATTAAAAATGATGACACAATTTAAAAGTTCTAAAAATGCTGGTGAGACCAAGCCTTTTTTGTATGATTCAACAAAATGAACCAAATAATAAATGAAAGCAAATCAAGGTAATATTAATTTGAGGTGATAAAATGCCAATCCTCGAAGTTGATGAGAGTACCCTTTACTACACTGTTAAAGGTAAAGGGATTCCAATCATATTTATTCATCCGCCCGTTCTAACTTCAATAAATTTCATATACCAGTTAGAAGGACTATCTCGTTATTTTCAGGTTATCACCTTTGATATACGAGGACATGGAAGGAGTCCTTTTTCAAGAAAGCCTGTTACCTATCCATTAATCGTTGAGGATATAAAAAAACTAATGGACCATTTGGATATTAAGCAAGCCTTTTTATGTGGATATTCAGCAGGGGCATCCATCCTATTGGAATTTTTGTTATCAACATCAAAAGGGCGTGCTTTAGGTGGAATCATTATTAGTGGAATGTCTGAGGTAAGTGACTGGCGTCTAAAAAACAGAATACGCCTTGCTAAAAACCTTGCAAAGATTGGGGCATTGCCTGCTTTAGCTCGGTCAGTATCCAATAGCAATTCAAATACAAAAGAGTTGTTCGACAAAATGTTTCTAGAAGCTAAAAAAGGTGATGTTAGAAACATCTTGCAATACTATGATTACAGTTTGAACTATAACATTTCCGATCAACTAGAGAACATTACTATGCCAATTTCCCTCATTTATGGTGGAAAAGATAAAACATTTTATCGTTATGCACAACAACTACATACGAAACTACCTCAAAATGAAATAACCTTTGTTGAAGGCATTAAACATCAGGTCCCAACAAAGGCAGCAAGTAAATTGAATCATGTTATTTATCACTTTATCCAAAACCTTCCAGAAAAACAGGGGTGAATAAGCTTGGATGTTAAATTATTTCATTTAATAAATTTGCTTTCCGGACGACATTTAATAATAGATAAATTAATGATACTTATTTCCAAAAAGATGAAATTTGTTTTCTTTATTATTTTAGTGATTTTGCTTTTTAAAAAAAGGAATGTAACTATTGAAGCAGTAGTGTCTATCATGATTTCGTTATTCTTGCATTTTATAATTAAGTTATTTTATTTTAAGCCCCGCCCATTCATTGAAGGGAGAGTAGGTATACTTACCCCTTCTAAATTCGATTCGTCCTTTCCAAGTAAACATACTCTAATAACTTTCGCCGTTTCGACAATAGTCCTGTTTAGTCAACGCATCCTTGGATCTATTATGTTGGGGTTTTCTTTTTTAACGGGATTGTCACGAATTTGGCTAGGACATCATTATCCTTCTGACATTGCAGGAAGTGCTGTATTAGGCTCTTTTACAAGTGCGATTATTCATAAATTATTACAAAGGAAATGGCAATGAAAACGCTTAAGAAAATTGCACTGCCTATGAGGTATTATGATTTTTTATTGAAAAATGTTAACAAACGATCAGCTGGTTTAGTTCAATAAGAAAAGGTGATTGCCTTTTGTATTAGTAATCACCTCCTGTCTTTTCTATTCAATAAAGTCTATTTTTTTCCCCGATACCATTCAATCGCAATTTCTTTAAAACACTCATCTCGGAAAGGTCCAATTGTTACATCTCCCCACCAAAGGTGGCCACCGTCTGTCTGTCAGGACCAAACGCCTGACCATTCCATTTCAATACGGTTTGTACATATCCCAGACTGTCCGCATTGTACCTGCCAGCTATCCTTTGATACGCTTCGAGTTCGTATCTATTATCCCTGTTAAAATCAATCGGGTATAAACCAGACAAGGGATTCACCCACCCATTAATAGGAGCCTTTAAAATACCTTGGGGGTTATAGATTTCCGATAAATATTCCTTCCCCTTATAAGTAAGGTCAAGAATATACTTTTCTCTGAGATGATAACTGATTACCTTTGCTTTGTATTGATTTTCATATGTCACATCGTACTTATAGGAATCATTGAATGCATCCGAATCAAAAATCTGCTTTATTTGACCGTTGATATAAGAAAAGACATACGCATATATTGTGCCTGCACTTCCTCCGGTATCGATGACCACTAATATATCATCGCCTTTTTTGCCTGTAAAATTACCAAGAAACAGGGTTGGATTGTATCCAGAGTTATTTTTAAAACGGATGTATTCATAATGATGTGTTCTTCCATTTTGGATTACCAAAGTGATATCTTTCCAAAATGGACTATCAGGGGTTTTATTGGCAGTTAGAAAGACATTATCCTTTATCCCATCTGCGTCAATATCACCCCTCTTTACCGTTAAAACTGTTGGACTATTGGTATGAAGTTGTCTTGTATCAGCAGATTGCAGTCCCGCCCGTATTTCAAAAAGTTTATGCTTTGAAGGATAAGGATTGGGAAAGGACAAAGCCATATCAATTGTTTGCTGTGCTTCATTTGTTAATCCGGCTCTTGCCTGCGTTTTAGCCAAACAGTACCAATAATAGGGATGATTCGTCTCACGTATTTTTGCGTAATAGTGATGAAGCTCTTTATTGAAGTCATTGGTGTCCATTTACAACCCACCTGTCTAATTATTCTCCCTATAGATTTATGTACGAATTCACAGGAGCATTCCAAGAACCGGTCTACATGGGTTATCGTCTCGTAGGTTCCATTTTTTCATATAAAAAAAGCAGCCTACCTGAGCTATTAACACCCATTACCTGCTTTTTTCGTTATGTTCATCTAGAATCAGTTTTATCACCTAACAAGTCTATAGGAGAAATGTCTCCACCGTTCAACCAGATTGCTTGAAATCCTAGCTCGATAAAATGTTAAGGGGCTGCCCAAAAAGTTAAGTACCCGACTTTTTGAACAGCCCCTTGTTCTATTTAATCAATTCTTTAAGTGATTAACACGGAAAACCGATTTGAACGTTAAAAATTACCTGCTTTTTTAATGATAGGATTTTCGCTCTTCGTCCTTAATTTTCTAATATCTAGACGAATGAGGAGTGAAACGGCTAGAGCTATGACAAATATCCCTGAAAAAATGACTAAAGTCCCCTGATAACTTCCCGTGGTCTCCCTGACCCAGGATACAAAAATTGGTCCCACTAGACCAGCTGCAGCCCATGCAGTTAAAATATAGCCATGAATGGCCCCAAGCTGCTTTGTTCCAAATAAATCGCCGATATAGGCAGGTATAGAGGCGAATCCTCCTCCATAACAGGTCATGATCATATAAACAAGGATCGAAAAAAGAATTCCCACTGCTATATTTGGAAGCATAAAAAAGGCAACGATTTGAAAAGCAAAAAATAGTGTGTAAACATTCGGCCTTCCGATGTAGTCGGAAATGGTAGCCCAAGCAATCCTTCCTGATCCGTTAAATAACCCCATGATTCCAACCATTGCCGCTGCTCCGGCAGCCGACATCCCTGCTAACTCTTGAGCCATTGGAGAGGCAACAGAAAGAATCGCGATTCCACAGGTAATATTGATGAAAAGCATCACCCACAGGGCCCAAAACTGTCTTGTTCTGACTGCCTCATTGGCGGTCAACTGACGAAGGTCCTCTTTAATTTTTTTAGTACCGGACTTTTTGGCTGCAGCTTCTAGGCCCTTAGGGACCCATCCCTCTTTTGGCGGCGCAAGATACTGTGCAGAACAAAAGATGATAATGAAGTACGCAAAACCAAGAATATAGAAAGTGTTTGAAATGCCATATGTTTCGATTAAATGATTCATAATCGGACTGATTATCAATGAAGCAAAACCAAATCCCATGATGGCCAGTCCAGTTGCGAGACCTCTCCTGTCAGGGAACCACTTTACCAGCGTGGAAACAGGTGTGATGTATCCAACCCCCAACCCAATTCCTGCAATCATACCGTAAAATAAATAGAGTAATAGCAATGATTCTAAATGAATGGCTAAACCAGCCCCAGCAATTCCAATTCCAAAAAACAGAGAGCTAAGTGTACCAGCCGCTCTCGGTCCAAACTTCTCGACAAAGTGCCCTAAAAAAGCGGCAGATAAACCTAAAAATAGAATCGCCAAGCTAAACGTAAACGAAATTTGCTTCAATCCCCACCCCATTTGTTCTTGCAGCGGTTTTGTAAAAACACTCCAGGCATAAACTGAACCAATTGAAATATGAATTCCAACGGCTGAAAGAGCGATCAGCCAACGATTTTTTGTTTGCATCCTTCCGTCCCCTTTTTCAAGTTGTATTTCCCAGCTGTGAGTTGATTTCAAATCGTACTTACTCGTGAGTAACGATCATTTTGGAAGCTGCTAGTGCGGCTCGCTGCCTTGCCTCTTCGACTGATTCTCCGCTGCTCAACGCTACTGCCATACGTCGTCCTACTTTTGTTTCTGGTTTTCCAAAAACCCTTACCTGTGTATCTGGGATGGATAAGCTTTCAGAAATTCCAGCTATTTGGTAGATATTGCTTTCCGTCGTTGCTTTAATCGTATGACTTGCACCAGGTTTCAATAGCTGAACAGATGGAATCGGGTAGCCTAAAATTGCTCTTACATGTAAGGCAAATTCGGATAGGTCTTGCGTTACCATTGTAACCATCCCCGTATCGTGAGGCCGTGGCGACACTTCACTAAAATAAACACCTTGTGGAGAAAGAAATAATTCAACTCCAAAAAGTCCGTACCCGCCAAGAGCATCAGTGATTTTTTTGGCGATATCCTGCGCTTTTGCGATTTGTTCCGTTGACATGTCATGCGGCTGCCAGGATTCAATATAATCACCATCTTTTTGAACATGTCCTATTGGTGCACAGTAGGTTGTTCCTGAAATGGAACGGACTGTTAGTAGTGTAATTTCCGATTCAAAATGGATAAATTCCTCGACAATCACCCGAGTTTTTTTGGCTCTTCCACCTAAAATAGCCTCGTTCCAAGACCATTCTACATCCTCGATCGAACGGCAAACAGTTTGCCCTTTTCCAGATGAACTCATGATTGGTTTAATCACGCATGGAATCCCAATTTCTTCTACAGCATCCCTTAATTCCTCTAATGTGTTCGCAAAAGCATATTTCGCTGTAGGGAGCCCCAGTTCCTCGCTTGCCAAGCGTCGGATTCCTTCCCTATCCATGGTCAAGTTCACAGCTTTAGCCGTCGGTACAATACGAAATCCTTCATTTTCAAGATCAATTAATGTTTCTGTTGCGATCGCCTCAATTTCAGGGACTACCATATCCGGCTTCTCTTGTTCTATCACTCTGCGAAGTTCTTCTCCATCCAGCATGTCCACCACATAGGAACGATGGGCCACCTGCATTGCCGGCGCGTTTTCATATCTGTCTACAGCTATGGTCTCAAGTCCTAAACGCTGAGCCTCGATGATCGTCTCTTTACCAAGCTCACCAGAACCTAGTAACAACACTTTTTTTGTCTGGGTACCAAACACCTTACACAACCCCTTATTGTTTGTCTTTTGCTTATATTAACCCATATTTACACTTCGTTCAAGTGATAATTTCACATTAAACACGAACATTATTTAATGATTTCATTAGTTTCATTCGTCATTTTTCTTGAAAGCGTTACTATTTTTTAACATATGTACTTGTATTATTTATATTTGTTTATTCTTCACTGCTTTGTGTGTTGTTTTTATGTACACCTGCTAACGAATCAGCGTCCTCGTCGTCTTTCGCACATCATATTCTTTGTTATTAAAGGCAAAAGGACAAGGTCTTATTCATACGAAAGAAAGCGATTCTCTGTATTTGGAGAACCGCTTTTTTCTTATTTGGAAACGGATTTAACACCTAAATATTCTTCAAGTGTAATCCCGCGATAATTAATTGGTTTCGAAATGTTACCAACGTAACGAAGATGCCACGGTTCATGTTTATAACCCGTAATGGATTCTTTTCCTTTTGGGTAACGAACAATAAACCCATAATTCGCACTGTTTTTACTCAACCAATTCGCTTCTTTTCTGTTTCCGAAACAGGACGAAACTGCACATATTCCGTCTGTTCCGCTTACATCAATCGCTAAACCTGTTTGATGCTCACTTGTGCCCGGAATCGCACTGTATGTTACCGCTTTTTCAAATCCATCTCTCTTAACATAATTGTTAAACAATACTTTTTGTGTAGAATAAGAACGATACGCAGATACCCCACTTAAATAAATTCCATCTTTTTTTGCGGCAGCAAACATCTTTTCCAAACTTTTAGCCGCTTCCCATCTCATTTTACGTTTTTCAATTTTTTCTTTGAATAGAAAAGGTACTTCCGGAAATACTAAATTCTTCGGTACATAAGTAACAGGTAAATAATATTTTTTATTTACAACGGTTGCTACCGAAGATGGATAGGGAGTTAAGGCCACAGCGCTTATTCTTGTTTTCCGTTTTTTATTAAGGTTTTTATCGGTTGGATTCGATATGTTCATTTGATTTATTTTGGGCGTCTTAGGTGAAGATGATTCATTTGATTTTTTGTTGCATCCAGTAAGACTAATTATTAAAAATAACATCAAAAGGACACTGATGTTTTTCTTAATCACGTATCATAACCTCCTTTAAGGTTACTTTTATAATGTCTTATTAAAAGCAGGTTTAATCTTGGAAATTTTTGAAGAATCCGTGCCGTTAGTTCAAAAAAAAGAAGTTGCCTCGATGACAGCTCCGTTTTCAACTATTGCACCCCAATAGTTTAAGTACAATACTACACAATCTTGTTAAGCACTTTGTTCAATAATGCTACATTAAATGTTTCTCAAAACAGTCAACACCTTTACCTCTCCAAGTACTATTAGCATAAAACTTAAACCCCAATGATTTCCAAAACTCTATCGCATTCAAATTTTTTTGTAATACACCAATACGAACAGTATTGAAATTTTGTTGTTTAATTTGGGTAAGAAATTCACTACTTACTTCTTTTATCGACCTTAAAGGATTTCCATTTTCTAAAATGTTATAAGTTGGATTTGAATTAACTATTTCCAATGCTGTTTCTAGAGATTTTTCTGTAATAGGTTAAAAAATCATTAAATCTTCTCCCTTTTTTAAAATAGTGGTAGTATACGCTGACAAAACATCACATACAATATTCATTTTCCTTTATCTATAACATTATCCTTATTCAATAATACTGCTCCGTTAGTTGAAGAAGAAATAAAAAAAGAGCTGCCAAAGCAACTCCTTACGTTCTTCAACTCAAGCACCCGTTAGTTGAACAAGCACCTTCTCTTCAATTGCACATTTCCCTCGAAATACGTATTAATGTTATTCATATTTAATTTGATTTATAATGAAATCAATAAATTCAAGGGAGAGAACAGAAAAATTATGATAGATATTCTTTGGTATTGCTACTTAGTAATTTTAGCAATTGCCGCTATTGCAATACTCATAACTGGCTATAAAAAAACTCTTGGTATATTAGATTTTCTATTTTCCGTAATTACTTGGATAGGTTTATTTGGTTATGTTACTAATACACAGATTCTTACTCCTCTTGTATGGAAATTTGTATTTGTAATTAGTTTGTTATGGGATGTTTATTTTAGTTTCAAAAAGTTCAATGAAGAGGTTGAAGGTGACGATGATACACCTCAATCCATTAAACTAGTAATTATCGGAATTACATTAATTTTCTTAGTTGGACCTTTATATTTCGGCTTATTTAATTATTCGTTTAAATAAAGTGTTTATTTTTTCTCGGTCACTAATACTATTATTTCAACCAATACCAGAGTACCCCCACAAGGGTACTTTGATTATTTTTTGAGACTTTATTTTGCTCCTTCACAATATGGTTCAATGCGAAAAAATAAGACTTTCCTTGTTGAATTAACCTGCTTCATTAGTACAATAAGAAAAGCTGCCTCAATGACAGCCCGATCTTAAACTCTTGCACGCGTTAGTTTAAGTGCAAACTCTCACAAACTCTTGTTTTATTTTCATAACTAACTGTAGTAAGCCGCTGCTAAAAATAAAAACTGTCTGCTATACAGACAGTGAAAGTTTAAAGTTATAACACTGGTGGTTTATCTTTAACATTTTATTTTTTCTTGCTGAGGTGGCTGCTCTTTCCATTTATTTTCAACCATTAAAGCTTCAGCTTTTTTTGCTAATTTTGAAGTATCCCCTAACAAATCCAAGTAATGTCTTTTTAAATCATTCCTCTGACTAGTAGCTAATGACGTAGCATAATCAGAAATTCCAGCTGCCGATAAAATAGTAATTTGATACATCATCAATTTATCGGAAAACGGAGGGTGCAAGGAGCTAAAAACTTGTGACTCTGATGGCATAGGGGCAGGAAGGTCACTACCTGTTAAAAATTGAGTATGCTCATTAATAATTTTTTCGGCTAAATCTGCTGATTTTTGCATAAATTCACGAACTTCTTTAGAATCTGCTGTTTGTCCGAAACCTTTAGCTATCGCTTTACCTATTACATTCGCTTCAATGTTTCCATATAAATGAGAAATTTCAACTGCATTTAAATATCTTTGGTTTCCCAACAAATTAATACCATTTAGATAATCTTTATCTTCAATAAAGTCCGTTTTCTTTGGTGGTTCAATGAATGGAGGTCTTGTATATAACCCTTTATCTAACAATACATCACTAACATCATCAAAAACTGTTGTTGATTCTGATAGACCTTTCTTAAAATGTTCTCTAATATCTTTACGAGTAGACAACGTAAACATTAAACCACAAGATACTACCATTACTCTGGATAAATTCTTTATGTACTTTAAAAAAAAGGAGTCTGAAAATAGTCGTGGGGCATTAACATCTACATCCTGACTACCAAACCCTATTGGAATTGGAACATTTTCTGACTGTAATATCTGTTTAGTATTGTCCTTAAGATGTTCTACAATTTGATAGGTCTTTTTCAAAACATCCAATACTTCTAAATCTTCGGCTTTTGCAATAAAGTATTGCAATATACAACTATTGTGTGTGTGACTAATATATTCAGTCCACAAGGAAGCCATTTCTGACGAAGTAAGTTTGACACTTTCTGGAGAACTCATTTAGAAAATCACTCCATTTTTAAAGAATATTTTTAAGTTCTCCCTTACATAGGATTAATATTCCTACTTATCATTGTTAATTAAAACTCCAATAACTACATAAAAAAATCGACTCCTTATTGTACTAACCTGCCCCGTTAGTAAAAAAACGTTTCCACTTATGTAGAAACGCACCAAGTAAATAAAGAATGAGGTAATGATATTAAAGTATAAACTTTGTATTCATTTTGTTGTTCAGATGCCTTTTTAAAGCATCGCACCCGTTACATTATCTCGATTCCAAAAGTATCGAAATTGCACTAAACATCAATAATAAAGCCATAACTATATTAAACTGAGTATTATACTTTGATAAGAACTTTCGGAAAATTGAACCAAACACACCCCAAGAGTAAGTACCTAAAAAACCAACAAAAGCTAGAAAGAATGAATAGAATATTAAGCTGACATTTGAAGTGTGATATGGAAGGACAAAGGTTGATATTGTAGTTATGCCATATAAAATACCTTTCGGATTTATGAATTGTAAAAGCATACCTGTTAAAAAACTGTTATTCTTGTCCCCATCATTGTGATTACCATCATTCTTACTTGTAATAATTTTTATAGCCAGATACAACATATAGATTACACCTAGAATAGTCATTATAAATTTAACTTTTGGAATGAAGCTTTTAAGCAAAAGACCAAAATAAGCACACAATAATATTAGTACAAAGAAACCTGAACCAACCCCTAACGAAAATCTAATTGTCTTTTTTAATCCGTATTTGTTAGCAACTAACATTGCCATAATATTATTTGGACCTGGGGTAAAAGCAGTAACAAAGACATATAACAAAAATGATAATAAAGCCAAAATGGAACCCTCCTTTGATTGTATGTTATAATGTTCGAAATAGACAATATAACGATTTCCTTTATATTGTACGATACGTACGTTATATTGTAAATAATTAATTTTAGGAGTGTTTTTATGGAAGAAATAAATCAAATCATTGCCAAAAACTTAAAAGCATATAGAGAAAGTAAAAAATTAAGCCTTGAAAAGGTTGCAGAGGTTACTGGTGTAAGTAAAACAATGATTGGTCAAATTGAAAGAGGTGAATCCAGTCCTACTATTACTACTATCTGGAAAATAGCAAATGGATTAAAAATTTCTTTTACTTCTTTAATCAATAATCCGCAGCCAGATACAAAAGTTATTTCAATGAGCGAGGTTCAAACTCTTGTGGAGGATAAAGGGAAATATCGGCTTTACCCATACTTTCCCTTTGAAGATGATAGACGTTTTGAAGTATATTCTGTTGAGATTGAAAAAGGTGGGTTCCTAAGTGCTGATTCGCACAGGGAAGGAACTGAGGAATTTTTAACTATTTATGATGGTGAATTAACTGTCCGAGTAAATGACGTTGAATATACAGTGAAAAAAGGCGATTCTATTAGATTCAAGGCTGATAGACCTCATACTTATCATAATTCTGGAGAAACATTAACTCGATTAAGTATGGTTTTATACTATCCAAATTAAAACCCCGTTTAATTAAAACGGGGTTTTACCATTGTATTATTCACTAATATAACAATGCGTTATTAAACTAAACTGCCCCGTAAGTGAAACAAGAAAAGCCGCTAATGGCAGCTGGATCTTGATCTCTTGCAATCGTTAGAAGAGTTTTTATTGTTGATATGGATTTTTAAGTACCTTTTGCATAAATAGTTCTGGATTAACAATCTGTTCAAAACCGTATAGGTTATATAATGAATGTGCATCATTAGTAGCTAACATAAATCTACGAACTCCCTGTAATTCGGAATGGTTTGTGATAATACCCATTAACCATTTTGATAACCCTAATTTCCGATAATCTGGCAATATAAACACATCACTTAGATAGGCATAAGTTGCTAAATCAGAAATTACCCTTGCAAAACCAACTTGTTCAATAACGTCTTTACCTACTTCACCTTTATAAACTCCAAAACATAACGGAGAATTTTCAATTGCCTTTTTTACTATTTGCTTGGGTATCCCCTTTGACCAGTAGGCTTCTTGACTCAAGAAGGTATGTATTAATGTTAAATCTAAATACTCTTTATTTGTAGAAATTGAAAATCCTTTATTAATCCACATTTCCAAATTAAGCCCCCCCAATTTTTTTGAATGTTCTGCAATAAATTAAACTACAGATTTAAATTTTGTTCAACTAAACTGCCAATTAGCTCAATAAGAATAGCCGCCCAAAATGGCAGCTGGATCATCAACTCTTGCACCCATTAGTTTAAGTGAACTTATTCACAATGGCACATTTCTTTTGCAGAATGAGAACAATGTCATTTATCTTTAAACCTTAAACAAATATAACCCCGTCTAAAATTAGGACAGGGTTAACATAAAGTTGTTTAGTTGTTGATAAAAACACTTCACCCAACTTAAAACATTCCAATAAAGTCGTTTAGAACTAGGTTACATCTATTTCTACATAAAGTTACTGCTGCAATATCTGAATAAGGTTGCCGCAAGTATCGTCGAAGACAGCTATTGTGACTTCGCCCATTTTTGTCGGCTCCATAGTAAACTTCACGCCGTTATCCAATAATCGATTGTACTCTTTATGAATATCTGCAACGCCAAACATTGTTGCTGGGATGCCCTCGGCAAATATCTTCTTTTGATACTCCTTTGCGGCAGGATGCTCATTCGGTTCGAGTAAAAGCTCGGTACCGTCATGAGCATCGGGAGAAACAAGCGTAATCCACCTAAATTTCCCCATGGGAACGTCATGCTTTTTTACAAATCCCAGCTTTTCTGAATAAAATTCCAGTGCCTTGTCTTGGTCTTGTACGAATATACTTGTAACAATGATTTTCATAATGTTTTGCCTCCTTTGATATTTACCACATTGGTGCTCTCCAAGCAGAAAAACCCCTACATTCATCAGAAGTTTTTAAATAAATTACTCTATCCATCCTTTTAGCAAATTTTTAAGTGGTTCGTTGTTAAATATAACTACTCGATATTTTCCCTTTCGTTTTGATTTTACGAGCCCTGCATCTTCCAGTACAGAAAGATGTTTAGCTATCGCCTGCCGCGTAATGGAAAGGTCGTGCATCGTAATGAGACGTACCGTAAGTTCATACAACGTCTGCTCGTTGCGTTCGGAAAGTTCGTCTAATATTAGTCGCCGAGTCGAGTCGCCAAGAGCTTTGAATATAGCATCTCTGTCCCAATTCATAAATCGAGTATAAGCAACTCTATGGTTGCTTGTTAAGTATAAGCAACTGAATGGTTGCGTGATAAAGGAACCGTATCATCCAACCATTAAAGGCACATAATAGTAGTTTTTTGTGATAATTAAGTCTTTCTTCCATATTTCTAAGAACTTTTTTACAATCTTCGTATGTCATACCCATTGATAATTTCTACTTCCCTCGTAATAACTACTTAAAGTGAGATAGATTTACATCTCTCTTATTCAGCTTACCTGTTCGTTAGTTTAATAACAAAAAGGGGTCACCGCCGCAATCCCGGTTATTCCACTACAGCCCGTTAGTTTATTATAAAAGTGAAAGATTCTTCTGAGGAAGAAACTTTTTTGAACTAAATATTTTAGTAAAGAACTTTTTTATATACAATCCTTTAGTTCGATGGACTGATTCTCTCCATTTTCAAAGATTCGTCACCGTCGCGTTCATATATACCAGTTAATGCATCCATAAAATCTTCAGTTAAATCTACTTTCCATGCATCTCCTACTTTTACTAATTTTATTTTCACTGGTAACGTCACTTTTTTAGCTGAAGGATTTTTAGCGATTTTTATTACATAAGGTATCGTATCAACTACATAGGAACCATCACCATCATTGGAATCTTTTTCTAAGATCTCCTTCTTTATTTTTTCAAATGCTTTATCTTGAGCTTTACGTGTGTCAATTGTTGTAATCTTTAAATCTATCGTTGCTTTTTTTGCATCTTTTTGTATTTCCCCTGTTTTATATGCCATCTTTTCAAATAAAATACGATTATATTTTTGATGAGTTTCTCCAAGGAAATACTCTTTTGCATCTGGATTTTCAATATAATTAGATGCACTTTTCCATTTCCCTTTTTGAATACTTTGTAAGAATTCATTAGTAGTTTTCTGTGGTGAACTGCTACTACCATTCCAACCTATTAAACTTACTATAATAATGATCATTGCAAATAAAAAGACAAATTTTTTCATGATGTTCTCCTTCTTCTACTCTAATGTTGTTAATGAAATCTTTCTATTTTATCTTATACCTTATTAGATAACAGGAATTTTTAATTTATTTATTTATCTATTTTTATCTAACACGTATATCCAGTTAATACCTCAGGACTAGGTCTAAGTTTATTCTAATATCCCTTTAAAAATGAGATTACTTAATGAACTAACGCACCGGTTAGTTTAATAACTTGCCCTCAGCTTTAATAGAATTTGCAATTTTTACAATTTCTGATTTAGCTAATTTGCTTTCACTTTATATTCAACAGTTAATTCTAACTCTTCTTTTTCTTCTTCCCAATCTAAGTATTGCATACCGTTTTTTTCTTTATAAAAATATTTTGTTCCTTTAATTTTGTTTTTTTTATCCCATTTGGGATCATTATACCAACTTACATAATCTGTAGCAGTTATTACAAGCTCGGCTTTTTTTGATATGTAATGTAATTTTAGTTTATCGCACCTCTTACCGCAGGAAGAAGTAGTCATATAACTCTTACTATACTCAAAAGGGATATAGCCTGGTTCAGCTTCTATTCCCACCCAAGCGCCTGACCAACTTATTGGCATTTTTAGAATAGTTGTATAAAAAATAACAAAAAATAAAACAACTACTCCAACAGTTAGAAGGCATTTCAATACTTTTTTCTTAGTAATTCGTAGATGTTCCAAAGTTTTTCCTCCAAATAAACTATTTGAGATAATCATATCAAATTATTCAATTAAAAAGTCGTTTTCTTATTGAACTATACTGCACAGTTACGTGAATAAGAAAATGCCTTACCCCTATTGAAGTAAAGCCCAGTTACTTTAAGTACAATTCTTCCCAATCTGTTTAGTTAATAGAACTAGATATATGTGATAACTCATAAAGCATCGGACCTGTGCGTTCAAATAGATGGGTTTCAAGCTTATTGAAGCCGGACTTAATTTCTATTTTTTTATGTTTCTATTTAAAAATAAGTCAACATCAGTCTTAGATTCACCGCATAGAATGAAGAAACCTGAGTATATAGCCCTAAATTCCATCAGTACTATGTATTCATGGTCAATTTCAACCTTTGGAGGTGAACTGCTAATGTTGATGTTATTGGTAGGGATTCATGTATTGTGTGGTGTTTTCTGGCTCGGTTCCGTTTTATTTGCAGATTTCGTCCTGATGCCAACGATTACAAGCCTTGATCCACAGAATCAAGCAGCGGTAATGGAACCACTGGGAAAACGCGCTAGCAAAGCCATGATTCCTGTAAGTTTCTTTACGCTTCTCTCTGGAATTACCCTTGGAATCTATACTGGAATCTTATATAAACTATCAACGCCATATGGGTGGACTTGGATCGCTTCGATAGTAATTACCGGCGTACTCATGTATTGGGGAGCAGGTGTTATCAATCCCGCAGAGCGCAAACTTAAAAGTCTTACACCAGGTACACCGGAATTCGCAAAACAATTTTCCCGAATCAAAATGTTAATCATGACTGAATTGTTCGCCATGCTCATACTCTTTGTCTTTATGGTGCTTATGAGATTTGGTTTATAGCAGGACACTTATATTATCCATGTCAAAGGCAAACAGTTGAAATGGAGCACTTTGTGTCCCCTTTTTTCAAGCTACCTATAGTTCGGAATCAATAAATAGAAAAGGCTGCCATAATGACAGCCCTGTTCTTTAACTCTTGCACCCGTTAATTCAATAACATTAAAAGTGATTATCCTTAATAAATTACGAGGTTGTTTGAATCATTGTCTATCCAGAGTTTCGGTATATAATACTTTTCTACTTTATTGTTGTAATTTACTTGGAAAATAAAGTTGAACCAACCGTCTTTTATATTTTGGCTGTTTTTGTAAAGATTTTGCTAATAACCAAAAGAATATTCACTTTCCTCCAACATTCCTATCCTAAAAAGAATAAGTTGCAAGTATGACCTTACTTCCCGTTCTGGTAAGTCTTTAACTATGCTTTTAATCTCAAAAATATCCACATAAAAAACTCCTTATCTTATTGAGCTGTTCATATGTTCAGTATATCAAACCACTAAGTATAAATTCTAAATCCAATAAATCATATTTAACTCCTTATCCGTTTATTGGATTAAGTTTCTTGTTCCACTAACCTTCCCCGTTAGTGCAACAAGCTCCTTTTCTTCTTTTACACTTTATGTTCGTTTTGTTCACTTTTGTTTAGCCTTTAATCGTTTTAATTTTCTTTTATGGGTTCTTATAGCTGTTTCCTTATCTTTTAAACTTGTTGTAACCACTCCATTGCTTTTTACTACCACCAAATTATTAATTCCGCCTTGAAAGTTTCTATAGGAAATATAGATAAATATCATCCTTCCATTACGAATAATATTTGTCTTTCCTTAATTTTTTTTCAGATATTACATCTGGTTCCTACGATAATTCTAGCCTTTATTTATTTAGTTTAGATTAAAAAGTCGTAAAGTTTTCTTTAATTATTACTAAATAGACCACTTTAAAATGTGCACAATAGATGTCAATCACGACATTAAAAAAAATTATATTTTCCTCCTGTTCTTCAACGAAACTGCACCGTTAGTGGAACAAAAAAAGAGCCGCCGTAGCACCCATTTGTTAAACTCAAAATACTCTTCAAAATCAGTTGGAAAAACCTTAGTCTCTTCTTCAAAGTCCTTATAAAACTTTCTGATTTTGGTTTTTAACCCACGAACTTTTTTTATTTTCATTTTTTACCACTCCATATTTCTCTTTCCGCTTAGGTTCTACACTTCTCTATTTTACTATTTACTTGTTAAACTAACCTGCCCGTTAGTCGATCAACAAGAAAAAAGAGCTGCTGCTGCAACTCACTCTTCAACTCTTGCACCCTATAGTTTAAGTAGAAATCTTCACAATCTTTTCTTTTCCCTAACAATATCTAAAATCTTAAATGTGTGTTAGAGCATTACAAAAAGACGCCTTCATATTAAAGAAAAGCGCCCGATTGTTGAAGATCATTGCATATATCTTATTCAAGTCAAGCCGCCTTTACCAAAGTCCATTACTTCACATATTTCTAATCTGATAAAAGATAAATAAAAAGATGATGCCTTTTAAGGCATCATCCCTTAGAATATTAAACTTGATTTGACTTTAAAACTTCAAGTTTATTCTTGATTAATTGCACTTTCATCCATATAAGCAACTTCCCATAAATGACCGTCTAAATCCTGAAAACCCCATATATACATAAATCCATGATCTTGAGGCTCACTAAAAGATTTACCACCAGATGACAATGCCTTATTTACTATCTCATCCACTTGATCCCGACTTTCAGCTGAAAAGCAGAGAATTGCTTCGGCAGAAGTAGTAGTATCCACAATTTCCTTCTTACTAAATCCTTTGAAACGTTCTTCAATCATTATCATAGCAAAGATATTGTCACTGATGATCATACAAGATGAGGTCTCATCGGAGAATTGTGGGTTGAACTCAAAACCTAGCTCTTTGAAAAAATTGGTGGACTTGTTCACGTCTTTTACTGATAAATTGATAAAGATATTTTTGGATGTGAATGCCATTTTTTATTACCTCCTGTGAAAATTACTGGCAAGAATGCCATGTCAATTAAGTTTTTCATTAAATGTCACTAAATAACTCACTTTTCTTTAAGTACTTTATTTCATTAAAAATAGCCCGATTGCTGAAAAAACAGTATCAAAAATCTAATTTACTAATGGTTCGTTTCAGCAATCATAAAACAAACTTCATTTTTTAACATATGTAATCATTATTCAGAACGTTTGTTCTTAACAATACCACATGTTTCATGTGTATGGAAGCACCACATTAAAATATCTTGCCCTTTTATTTATATAATCACCACATATTTCTTATAACATTTTTTCTTTATTTTATTATGCACATATCTTATTCCTGTAAATGGCCCGATTGTTGAATAAGAGCTAAAGACTATTCTTCAACTATCCTCCCTCAATAAAGAAAGCGAAATCTCACGATTTCTTTGTTTTTCTTAGATTTTCATAGTAGTTTATTTACTAGTAATTGCTTTTTAGGTGGGTAAATATCACTCGAAAGGATATAATTGGACTCAAGAAGAAAAAAGACTCATAACCCACTACTCAATTACTTACACAAATTGGTAAATGAGTAAAAATATGATCACACTGGTGGATGTCCACATTTCTCATGGTGGTCAACCCTCCCATGCCTCACAGAGTCTTCGCTCTCAAATTCCTTCGTCCAACCTTTCTATGAAGTGGATGTCAGCCATGCTGCCCCACAGGGTCCTGCCCGTAATTTAGTTGCTTTGCCGACTAATCCGTGCTTCAAATGTACCCGTCCTACAAAACACACAACTACTAATTTATCTAATATAAAAGAGAATTAAGCTGCCATTTCTACCTTCTTTGATGCTGACAAATGAGGAATATCCTTTAACATCTTTTCTTCACTAAAATCAAACTGCTTTTTACCTATGCTAAAGAAAATACGGATCAGTTTATTACATAAAGCAATAAGGGACTGCATCTTCTTTAATGGATTATCAGGTCGTTGAGTATAGTAAGCGTGTAATGCTTTAAATGCTGAATTTTGTGCAACTAGAATCATACAGACCCTAAACAACAGGGCCCTCAATTTCTTACGTCCCCTCTTTG
>NZ_JBGBPR010000031.1:0-45170 GCF_041106275.1 Neobacillus sp. BF23-41
GGTTTTTGTGAAATGGACACAGAAAAACCCGAATAAGGGACTTTTTATAAAGTGTCCATTATTCGGGTTATAGTTCACGATAATATTGGCGAGTTTTTTCATTATGACTCTTTGCTATATTAATATGTTAATCCATGACCAAGTTTATAGATATTCCCATCGCTATCTTTATAAGCATAGTTAAGTCCTTCAGGCATATATTCGTCCTTGACATAACCCGGTACATCATTTCTCGACACACACTCACCATTTTCATCAACCGCAATGACCGCTTCACTCGCTGGCAATGTCAACGGTAACACACCTACTGGTGAGCTATTGCCCGCCATAACCTCATACTGTGCCTTAAAGTAGGTATCATATCCAGCGATCAATGCATCTGCCAATGGTTCAACATTTCCAAGGATCCATGGCAGAATGACATTAACACTCATGATTACTTTTCCACCACGAATATGGATACTGTCGGCCACTTCCTTTAAATGATTCATCCCACTCAATGTCGTTTCTTGATAGGATGTACCATCCAAAGCAGCTACCGTTTTATCTTCGCATATTTCAAGTTCCAATAGTCCTGGTGTCGCATTGAAATAAGCTCCAGATTTTGGACTTAAAAACAATATCGCTACATCAGCTTCTTCATAGTTATCGGTCAAAGTAAATTGACCAAGCTCTTGACATTCCTGTCTAGCTTTTTCAGTATATGAAGTTGCTCGTTCTGTCTCCTTATGGAAAACTTCCACATAAACCTTCTTACCCTCAAGCTTTTCAGCTGTTAAAGGTAATGTCTGCTTCTGATTCTTAAGCACAGTTACCGATTTTTTATGCGCTTCATAAGCAGCTTCCCAGTTTGCTGGATTTTTCACCGCTTCAGAAGCATGGTCCGGTGAAACATACGTACGGTCATCAAATAGTCCTAAAGTAAACATTTCTGTAAGCAGTCGTACATTGGCTTCATTAATCCGCTTCTCACTGATCCATCCCTTTTCGATCGCTTTTTTTAGGTTTTCAATATCATTAGTGTCAGAAATAAGATCTGTCCCCGCGTTAATCGCTTTAGCAAAACGTTCCGCCTCGCTTAAAGTTTCAACGCCCCAGCTCATTTTACTTGTGACGCCGCTGTCGCTATTTATATAACCCTTGAACCCTAGTTTTTCTCTAAGGATCGTATTTAAGAAATAATGATTAAATGTAAAACCAACCTCTTCGAAAGGAATGTCTTCTCCTTCGAATTCTTGAACCACACTTTTCTTGATACTAGGAATCGAATAATATGGCATCATGGATGAAGTCCCATGTTCTACCGCTGCACGAAACGGAGGCAGGTGGTACTTTTCTAGGCTTCCTGGAGTTGGGTACAGGTTCCATTTTCCCTCTTCATAATGTGGATCAAATCCATTTTCCCTTGGTCCACCGCCAGGAAAATGCTTCGTCGTCATAGCAATACTATGATTACCGAGGGTCTTCCCTTGAAAGCCGTCAATGACGCGGCCGATAGCATCAGAAATAAATTCTGGGTCTTCACCGAATGTACCATATATCCGTTGCCATCTCGGGTCCGTAACAGTATCCGCCATATACATATATCCTTTTCTTAATCCAACAGCATCCCACTCATCATGTGCGATTTGGGCGAATTGACTTATAAGTGAGGCATCACCGCCATTTTTCATATCTCCTTTTGCCGCTGCAGCAAGTCCTAATGTTCCAGGCCAAGTGGAAAAAATCCCAGCTGCATCATTCATACCAAAGATGAATTCAGTATTTTCGTTTCTTGAATTCGATGCGATTAAACATGGAATACCAAGACGTGACCCCTCACATACTTCATTCATGGTATTCACCCATTCTGCCATTTCGGATGGGCTCCAATTGTCTCTTAGAATAAAGTGCCGCAAATGCATGTTTTCAATCGTATGCGTGGTACCATATACTTTTGCCAAAGCAAAAATAGTTTCGCCCTTTTCAACAATTCCTTCATCTAACACGCCATCATGGCTTGTCTTACTCTTATCTTTTTGAGAAAGACCCATCTGACGAGAATTAATAAGCATCATACCGACCTTTTCATCGGTATTCATCAATGAGACTAGGTTCTCTGCACGTTCTTTCGGACTCAAGCGCCAATCCTTATAGGGATCTAATTTCCCGCTGTTATTCAGATCTTTAAATTTTAATCCATCAACTTCAATAATGTTCTTGACTCTAACTTCTAAATTCGGTTGTTTATGGTTAACTTCCATTTGAATGCCTCCTTAACTTGCTCATCCCCATCTTTCGGGAATAGTTGGGACAAGTGATAGATTCATGTTAGCAATTTGAGTTCGTTTCCACATCCATTATTGTTAACTTTTATATAAAATTGCACACTATTTTAAAATATTTTTTATAAAAAAATTGATTTAGTAATTTGAATCCAATTTATGAAATTAAAAAGATATCGTTAGAAGAGGCAATGATTTTAATTATGCTCCTTTTTTTCTAATGGTTTGCTCCCTTTATACACTGTAGCTGTCATTCCTTTTATTTCTTTAAATACTTTACAAAAATAATTATAGCTGCTAAAACCCACTTGAATACCAATATCTGTAATAGATAAATGACCCTGTTCCATAAGAAAAATTGCCTCTTCGATCCGCTTTTTATGAATATAATCAATGACACTTATATTCAATTCTTTTTTAAATTTCTTCGCAAGATATGCTCGATTAAATCCAATTTCAGCTGCTACAGATTGCACATTTATAGTTTCCTTGAAGTGGATATTTATATACATTAATGCTTTCCTTACAACTGAACTATATCCATTAACAGCAAAATTCTTAACCGCATCACAATATTCTTCAATCATACTGAAATTTATCGCATCTAAATCGGACATTGCTACCGCTGCTTCAATCTTAAGTGCGAATTTTTCCGAAATAGCATGTAAATATTGAGGTTCAACCCCTCCCTTAGCAGCAGCCAATCTATTCATAGTATTACTTGAAAAGCTAAGATTTTTTTTCGCCCGCAAAGGATTCCCTGGAACTCTATAGGAAAAATCACCTGTGAATTCAATCAAAGCTTTCATTGCATTTTCTTTATCCCCAGTTTCGATAAAATGTAAAAATTTCTTTTCTGCCTCATACCTTAGCTTAACTTCCAAACCATCTTGGCCATAATCCTGCGGCTGTACATCCGGTTGATTTTGCTCACTATGCTTTTTTGTCGTACTGAAATGGGAGTCAACTCGCGGATTCGCTAATAGATTCACTAACAAATCGCCAATTGCTATGTATGATTGTCCCAAATAGGGTAAGGATTTATAAAAATTCTCCAATGGTTTTACCCAATTATTTTCAAGATGATTTTCCCTCATCGCATTCCAGATAAAATGGTCAGTGACCCTCTCATTCAAGAAAGGCCCAACCAAAACCATTCCATGAAACAGTTCTTCCTCGTTTATAGGCATCGCCATATACGATAGTTGGAATGAATCTGTATGAATACAAAAACTGTTTTTATTTGCCTTTTCTAAAGCTTTTTTAAGATCCAAATAGATTTTCTTTCGAGCTTCTGCAAAAATTAGGGGTTCACTATCATCAGATATGTGCAGAATCGTTTGAAATTGAGGATCGACCGCTTGTACATCAATATTAAAAGCATTTTTAATTAGCCAACATTTACTTATCAGTTCATCCACTAATATCACCCTTCAGAATCCTTTAAAACTATGTAATAAAATCAGAAAGTAAGAATGTAATCCACTGAAAATCCAGCAAAATTTTAATACTATAAATTCATTGCTTGGACTAACTATCTCTCCGGAAACCACGAAACTATCTTGATTTCAGAGGATTTTCTTTTTGTTTTATTATAGAAGATTATGCGAAATTATCAAACTTGGACGATCTCTTAAGACTCTTGAGGCATGGGCAGATAAATGGTTATTGAGTAAAAAACCTCTCCATAATTTTATTATGGAGAGGTTTTTTGCTGTTGCTGAATGCTCTTGAATATTAAAAAAAACACCTTTATCATTTAACTAAGATAAAGGTGCTTAAATAACTCTATTTAGAAATACGTATTAATAATCTGTTTTTAAACAGTCGTTTTCCAGTCCGCAGCAAATTTTTCAATCCCTTGGTCTGTTAATGGATGTTTTGATAATTGCTCAATTACCTTGAATGGAATCGTTGCAATATGCGCACCTGCCATTGCTACACGTGTAACATGATCTGGATGACGAACAGATGCAGCAATGATTTGTGAATCCAAGTTTTGAATCTGGAACATCTTAGCAATTTTTGCGACTAATTCTACACCATCTTCGTTAATATCATCCAAACGGCCTAAGAATGGTGAAACATAAGTTGCACCTGCTCTTGCAGCGAGCAATGCTTGGTTTACACTAAAAATCAAGGTAACGTTGGTTTTTACACCTTTTTTCGTTAGATAACGGCAAGCCTCTAATCCATCTAACGTCATTGGAAGTTTAATGGTGATATTTTTATCGCCACCGTTAATTTTAATAAGTTCGTTTGCTTCCTCAATCATTTGATCAGCAGTTAAAGCATTAGGCGTTACCTCGGCAGATACAGACTCAACCTCAGGTACAGCATTAAGGATTTCAGCAATACGGTCTTCGAATTTTACTCCCTCTTTTGCCACTAAAGAAGGGTTGGTTGTTACTCCTGATAACACACCAATTTTATAGGCTTTTTTGATATCCTCTAGGTTTGCAGTATCGATAAAAAATTTCATAATCTTTTTCCTCCAATTTTAATAAAATAAATGCTTTTTTTAAATCCTTTCGACAGCATGTCCACCAAACTCATTTCTTAATGCTGCTACAACTTTACCTGTAAAGGTATCATCCTCTAGAGAACGATAGCGCATTATTAATGACATTGCAATGACTGGTGTTGCTGTTTTTAGATCTAAATCTTCTTCTACTATCTATTTTCCTTCACCTGAGAAATGCATAATCCCTTTAATTTCTTCTTAATTTGGATATTTCGAAAAAGCATTTTCAGTCAATTCCATCAGTCAGGAACGAATAATCGAGGGGTTTTTCTTATTTAGCCAAATGTAAAATCTGTATAACATCAGCTTCATGTAACTTCACAAAATTGCCTAGTGGTCCTCTTTCTGTTCCCTTTTTAGCCATTTCCTCCAAGTGCTCTTCACCAATACCAGCTTCTTTCAATGTTACCGGCATACCGATGGAGCTAAAGAATTGTTCTATTTTCTTGATTCCTGCTAAAGCGGTTTTTTCTAAATTGTTTAAGTCAATTTCCACATCCCAGACTCGATTAGCAAATTGAACAAATCTATTTACATCATGTTTATACACATGCTTCATCCAGGCTGGGAATACAATCGCCAAACCTGCTCCATGTGCAATATCATAAATGCCGCTGATCTCATGTTCAATATCGTGGCTTCCCCAATCACCAACTCTTCCTGTCCCTAACAAATCATTATGTGCAATTGTGCCTGACCACATAATCTCAGCTCTTGCATCGTAATTGGTTGGGTCCTCGATGACTGTATGTGCATTATTTATAATGGCACGTAATGCCCCTTCACACAATCGATCTGTTAACTCTACATTCTTTTCATTGGTGAAATATCTTTCCAAAATATGCGCCATCATATCTGTGATCCCGCATGCTGTTTGATAAGATGGTAAGGTGTATGTAAGAACAGGATTTAGAATGGAAAACTTAGGACGCATGGTCGAATGACCTGTCGATCGCTTATACCATCCATCTTCGTTCGTAATGACCGTGCCCGAGCTAGATTCACTTCCCGCTGCAGGTATGGTTAACACAACTCCGATTGGCAGACAGTCTTGAACTGTAGATTTCCCTTCAAAGAAATCCCATACATCCCCATCATATTTCGCCCCAGCAGCGATCGCTTTGGCCGAATCAATTACACTTCCTCCACCTACAGCAAGAATAAAGTCAATGTTATGTTCCGTACAAAGGGCAACTCCTTCTCTAACAAGGCTGACTCGAGGGTTCGGCTTTACACCGCCCAATTCAAATATTTCTATGCCCTGTTCAAGCAATGACTGCAGAATCCTATCATATAGTCCGTTAGTCTTGATACTTCCTCCGCCATAATGCAAGAGAAGTTTTTTCCCATAAACAACGGCCTCTTGACCTACCAATTGCTCCTGATCTTTACCAAATATTAACTTTGTACTATTTTGAAAAACAAAATCTATCATGGTAATCCCTCCCACACAATATAGTAAACTTTTAAGAGATTAAAAACAATCGATTTCATTCCTATTCTTATGGAAAGTTCCTCACACTTAGTGACTGTTCTAATGGTTTCAGACACTTTTTTGTTTCTGACAAAAAATCGTCTGTCGTCCCTCATGTTCATTTTCCTCATAAAAAAGAACTTTCCAATCACTAAACTCAGCCAATAATTCTCCAGGTTGCAGTTTATATTGATCGGATACTCCCTGACTCTCTTTTTTTGGAGACTTATAAAAGGTTTCCATAAAGAAATATCCATTGTCTTTAACGATTGATTTAACCAGCGGAAATAGTGATCGATCAAGATAATACGTGATGACAATCAAACTAAAAGAACTATTATTCAAATTAAGGTGGGTCATATCCGTCAGATCGCACAAACAAGGAAAAATAGCAAACTTTTGCTTTCCTGCTATTTCCGCGAGATAGTTGACAGCTACATCTGATATATCAATCGCTTGTACTTGAAAATTTAATCGTGCCAGAAACAGACTGTTTCCACCAAGCCCACATGCAAGATCGAGCGCAGACCCGCCGGTAAAATAAGGTGACAGGATTGCTAATCTCTCATTCGGCATTGGTGCTTCCAATTGATTTATACGTTCTTTATATTTGCTATTCCATTTATTTTTCGGATCCATTTGGAACTCCTTAACTGTGACTGGATAATAATTCGAGTTAGTATTGATCAATAAGTCAAAAGTGGATGGTCAAATTTTTTGTTAATTGGATGGTTATTTTCTATATCATAAACCTTAATATAAGAATCATCCATTGAAACATTAATGAAAAGTCTAAAATTTTGGCAAAAAAATTATTTATTATTAAATAATTCAGTTTCTTTTGATTATTAATCTTAGTGAGGATGAAACATATGAAGTTTGGTATGACTCTTATTATTATCGTTTTAGTAGCTGCCCTGATTGGTACACTTGCGCTAACAGGAAAACCTGATGAGGACTATAAAGGTTCAACAAAACAAAACACAGTACGGTTGACGGCTATTTATGTGATTGTCATCTTAGGTGCAATCGGAGGATTGGCTTGGTATATTACGATGAACTAAACATTTATGAGTATCCCCATAGCTGAAGCTAGGGGTTTTTCGCTGCTTTTTGATTACTTTTCCTATAATAGTGATTAATAAATCTATGCGATTTGCACATATTAACTAAAAAAAGGTGTGATTGCCGATGGATTTTCCCACTATTAAAACGAATTTTTGGGATGCAATATTTGCGATTCCAATCATTATACTGTTAACTCAACTAATTAAGGTTTTTTTCAAAATACCGAAATGGTTTGTACCGACGATTGCACTTATTTTTGGGCTGGGAATCTCAATTTTTATTAGTCACAAGCACAACACCCTTGGGGGAATATTTATGGGTTGGTTTTATGGATATGCAGCGATCGGAACATACGCTTCATTAAAAACAAATATTATTGCTTTCAGGAATAAACAAAGGAAATAGTATAAATCGCTTATCTCTCCCTTAAAAAAGCACTTTAGTCTTCTTTCACTTCAATTATTATCTTTCTCCATATCTCATGACATCTTTAGGACTTAATGAAACAAGCACATTAATACTAAAAAAGTCCACTATAAAGTATAATAATGTATGTAAATTAGACATCTAAAGAAGGAGCATCTTTCATGGGTTTTATTGTTTATTTTGTTCTAATTATGATCATTCCACTATTAGTGCAAATGTACTTGAGAAATACCTATTCTAAATTTTTAAAAGTAGGAGCTTCCTCGGGTTTAACTGGAGCCCAGGCGGCTAGAAGAATCTTGGATCAAAATGGTTTGTATGATGTGTCGGTCGAACAAGTGTCTGGTCATTTATCCGATCACTATGATCCAAAAAGTAGAAGTGTTAGACTTTCCTCCACTAATTACAATGGTACTTCGATTGCATCGATTTCCGTTGCGATTCACGAGGTGGGTCACTGTTTACAGCAAAGGGACCGATATGTACCGTTACGCGTGAGACATGCATTAGTGCCTGTGGCTAATATCGGCTCTAATTTTTCGTTTATCTTAATTTTAATAGGGTTACTTCTTTCTTCAGCCAACCTTTTATTATTAGGAATCATAGCAATGGCTGCGGCCGTGTTATTTCAGGTTGTTACATTACCGGTGGAATTCAATGCTAGTTCAAGAGCACTGAATGTAATGATTGGTTCTGGTTTGATTAGAAATGAAGAAGAGTATCGGGCGAAGAAAGTACTAAATGCTGCGGCATTAACATATGTGGCTGCGACTGTAGTAGCTGTTGCTGAATTACTTCGTTTTGTTCTAATGTTTACAGGAATGCGGAATGATGAGGACTAATAAGATAATTGATGTTGTTGATAGTCCTTGAAAATTTTATCAAGCTTATAGTATCGCTTGTCCTATCTCTTGCATACTATATATTAAGACGAAAGGAAGCACCTTTCGTCACCTTTGATTGACTATTTTTAGTCAGTCTTTTTTTTAGGTCTACCACCCCAAAACAATAAATGATTTTTTTCTAAGCCTAATAAAAGTTAGTTTACATAATATTATTACAGTAATATTTAATTGAATAATTCTAACCAACACAATTTTCATCTATATATACCCATCTGATCATATTACCTATTACATTTTAAAATGTATAAGCGTTGCTTTTATAGGTTTTTTATTCAATATGTTATACTGTGCAGTATACCTGCGTAACAAAGCAAGATTGCATTGTAGGAGTGTGTTATATGAATTTCAAGGTTGTCATCCTAGATATTGACGGAACGATCGTCCCGCATGGAAAAACGCTAAGTCCTGCCACAAAGGATGCGATTCAGCGGTTACGAGAGAAAAAAATAAACGTGGTTATAGCCACGGGGAGAGCTCCCTATTTTTCAGAGTCCATCCTTTCGGAAACTGGGGTCGACTCGATGGTCTTTTTTAATGGATCGTATGCCTATCATGAAGGAAAAGAAATATACAAGAATGCGATTGAAAAACATGTTTTAGAGAGAGTACATCTTTTGTCCAATGATTATAAACATCCACTGACTTTTTTGGGAGGTACGAGCTTTAAAACTACCGATCTAAGCCATCCATTCGTCGTGGAAGCGTACCAACATGATCCGTGGAAGCCCGAACTTGCCCCGCCTCAATTTTGGACCGAACAGGATATTTATCAAATGTTCCTTCATTGCGACGTGGAGGAAGAAGCTTCTTATCAAACAAAGATTCCGGAATTAGATTTCAGAAGATGGAGTTCAGGAGCAAGAACCTGTGACGTGAATTTGTCCAATTCCAATAAAGCAGTTGGTTTGACTAAATTGTTGGAAAGGTTCGGCATTGCACCTGATGAAGCTGTTGCCTTTGGAGATGGTTTAAATGATATGGAAATGCTGTCATTGGTCGGAATGGGAGTAGCCATGGGAAATGCCCGCGATGAATTGAAACAAGTAGCCGATATGGTCACACTCTCCGCTGAAGAAGACGGAGTTCGCTACGGATTAAAGCGCCTCGGTTTAATTTAATCGTCGCGCCCTTTTCTTTTCAAATGTAGGTCTTAAAAAAAATCCATATGGCTAGTAGGGAACAAGGAGTGAAATAATGAATTTAACTTATGAAATTATCCCTGATGAAAAAATGGAGTATTGTAGAGATTTATGTAATGAACTCATGGCCTATCAAAAATCAAAAGCATACATAACACCGGAATTGTTTGACAGCATGAGTTTTGACACACGAATGATTCCTTCTATAAAAAGCGCCTTACACAATTACATTGTGGTAGTGAAAGATGATGAAAAAATCGTCGGTTATGTCTATTCCAATATTTCTCCCAAAGAGGCTTATTCAAATGACTTTGCCACTTTTTTTGACCTTTCTTCTGTTTATAGAAATAATGTTGGATGTTTATCGCAATTTTATATTAAAGATGAGTACCGACAATTAGGAGTTGGTTCTAAACTTTTCAATATGTCTATGGAATGGTTGAAACATTTTGATGATATCGAAGATTATTTTATCTTTGTCTCAAATGGCAATGCTGACGCCTTAGAATTCTATAAACGTAAAGGATTTTCTGTTAGTCATGAAATTTTGGATGGTTTTATAACCGTTTTACGAAGAAGAAAAAATAATAAAAGCTTGTAGAATCTGTCCATTTGGACTTTTTTCTACAAGCTTTTATTATGTAGTGATTTATCATTTAGAGCGTGAGGATTTTTCATTGTGTATCCTACCAAGCAATGATCATATTAGGTTAGGTCTAGTTGTCTATTTGCTTTAGAGGCTAGGTTTAGTACCGATGATCACCGTGGCGTCCAATTCATCATTTCTGGCTACTTTAGGGATAAGCCCCATACTAGAAAAAATTTCAAGGGTTTGGTATGCTTGCTGTTCGCTCGTTTCTAACAAAAGGTGCCCTCCCGGAGCTAACCAGAGAGGTGCCTCTTTCGCTACCATACGCTGTAGGTCAAGTCCGTCCTTCCCTCCGTCAAGGGCCAGTTTTGGTTCATACAGGCGAGCCTCCCGGGGAAGCAGCTTGATCGCCTCGGTAGGTACGTAAGGAGCATTAGCAACTACGATGTTCACACGGCCTTGAAGGGAGTGGGGTAGGGCTGTATACAAGTCCCCTTGAAAAACGTGGCCACCAAAAGCTGTTATGTTACCGCCAGCACAGCTTACTGCAGCGGGGTCGAGGTCAACAGAGTACAAGGCTACCCGTCCTAAAGTTGCTGCAAGAGCTGCACCTACAGCTCCTGACCCGCAACACATATCAACAACGATATCCCCTAAACAAGCTAGGGTTTCTGCCTGACGGACAAGAAACTCTGTTCGTTTGCGAGGCACGAAGACCTCAGAGTCTATCTTTATCCTCAGACCACAGAACTCTGTGTACCCAATGACGTGTTCAAGAGGTATCCCCTCTGTTCGCATTTCGACCATTTTCATAAGGTCATCCAAAGTCGGTGCTTCAGATATAAGTAGCTGTGCCTCTTCTTCTGCAAAAACACTACCAGAAGTCCGAAGCTTATGGATGATAATTTCTTCAGTTTGGTCATTCATATAAAATTTAATTTGCTTTACTATTAATACCACCCAATCTTTCCTTATAAGTTGGCTTTTATTTATTCTTTAAATTCGCAATCATCTGGAAAATCTGTCCTCTATGATGTGATTCGTGTTAAACGAGATGGTAGATAACCCAATCAGGTGTTACATCGTATTGATTAAGAATCCTCGGTTTACATTTTTCTCCTCTCTTTTAATTCATATATTCTCTGTGAAAGTTAATGTTCCTTCTTAAACTAACGAACCAAAGCTTAAGTACAAACTTTCACAACTATTAATAAAAAATGACCATCAAATTAACTTACAATTTGATGGTCATTTTACATTACATTTTTAATGTTTTGCGAGAGTTAACTTAACCTGTTATGGATTTACACCTCTTTTTTCACCTATGCTGCTCCCAAATATCTACCTTCTTATTACAAATTAACACCTTTCATGCCAGCTTCATGGTAACGTTCTCCAGCTGCAACACCCCGAGGAGCAACTTCGTTTATACGTGCTAAGTCAGTTTCTGTTAATGATACATCAAGTGCACCAACATTTTCCTCTAAGTATTGGACTCTCTTCGTGCCTGGGATTGGAACAATGTCATTTCCTTGAGCTAGCAGCCAGGCAAGGGCAAGTTGGGAAGGCTGGCTGTCTTTTTCCCGTGCTATTTCGTTAATTTTATTGACCAGTTCCAAATTTTTCTGGAAGTTTTCTCCTTGGAATCGAGGAGAAAAGCGGCGGTAATCATCGGCTGCTAAGTCTTCAAACTTCTGAATCTGCCCTGTTAGAAATCCTCTTCCTAATGGACTGTAAGGGACAAAACCGATTCCCAGTTCCCGGCAAGTGGGCAGAATATCATCTTCGACGTCACGGCTCCAAAGGGAATACTCGGTCTGAATAGCGGTAATCGGATGAATAGTAAAAGCACGTCTAATAGTTTGGGCGGCTGCTTCTGACATACCTAGAAAGCGCACTTTCCCTTCCCTAACTAAATCCGACATTGCGCCGATTGTTTCTTCAATTGGTGTGTTTGGGTCGACTCGATGCTGGTAGTATAGATCGATATGATCCACACCTAAGCGGCGAAGGCTAGCTTCACAGGCTTCTTTGACATATTCAGGGCGGCCATTTATTCCCAGAAATGCTCCATCTTCAGATCTTACATTTCCAAATTTAGTGGCAACAACCACTTGATTCCGACGACCTTTAATTGCCCGTCCGAGTAGTTCTTCATTTTTACCTACTCCATACATATCAGCTGTGTCGAGAAGCGTAATCCCCATTTCAATGGCACAATGGATTGTTTTAATAGACTCGTCGTCATCTCTCCCACTGTAAAAATCCGACATCCCCATACAACCTAGTCCAAGCGCCGATACTTCCAGCCCAGTTTTACCTAATATTCTTTTTTGCATTCCAACACACCTTCCTTCATGTCGTTCCGTATTAAGAACATTATAATACGCCAATTACATTGAGTAAATGAGATAAAAATACTAGTGAATATCGAAAAGAGGCTCTATTTTACCTATACCCGATAAACTAACTTTCTTCGGTAAGATAAACCGGCTCTTTCTTACTCTATCCCGATAAATTATCTAACTTCGGAAAGATAAAGCACCTCTTTCTTACCCTAACCCAATAAATTATCTGACATCAGTAAGATAGAGCGATTCTAAAAGCTTATGCAAAGATAGGAACCTTTAATCCCAGAGAAAAAAGACTAACTGCGAATAGTTAGTCCCTGACCGAAAAAACTACAATATTCCTTTTAACGATTCCATCACTTGATCAATCTCATCTTTCGTCGTAAACCGGCCTAAGCTAAAGCGGATCGCACCCATCCCCACCTCTTCAGGAACATCCATCTCTTTTAATACCGGTGATAATTCAATGCTGCCGGCATGACAGGCTGATCCAGTTGAAGCCGCTAAATATGGGATGGCTGACAACAAGTCTTGACCGATTTTTCTTACAAAACTTACATTTAAAGTATTGGGCAGACGTTCCTCAGGGTGTCCATTCAATACTACCTGGTCTCCAAACGCATCCTGTAATTGCTGCCAAAAATAGTCGGTCAAATCTTTTATGCCACGAGTTCCTACCTCTTGTTTAGCAATTTCACAAGCCATTCCTAATCCCACTGCTAGTAAAGTATTTTCCGTGCCGGCACGCAGTCCAAACTCATGCCCCGCCCCGTGTATAAGTGGTTCCAGTTGGATTCCCTCTCGTATAAAGAGCGTTCCAATTCCTTTCGAAGCATAGAGTTTATGGCCAGCAATCGTGAGCATATCTACCTTCAAATCATCCACATGGACCGGGACTTTTCCAACCGATTGAGAAGCATCCGTATGAAAAGCTATCCCATGCTCTTTAGCTATATCCCCGATCGCTTGGATTGGTTGTAAGGTACCTGTTTCATTATTGGAATGCATAATCGAAATCAAGATCGTTTCCTTGGTAATCGCCTTTTCTATTTCTTCTAGTGTAACTTTCCCAGTCCGATCCACGTCTACATATGTGACCTTTGCCCCTATTTGTTCGAGGAATTTGCATGGATTCATGATCGCAGGATGTTCAATTTTAGAAGTAATGATATGGTTGCCTTTATGCCGATTTTTAAAATAAAAACCTTTTAATGCAAGGTTATTGGCTTCGCTGCCGCCACTTGTGAAAATAATTTCTCTAGGGGAACATCCAATTAACTCAGCAACTTGTTTTCGGGCATTATGTAATAATTCTTTTACAGGTCTCCCCGCCCAATGTAAGGCGGATGGATTCCCATAAAAATTATCTAGCAACGGTTTCATGGCCTCTACTACTTCAGGAGCCATAGGTGTGCTGGCATTGTAATCAAGATAAATTTTTTCCATCGATTGATTCCTTCCCTTCCACTTCTGAACCGATGATTAAACCATGACCTTTGCACTGTTTTTAATAAATTCTAAGAACAAATTATTCATCTCAGCGTTTGTACTTGCCATGGATTCAGGATGCCACTGAACACCCACCGTAAATGTGGTTGGATGGGTATATTCTACTGCTTCAACGATTCCATCGGATGATTGTGCAACGATCCGAAGATCCTTGGCTACCTCACCGATTGCTTGATGGTGAAGACTATTGACTCGGACTCGATTAGATCCTACTATTTCAAACAATCTACTATTTTTGGAGATGGTCACCCAATGGGTATCTTGACTCCTATCAATCTTCTGAGAGTGTTGGATTGGTTCAATGACTTGACTCGGGATATCCTGAATTAAGGTTCCTCCCAATGCGACATTCAAAATTTGCACACCTCTGCAAATCGCAAGAAGGGGAATATCGTTCTCAAGCGCATATTTAACAATCGCGATCTCTGCCAAGTCCCGCTCTGGTGTAGTTGGACCTAAGTGGTGATGTGGATCCTGATTAAAAAGTTTAGGATCCACGTCCTCTCCCCCGCTTAGGATAATTCCATCACATAAACCAAGCGTTTCTAAAGAAATTTCGGGGTTAATATATGGAAGGATAATAGGGATCCCTCCGTTAGCGACAACACTTTTATGGTAATCATGGTGCACATAAACACCTTCCATATAGTCGTTATGTTTAACATAGGCACCCGTTATGCCGATAATTGGTTTTCTGTTCATCTTTCTTCCCCCTATGACTTTGACACTAATATTGATATCTTAACACAATTATTTTTCAATACAGCACTGAAAAAATTTACATAATCTTAAAATGAACTTCATATATTAATCTGTATTGCAAATATACAATAATATTAACATGATCAAAGGATGGAGATACTATGGAGCATGTTCTTTACAATGGAAAGAAATATATTATCCTTTATACGTACGATTCTGGATACTGCGAGATTAAAGAAATAGAAAGTGTTCATAATGTACAATTGGTTCATTTATCAGAATTAATAAATCTAACTTAAAAGATAAAGCTGGAAAAGGAAAAACTCCTTTACCAGCTTTTTTAATGCGTGGCTGTGTTAAACTAGGCTGTTGATTTCCGCTCCAGGCGCTTCGCTTTCCTCGGGTACTAACCGCCTCCTCGGCGCTAAGCGCCTGCGGGGTCTCCCCGGACCCGTCCTCCCGCAGGAGTCTTCGCGCCTTCCACTCCAATCAACTTGGCCATAAAATCAACAATGACCATTAAAACAGCTAATTGATTAAATAATTTAAATATTTCACTAAAATTTATTTCGAAATCCGAAAAAGATGTTAAAATCTATTTATTAAATTGAAATAGATTGGAGGGGATTGGATGAATAAGAATAAGAAACTATGGCTTATTTATGGGATGTTATTTTTTGCCACGGCTATATGGGGAAGTGCGTTTCTTGCTGGTAAAGTCGCCGTAAAAGACTTTGAACCAGCAACCGTTGCTTTTTTACGTTTTTTGGGGGCTGCTATTCTATTGTTTCCGCTTATGTGGCTGATGGAAAAAAATCGAAAGAAGCCCACTCTCAAAGATTATGGATTATTTGCCGTTCTTGGATTAACAGGCATTGCAATATATAATATTTGTTTTTTTATGGCTACCAAACATGCACCGGTTATTAAGAGTTCCTTATTTATTGCCTCAAACCCAGTACTGATTGTCCTTTTATCAGGATTATTTTTAAAAGAAACAATCACCAAAAACCATATGATTGGAATGGTGATTGCCCTAACTGGGGTTACCTTCATTATTACCGATGGTCACCTACTCTCACTGTTCCAATACGGTTTTGAGACGATTGACTTTGTTTTACTAGGTGCAGTAATAAGCTGGGCATTGTACAGTGTGGTTGGTAAAGTCGTTTTAAAAAAATACAGTGCGGTGGAATCCACCACTTATGCGGTTGCATTTGGTACCATATTATTATTTCCGTTTGCATACCTGGAAACATCCTGGCACGATGTACAAACCGCTAGTGTTTCAACCTGGATCGCCATTTCACATATGAGCATTTTTGTAACGGTTGTTTCATTTATCATGTACTATTACGGCATAAAAGAGGTTGGTGCTGCGAAGGCTTCTATCTTTATTAATGTGATGCCGTTATCAGCTGTCTTGATGGCTACCTTCTTTTTAGGTGAGACCTTTACAATTGCTCAAGGGATAGGTGCCGCCTTTGTTTTAACCGGGGTATATATTGGAACCAACACGAAACTTTTTAGAAGAAAATTACAATCAGCATGACTTAAAGGTCAAAACGGCAGTGATTTAGCAATCACCGCCGTTTTCTTTTGATTTTTATTAGTTTCTCACCTTAAAAATGATGAAACAATGGAAGCGACGATATGCCGAGAATCCCATTGTCCTTCGGAAAAAGAAATGATTGGGTATTTTTTCGGGAAAAGCATTTGAGTAATTTCATCAATCGAGCGACCTTGCTTGTGGAGATTTCCTACTTCACCGGAAAGATTCTCAAGATAATCTAATTTTTGCTTCATCATGCTTTTTCCATCCTTAATATAACCAGCATGACAGCAAAACAGGGCTTGAAAGTCAAAGCTGAGCAGCCTGCGAATCGAATCGATAATAACCGGAATGGATTCGCTGTCCATAATGACCTTCGTTTTCGGTGTTACGAATAAATCACCTGAAAATAATCGGCCAGATTCTTCATGAAAAAAAGAGACATGGTCATCGGCATGTCCTGGCGTATAGATGACTTTCCATTCTTGACTACGAGATTGAATCACGTCCTCAAGCGGCAAGGGTTGAAACGGCGTCCGCATTCCCCAGGTAAGCTTGCGGTACTTAGGATAGGGATAAGGCTCATTACAGATACTAATACCTTTTGGATGTAAATAGATTGGAATTTTTTTTTGCTTCTGAATCCATGGGGCTAAACCAGAATGGTCTTCATGACTATGTGTCAATGTTACTATCTCAAAGTTAAGATTCTTATAAATAGGGATAAGCTCTGTTTCAAGACACTGGGGCCCTGAATCAATTAGCATTCCGTCTACCAAAAAAGAATAAACCGTTCCTAATTTGAGTCCCGACTGTTGAACATTTCCTTCTATACATAATACGTCCTCATTCGTTAATACGTTTAACATAATCTATAATGCACACCTTTCTTTTTTGAATTTTCAAAATACTTTATTTAACTGTATCGAAAAATGAATGAATAATCAATCATGTTTACCTGATAAAATTTATTCCTAATTATCAAAAAGATAAATGCATATTTCTCTACTTTTTTTCAAATTATATGAAAAAAAGGTGGTTATATAAATGAGTAATTGGCATCTCATTTTGTCTGGTATTGCATTGTTAGTATTGATTGGCGGTTTAATTTTTACATTAGGAACTGGAAGAATGGTCAGTACTAGATCAAGTGAATTTGATACGCAAATCAATGAAAAAACTCAAAGACATCCTTATTTACTGAATCCTGTGTTTCTTGTTTGGATTATCGCCATTGCAGCTATCATTATTTATATCATCTATCTTGGCTTTAATTACTATTGATAAAAAAACGCAGCGAAAGGACCCCCTATTATCCGGGGTACCATTCGTTGCGTTATGTTTTATTCTGCCGGAGCATGTTCCACGGCGATTTGGTATGCAGCCAATATCGCTTCACTTTCAGAGGGGTTATTAATACCCACTAAGTCTTGGTTACCTTCCTCACCCTCAATCTTCATTACGATGGTTTCATCCTCTGCATTTAGTAGAGCATAGGATTCATCCTTCATATCAAACAAGGCTTCAACAGCAAATTCTTTAAGATTCCCGTGGTCATCTTCAATCGTTATATAATCACGTGCTTCATCATGCTTCATCGTCCCTCACCTCAACAAAAGTACTCAGAAATAATGTTCCCTTACCCACAAAAAAGTTCAGTGGAAAAATATTGTTAATACCATTTGAAATTGGGAAAAGTAATATCGGCATTATTGATTGGGTGGTGTGTGATTGACGATTAGTTTTGTGCGTTAAAGGTAAAGTTATAGTGGTTGTTTGTGCGTTTACCAAGAACATTGGTACAACAAATAGTGGGTTTCAATATTGAAGTGATTAATGAGGGCTGATAATAAGGCTTGGGTCTCTTCAATTTCTCTGTAATAATAGGAATCATAAGAGAGGTTACCGAAAAAACAACCAGGTCTTGTTGGTAAAATATTATAGGTAAAGAAACTAAATACATATCAAGTCCCATGTTCTAACTCCTTTTTCTAATTTATTAGCTGTAAACATATAGTAATACATCCACTATTATCCTATCATAAATAAACTCCATCACCGCCTACTTCATATGAACAAATATTGATTTTTTCGACATTTTTCTATATAAACTGCTATTTTTTCTTGATAAAATAAAAATCAAATGAAGAAGGGTTTGTCCTTCAGAAAGAGGTTTCGTGTGGCACATAACCCGGTCGATTCAAAACCAGATTGGTTGAAGAGTTACATAGATTCACCAGAAAAGAAGGAAAAGTTATATCGACGGACATTACTGATCGTTGTCATGTCACAGATTTTCGGTGGGGCTGGACTTGCTGCTGGAATTACGGTTGGCGCACTTCTTGCCCAAGATATGTTAGGGACGGATAGCTATGCAGGGATCCCAGCAGCATTGTTAACATTGGGTTCTGCTGGAGCAGCGTTGCTTATCGGTCGAGTCTCACAACGTTTCGGCCGCCGAATAGGACTTGCGGGAGGATTCTTGACTGGTGGGATCGGTGCGATTGGAGTGATCGTTTCGGCCATCACAAGTAATATCTTTCTTCTTTTCGCCTCGCTTCTGGTCTATGGTGCAGGCTCAGCTTCAAACTTACAAGCCCGCTATGCCGGAACCGACTTAGCAAAACCCACACAGCGAGCGACATCCATCAGTATTGCCATGGTATCAACCACATTCGGCGCTGTGGCGGGACCGAATTTGGTCGATGTAATGGGCCGATTTGCCACGTCAATCGGTGTCCCTTCTCTTGCCGGTCCGTTCATACTTGGCGCGACTGCCTTTATCCTTGCGGGGTTAGTCCTATTAGCTTTCCTGCGCCCAGATCCTCTGATGGTTGCAGAAGCGATTGCAGTTGAACAGCAAATGCATAGAAGTAATCCCTTAGAGAAGCAATCTAGTAATCTAGCTATCAATAAACGAGGAATCGTGGTTGCTGCGACCATTATGGTTTTAACTCAAATTGTCATGACATCCATCATGACAATGACACCCGTATACATGAAACATCATGGGCATGGTCTAAGAGAAGTCGGAATGGTAATCGGCTTCCATATAGGTGCCATGTACCTTCCCTCACTAGTAACAGGTATTCTCGTAGATAAGATAGGCCGAACTACAATGGCCATCGCTTCCGGTGCCACGCTCCTTGCAGCTGGTATTCTTGCTGGCAGTGCACCTGCTGATTCCATGCTGGTTCTTATCATTGCACTCGTTTTGCTCGGGCTTGGCTGGAACTTTGGGTTAATTAGCGGCACGGCACTGATTGTCGATTCAACATCCCCCTCTAACCGGGCCAAAACACAGGGAACAGTAGACGTTTTAATTGCTTTAGCTGGGGCATCCGGGGGAGCGCTTTCCGGGATGGTGGTTGCACAAACGAGTTATGCTGGACTATCATTTGCTGGAGGGATCCTTTCCTTACTGCTGATCCCAGTCGTGATCTGGTCTCGTAGTAATCAGAGAATGACTGAATAAAGCTAGAGTTTTTGACAAAAAGTATAGGGAAAAAGGAAACCTGTCTCTGGTTCGCCAGTGGCCATCCTTTTCCCTTTTTGATTTCTTTTAATAAAAAAAGCAAAATTTTTACGATTTCACAATTAAATTTATTTTCGGAATTTTATAAGTATGTTATAGTCATATAAAAGAAAAATGGAGTGATAAAAATGAAACTGCAAGTCCAACGCGCTTATAATTTTAATGCAGGCCCTTCCGCGTTACCTATTTCCGTCTTAGAAAAAGCTCAAGAAGAACTGATTGATTTTCGAGGTACAGGGATGTCAGTCATGGAGCTTAGCCATCGAAGCAAAGCATATGAAGAAGTACATAATCAAGCGATTTACAACTTGAAGGAACTGCTTTCTATTCCTGATACCCATGAAGTACTCTTCTTGCAAGGCGGAGCGAGTCTTCAGTTTTCAATGATTCCGATGAATTTTTTACAATCTGGAAAAAAAGCCGGATATGTAATGACAGGCTCTTGGTCAGAGAAAGCATTCACGGAGGCAAAACTATTTGGTGATGTTTATCATGCGGCTTCCACGAAAGAAGGCAACTACCGCAGCATCCCAACGCTTGATCAAATACAGTACGATCCATCGGATGCTTATTTACATCTAACTTCCAACAATACCATTTATGGTACCCAATGGAAGCACTTCCCTGACACTGGCGATGTTCCGTTAATCGCAGACATGTCGAGTGATATTCTGTCTAAGCCGATTGATGTCAGCAAGTTTGCGTTAATTTATGCTGGTGCCCAGAAAAACCTTGGTCCTTCAGGCGTAACGGTTGTGATTATTCGCAAGGATTTGCTTGAACAAGCAAACACAAATATCCCAACAATGTTAAAATACAGTACACATTCTAAAAATAATTCATTGTATAACACACCGCCAACCTTCGGCATTTATATGCTGGGCGAGGTCTTAAACTGGGCTCGTGAGTTAGGTGGCTTATCTGCGATTGCTGAGCTTAATGATAAAAAAGCGAGTCTGATTTACGAAACAATTGATACAAGTAATGGTTTTTACATTGGCCATGCTGAACCGGACAGTCGTTCTCTCATGAACCTTACTTTTAACTTAGCATCCAAAGACCTAGAAAAGAAATTCCTCGAGCAAGCGAAACAAGAAGGCTTTGTTGGCGTAAACGGTCATCGCTCGATCGGCGGATGCCGTGTATCAGCTTATAATGCTGTTCCAATTGAGGCATGTAAGGCATTCAAGGAGTTTATGATTCAATTCCAAGCAGAAAATAGCTAATGAAAAAATCACCCTCTTTATTTTTTAGAGGGTGATTTTTTCAGTTCATCGGGCTTTATAAACTGCTCTTACTTACCATGGTCGTGATTTTTCCAGTCAAACGGGCTTTATAAACCGCTCTTACTTACCTTGGTCGTGATTTTTCCAGTCAAACAGGCTTTATAAACCTCTCTTACTTACCTTGGTTGTGATTTTTCCAGTCAAACAGGCTTTATAAACGAACACTAAATGCGAATAGCCACTTGCTTTTTAAAGCAATCTACCGCTTTCTCTGAATCAACCGGATATCCCAGCTCATTCATCGTTTCTCCGATCAAAACGACCGCATCTTCGAGCATTTGTTCCGTCGTATTCCCCATATGTCCAATCCGGAAAGCCTTTCCTGCCAAATGGGCTAGTGATCCAGCTACAATCACTCCTTTTTTTGCAAGTGAAGAACGGAAAGCAGCATCGTCCATTCCATCAGGATAAAGAATACAACTAAGTGTGGCGGCAGCGACTTCTTCCATTGCTAACGCCTTCATCCCGTATACGGCAAGGGCCGATCTAACCGCTTTTCCAAATGCGGAGTGGCGCTGGTATCTTCGTTTCATCCCCTCTTCCAATACCAATCTCATCCCTTCGTCATATGCATAGATAAGATTGACTGGAGGTGTGGCGAAGTACTTTCCTGGATCGTTCATAATCGGAATCCAATTATAGATATCACAATAATAAGCAGGAACACGTTCCATTTTGGTACGTGCAGCTAAAGCAGTTTGGTTAAAGGCAACGATGGCTAGACCAGGCGGCACGCCAATTGCTTTTTGTGAACCTGTTAAAATGACATCGATTTTCCCATCAGACCCATGATATTGCCTACTCATATCTTCTTCCATTGCGGCAGTCGCACAAACACCATCGAGAATGACGAGTGCTCCATGTTTTTTAATAATCGGCACAAGTACGTCTAAATTGGCAGCTACTCCTGTCGACGTATCTGCATGGGTAATTGTAACCGCCTTAAAATTGCCACTCACTAATTTCGCTTCGACATCACTTGGAGATACCTGAGTACCCCATTCTGCCTGGAGTACTTCTACTTCAATGTCAAATGCCTTTCCTAATTTAATGAAACGATCTCCGAAATAACCGTGACTGATCACTAAAAGTTTTTCCCCAGCGGCAACTGTATTGACAAGAGCCATTTCCATAGCTACAGTTCCAGAGCCGGAAATAACAAACACTTCACCATCTGTTTTCAGCATTTCCCTTGTTTTCTGGATCGCATTTTTGTAGATAGCGACAAATCTCGAGTCTGTGTGTCCCCTAGTTTCCTGTGCAATAGCATCATAAATTGAATCCACTACCGGCGTTGGCCCGGGTATTAGCAGCATCTCTTGATTACGCATTTTCCCATCCCCCTAATTATCAACCTGTTTCTCCATAAATATATTTCTATACTCAACTATTTAAACCTTTATCTCAATTTTGACTAGTTGGTGAATATTCTCAAAAAGGACACAACTATTAATCGAGGGCACTAAACTATTCTAATTCATTTTGGAATTTGCCATCGTATTATTGTATTGATTATAGAAAGGGGAGCATACGAATTCAATAAGGCTGTACAAAAACCTCCCACGAATCTGTGTAAACGAAAAAGACCAGAAAGAGATACATTGTCTCTTCTGGTCCTTTTCGTTTAGATTAGTGGCCGTCAACTACTTCTTTCAATATTTCATACGAACGCTTTTGTTTTTCAGTGTCATAAATATACGATACGGCCATGAGTTCATCGACATTATAATGGTCCTGGAACTTAGTCAACTGTTGGCGGACTGTTTCCTTGCTCCCTATCAACGTCACACTTTGCTTCGATGCCGCCATTTCTTTTTCCATCGAGTTCCAAAGCTCATCCAGGTTTTCAACAGGCGGTTGTAACGGATTTTGTGTACCACGAACAACATTTAGGAAAAACTGCTGCATGGTTGTCGATAAAAATTGTGCCTCCTCATCCGTTTCGGCCGCAATAACATTTAAACAAACCATCATATATGGTTTATCCAAATATTCAGAAGGCTGGAAACGACTCCGATAGATTGAGATTGCTTCTTCCATATATCTTGGTGCAAAGTGGGACGCAAATACATAAGGAAGACCCAAACTTGCCGCCAAATACGCTGAATCAGTGGAAGAACCGAGTATATAAATCGGAATATTCGTGTCAACGCCAGGATAGGCTTTCACATAGCTTTGCTGATCTGCTGGGCCAAAATACGTAAGTAATGCTTGGACATCATTTGGGAAAGTATAAACTGGATCATTTTTCGATCGTCTTAGGGCACTTGCCGTCATCATATCTGTTCCAGGTGCACGGCCCAGACCGAGGTCCACACGATTTGGGTAAATCGTGGCCATAGTACCGAATTGTTCAGCCACTACTAGCGGTGAGTGATTCGGCAGCATGATCCCACCTGATCCAACATGAATGGTACTCGTATGTTCTAATACATGTTTTATTAATATGGATGTAGCTGAACTGACAAGTGTAGCTGTATTATGATGTTCTGCGATCCAATAGCGTTGATAGCCCATTTTCTCGACTGCTTGGGCAAGGTCGACCATTGACTCGATCGCTTGGCTTGGGTTTTGTCCCTTCCGGATCGGAGCTAAATTCAAAACAGATATAGGTATATTAATTGTTGCCATATTTATAATTCCTTTCCTTAGAGAGATTACTACTATAGTAACAATAGGAAGGCATAAATCAAAAATATATGCTTAGCAGGGAAAGGGTGTCAGGCACCATGTGAATTCTTCACATGGTGCCTGACACCCTTTTCTTTCCGAAACTTTTTTATAGTAATAATAATAAGTGACATTTATGTACTTAAGTACAAGAACAAGCAGCTTTATTTTAATAACTCTCTCAGCTCATCAGTCATTTTTTCCACTAATTCAGGTCTGCCATGAAACTGAGCTGGAGTATTTTGAAACAATTGAATACGCCAGTTCCCGTCTCCTTTTACAACAACAAGCGTATGATGTGTGTTCACGTTAGGGTTAATGTCTGATTGTTTTGGTGGCACCATTCCTGCAATTGCCCGCAAAATAGCGATCTCTGAACTTAGAAAACGTACATCCTTCACTTTACTTACAAACCGTGCCGTTGGATGGTGTTCAAAAATTGGCTGTAGGTGTGAAAATATTTCTTGTCTGCCAATGGATTGACTTCCATCAAATCCGATACTCTCGCCATCATCCGTAAATAACTTTGCCATCCCCTCTGCACTGCGTTCATTCCACGCATCCAAAAGTTTCTTATAAACTGCTTGTACTCCTTTAGAATCAGAATTCATCATAATTTAATAACTCCTCTCAAGGCTTTGATATTATCGTAAAACAATCCATTCCTTCTTTTCAACTTTGAGGTCAGGTTCTCACAAATAAAAAAAGACCTTCTCCCACTCCATTAAAAGATGTAGGTGAAGGTCCATTATTTAATTAAGAGCAAACTGAGCAAATTTTTCCGAAAATGACGCTTCTTGTTGTATTTGCATTTCTTGTTGTACTTTAATTTCAGTTTTTCTACTCACTTCAAATGTTTTTAATCTCTGTGTTGTGATGTTTTTATCCATAAGGGCTTCGGTTAAGATCGGCGCTAGCACATGCGCGTCCTTCATCCCACAATTAATGCCGATTGCACCTGTAGGAGTCATTGTGTGCGCTGCATCTCCGATGATGATTAATCCGTCCTTTACCCACGTTTCAGAACGGGAGCTTTGCACCTTTAAGGGAACAAAGTTCTTCCAGGTACTTAGATGCTGTAAGACCAACTCTTTCAATTCCGGAAAGCTTTCAATCAATGGTTCAAGAAATGGCTGTAATGATTGTTTTCTTAACGAAGGAAAGGATCCTTCTTCAATATTCCAGCCAATTTGGATGAATCCTCCCGTCTGCGTGAACAAGGCAAGCTGATGTCCATTGACATGCACCATTCTTGTTGTTGGCTCCCATCCTGCAGGAGCGGGAATTTTGGCCCACAATACGTCATATCCATGCAACAACTCGACCGTTGGTATCTTTGCAAGCTTTCTGACAGTTGAAAAGCGGCCATCCGCACCAACGACAACGGAACTCGAAATCATTATTTCATGACCGTCCTTTATTCCTTTCACACCAGTATAGACTCCCTGCTCATCCTGCATTAATTCGGTTACTGTTGTGTTAAAAAGAAGACGGTAGTTTTTATATTGTTCTGATTCTTGGTTGATTGCACTCAGTAAATTAGCTTGAGGAACATGAATTCCTACGTGATCCTCATCGGTTGAAGGGATAATTGTTTGGACGATATGTTTGCCAGCAAAGAATTCAACTTTTTTCATTTTAAGTATGCCTAGCTCTTCTATCTTTTCAAACAATTGATGTGCTTTTAAAATGGCTTCTGTTTCAGAATTTATATGTTCACCTCTAAATTTCCGATTAACTCCAGTAGAACGTTCTATTAAAATAGTTGATACACCGTTTTTAGCCAATAAAAACCCTAGTAATGTCCCTGCTGGTCCGCCACCCACAATACAAACATCTGCCTGCAGCTTCAATTTATTCACCTTCTGGTAATATTTATTTATGAAAAAATTATCTTCAAAAGTTTTCTTATAAGAAAAAAAGTTAATTATAGAATAACAAATTTGTCGTATTCGGTCAATCTAAAAAAAGGTCAGGCCCGCACAACTATGGATGTTGTGGGGACTGACCCTTTATTCAGTAACCGCTAATTTTTCCATTTCAATAATTTTTTTTAGATATTCATATTCGTTGTTTTCGAGAATATCAATTTCATTGTTGGTGGCAAGTAGAACTTGATTTCGACACTTGGATATTCTTTGAATCATCGGGTGTATGGTTAGGCTCGATAAATGAACAAAATCATATAAGTCTGTTAAACAAACTGGCAGTTTATATCCCTTATTGCTGCTGGCAATTAACAGCCCGCTATCACGAAGTTTGGAAACAATGTTCGATCTAAAGTAATGATGATTAATTTTGTTCACTCTGATTGCATTTAAATTATCTAAAATTTCTTGGGTATAGACATATTCATTAGGATTTTCTCGCAGATTAAATAACAGGAACTTGAGTAAATCTATCCTAATTTTTTCATCCGCATCCTCACTCTTTTTATTCTTTTCAAGATATTGAAGGGCCAAATTAACCGATTGTTTAAAAATAACCTCATCAAATTGAGAGTCCTGATTCCTTGATATGTAATCATGTAAATAGTTTTTATAGTTTTGCGGCCATAAATTAATGGCGATGATTTTCTTTTTGATGACTTTATGAAAAAGCGGATAATGTTCTGAGTACTGGGTTTGATCATAACCTTTTGCAATCGTCTCAGCGATTAAATTTGCCAGTTGAAGAAGTATTTCTGATTTACTGTGATTAAACCCAAAGGTGGAATAATTAAATAAATCTGGAACACTTTTTTCTGCTATATACGTTTTAAATTCAGTCATGAATTCTTTCGTTCCTTGTTCCACTAACACAAGATCCAGTTGGTCAAACGTTCGATTTAAGTCATCATAGATTAACCGATTCATAAATTTGATAAACGTCTTTTCAAACGTGATGCCGCTATCTTCTCTAATTTTTCTTTTATCGACGACATATGCATATATATTGAACGGTAAATCTTTCAGTTCATTTAATAGTTGAATTCTTAGATGAGGGTTATCCATTTTATCAGTATGCATTTCGTCGGTTTGAAAGTATTTTTGTCTCACCTTTTCAACTTCCTGTTCTAACAACTCTTTATTTGACTCTTTTGCTAGAATAGAAACGATAATAAAGTGGGTCGAGACATCTTTATTTTCAAAATCAAAACTATAATCACCAGATTCATCAATAAACGCGAATTGGATATCGTTCATTCTCCCACCTCACCCAAAAATTCTTTCTTTAGGTACTTATTTCAACAAAATATGATCTAAAACCTTCAAAAAGTTAATTTTCCCCTTATTAAATTCATTGATTAGCACGATAAACCGCAAGTACAGCGATTTTTTCCAAAAACAAACGAATAAGCAGATGGAAATTCTTGATTTACCCGCTGGACCTCTTGAGCAAACTCCTGTTCATTTTTAGGAACATTTGATAAGGAATCGGCTTTTTTCTGATTATCAATATGAGCGCCTGGTGGAACAAAGCTGCCAGGTCTCAGCGTTACTCCACCAGTAACAACTGCTCCCGATGCGATGAAACTTCCTTCTCCGACCTGGGCATGATAAACAATTGCCTTAAAACCGATAAATACCTTTTTATCAATCTGACAGGGACCATGGATCAATGCTCCGTGGGCACAGGATACCTCATCGTCAATATAGACTGAATATTTCCTATTATTAACCTCTACATGTTTGTTTTTCAAACCATGAAGGATTACTCCGTCCTGCAAATTACAGTTGCTACCGATAAAGAAAGGCGTTCCTTCATCTGCGCGGATACTGACGAAGGGACCGACATACGTATTATTCCGAATCGTAACGTCGCCGACAATATAGGTGAACGGGCTTAAAAATGCCGTTTTATTTATTTTTGGAAAAATTGGTGTGGGATTTACGGAAGTTACCGGATTCGAACCTACAAAGTAACTATAAATATTAAAAGGACCATTTACATTATTGGGATAATGCAACAAAATAAATTCCCCTTTCAAATAACGGGATTTTTAATTATTCATACTACTTTACGTAGGTTTTTCTAAATTAGTACCCAACCAGATCAGGATCAATTGTTCAAATGGAACGGATGTGTACTTCTTTTAGTGGACAAAAAGACAGTAATTCCTAAATCACTGCCCTTTTATGATTATTCTTTTGTTAGGTTTACAGGATGATCATCCTGTTTATTCATTTCTTTTTCTAACTGCTCCACCCGTGCATCAATTGTACTTTGGAAGTAGGAATGGTTCACCTTGTGTTCTAATCGTTCCAGATAGTTTTCAATATCCTTAAACTTTGATGTAAATTGGTCCGAATATGAATTTGACTCTGATACCTGATTTATTTTAATATTAGCCCGTGTTACATTTTCCCGGCCCATTAATTCCATCCGGCGAAGATGCATATCCTTTAACTTTTGCTTCATTTCTTCATGCTTTCTTTCTAATTCAGTTAACTGCTCTGTCACTTGTGCAAGAGAAGCATTCAGGCGCTCTGCACGCTCTATATATTGTTGATGCTCCGCTGAAGCAAATTGATAAAGCTCTGTTTCTCCTGCTTTTGAAGCAATCTCTGCCTGGTACTTTCTTTTTTCTGCTCGCTCAGTTGATTGATGATATTCTCTTGTAAATTCTTCCTTTAAACTAGATTGACGTTCGATAAGCTTGCCAACCTTCTCCGTCTCCTGCTCACATTGGCGAAGGTATTGATTGAGCAAATCAATCGGATTTTGTTTTTCTTTGTGTTGACGAGTTTCATTCAAATCAGCAATAATGAGATCTTTAATTTTAGTTAATAAGTTTGCCATTTTTCACTTTTCCCCTTTTAAATTAATATTTTTTTAATTCATTCCATTGTTTATCAAAATTTTCAAATGGATCGGATTCCTTGTTCACAGGCGGCTTTTTGTTTTTATTCCACTGTTTATAAACAAGGAACAGTACATAAGCTGCTCCGACTCCGATGAGTGCTGGAATATGGTGGATGGTTGCTGAAAGGACAATTAAGCCGATGATGACTAACCCAATTTTCCAACCAGTTGATTCTGCCTTCAGAAACTGTTTATAAATGAAGTAGAGAATCGCTAGACTTACGAGTAACCCTATAATCGGACCAATTGTTTTAAGTAAGATGACCGCTGCAAGTCCGCCGGCTAAAAGTAAACCTAATTTTTTCATGTTATTTTCCTCCTTCGTTCTTTATCTTGATTTCATCTTACCTTTTTTCAATCATTTTCATAATTGCGCTTGAGCTTGATTTTCCCCTCAGACTTAAGACGTAGATGCAATCGGACTGCTTAGTATTGAATATATTTAAGGAACAACGCAATTCACAAATAAAAATCAAAAAGGTCAAACTTTCCATTCGCTATCTATCTGTTATAATTAAATTATCCCAATCCAACCATTTTATGGTGTAATACTAAAAAGCATTTGCCTTCAGGTAGATTCTTTTTTATATAATCCATTTTCAGGAGGTTATCTATGTATAAAATCAAAAATAAAGAAAAGCTATTCATTTACACAGGACCAGATGGTTCAGGGAGAAAAACGGTTGCCAAAATGGTTGCGACCGCGTTTGATATGGAAACGGTGCTCTCTTACACGACTCGTTCTCCTCGTCATTACGAAAAAAATGGGGAAGACTACCATTTTATTAACGAGGAAACATTCAAAAAAATGCAAGAGAACCAGGAATTTCTTGAATGCGTTGACATCGATGGAATACACTATGGCATTCGCGAAGAGGATATTGTTAAGGCATTTGAATCCCATACCCTTGTCTACCTAACATTAAATCCTGAGGGAACAGAAAAATTAAAGAAGATGTATGGTGATCGTGTCATGCGCTTTTTCATTTATGCCGACCGCGATACGGTTATTAAGAGACAAAAGGAACGCAAAGATAATGATCAAGACATTGCCCGCCATATGGCCCATTATGATGAAACCATGAACTATAAAAACAGTTGTGAACATACCTTTGAAAATTATGATTCGCCTCAAGTTTCCTACCAAATAAGTGAAGTCATTGAAGGTTTCCTTGAAAGAGGTTTCATAGTTACTGATTAAGCAGAAATAATAAAGTGTCAGGCATATTGGGTGCCTGACACTTTATTTCAATTCACTGGTTTGTTAACTTTTCAAGTTCTTTAAAAACCGCTTCATAATCTTCTTTTTTATCAGCTTTAAATGAGGTGTTTATGTAGGTTATCACGCCAGTTTTACCCACCACAAAGACTGAACGAATCGCCGTTCCGCCTTTTTCGTTAAGTACATAGTAACTTTTTACCGTTTGTTTAAACCAATCTGACAATAAAGGATATGGCAGGGTTCCCATACTCGCTGCAAAAACTCTATGGGAGTGGATATGATCCACACTAATAGCTAGTACTTCAGCATCTAATTGCTCGAATCGTTTGTAATCCTCTTTCCAAGAGGATATTTCCTTAATTCAGCCGGGGGTAAAATCCATTCCATAAAAGGCAACAACTATGTTTTGCTTCCCTCGATAATCAGACAAGGCAATCTTTTCTGTTGTCGTCGCCGATAATGAAAAGTCTGGGGCCATCTCGCCAATATTCAAAGACGCTTCCAAGATCTATTCCTCCTTTCTAGTCTAACTAAGAAATTCCGTTCATTACCCTCATAAATTATTTACCTTTATTGCTGGCTGGGTCCTGAATTGGAACATGCTTTGGTCGATTTGGATAGGAAGCCTTCCCTTCATCTGGACCTGTAAGGTCATTTCTCTGGTCTAGAACTTTCCCAGTATATTCAATTGGATTATTCTTTGGCATTGTCTCACCTCCAAGTTAAAGGGCCGATCACTATGATCGTCCGTTAGCTCTTCTTGTTTTGAAATTTTAGTTTCTGCTCTGCCTCACTCATGTTTGGATTACTTCTGGGCTGACTTTTGCTTAACGCCTTCTTTAATTCAATATTGGCATCATCATCCGTATTATACTTCTGGTCCATACTTCTCCCTCCTTTTTGTTACTTATTATGAACCTTATTTGTAGGTTCATTCGTTTTGTTACTTTTTACATAACGGAAAAAGCTTTAATAAAAAAGGAGTCCTTCCCCTCACTGAGGGAAAAGAACTCCAAATTCAAGCTAATTAATTGACTCTCTTTGGACCGGTCCAATACATTTCTCTTAAACGAAATTTTTGCAATTTACCGGTTGCTGTTTTTGGTAAAGCTTCTACGAATTCAACTGCCTTCGGTGCTTTAAAATGTGCTAACTCTGACCGGCAGAACAGGAAGATTTCATCTTCCGTTACTTTCGCCTCAGGTTTTAACACGATAATCGCCTTTGGAACCTCGCCCCACTTTTCATCCGGGATCGCAATCACGGCAGTTTCCAAGACAGCCGGGTGCTTATAGAGAACTCCTTCAACCTCTGTAGAAGAGATATTCTCTCCACCAGAAATAATCAAATCCTTGGCACGATCTCGTATTTCGATGAACCCATCTGGGTGAGTGACAGCCAAATCTCCCGTATGGAACCAGCCGCCCCTGATTGCCGCTGCAGTGGTAATTGGATCCTTGTAATAACCTGCCATGACGACGTTACCACGCGTGATGATTTCCCCTAATTCTTCTCCGTTCCAGGCCACTTCTTCCCCATCTTGATGTACAACCTTTGTTTCGCCATTGAAAGCAAGTTCAATCCCTTGTCTTGCCTTTATCGCTGCTTGTTCATCCGCTGTCATTGCATCAAATTCTTTTTTCCACTCACAGTAAAGGATGAACGGAGAGGTTTCCGTTAGACCATAGACGTGTATCATATTTAAACCCAGAATTTCTTGTGCTTTATGAATCAGTACTGCTGCAGGAGGTGCGCCGGCTGTCGCCATCCGTGGGTTTGTAGTAATCTTAATTTCTTTTGCCTTTGGCTCATTGACCAGCATATTCACGACCGTTGGCGCACCGCATAAAAGCGTGATTTTCTTCTTTTCAAATAATTCAAGTATAAGGGGCGGGTCAACTTTTCTGAGACATACATGGGTACCTCCTGTAGCCGTAATCGCCCAAACACCGCCCCAGCCATTTGCATGAAACATCGGTAGTGTATGGAGATAGACATCATCATGGTTGACACCTAGATGATACATGAAATTAGCAGCATTTAAATAATTCCCTCGATGTGTAAGCATGACTCCCTTGGGTTTTGAAGTCGTCCCGCTCGTATAATTTAAAGTTAGCAGTTGATTTTCATCAATAATCACCTCTGGAAGTGTAACCGTTTCCAAAGTATGTTGCAAAAAATCCTCATAATCGATGCCCATTAAAGAAGTATCCTGTCCCGGTACAGATACGATTATAATTTGTTCGAGGGAAAGATTATCGATTATTTTCTCAATCGGGCCGCAAAATTCTTCATCGACAATTAACATTTTCGCATCACTGTGACGAATGATATACTCTAAGTCATCCGCAGTAAGCCTGTAATTTAGCGGTACCATGACCGCGTCAAGCTGGCAGATTCCATAAAAGCACTCCAGCATATAATGCGTGTTAGGCAACATGACTGCTACATGATCACCTTGGATGATTCCTGCTTGAAGGAGAGCAGCAGAAAGCTGATCGACTCGCTTGCCAAATTCTTGATATGTAAATTCCTTTTCTCCATCGATGACGGCTGTTTTATTCGGATAATACTTCACCGCCCGGCGTTTCCAGTCTAATGGGGTTAACGGGGAAAACATATAACCAACTCCTCTTTTATTAAATGAGAGTGATGGGTAATTTTTTCGCGTATTGGTCCCTTTGATGTATACATCACAATTCTATTCTTGTCCCCAAAATAGGGATTTGTCAATTAATAATTTAATTTTTCTGAATTAATATTTAACTACTTTCATCACAAAAAAAATCGAGTAGAGACTTAGTCCCTCACTCGAATTTTGTACTTATCATTTTTTCTTTTCACTTAGGTTTTTTCTGGCTTATTTTACATTTAGGGGTTTATATCAAACTATTATGTAAACCTGATGGGTCAACTTTTCGACTTCTTAATTTTGTAATTTTTATGGTTTACAATGGTAGTAAGTGGTTCATCCTTATCTTTCGAATAACCATATTGGACCATAACAGAATTTTCCCTAATACCAGAAACGACACCTTCATGATTTTTTCCTTCACGACTAAAGGAAATAACATCGCCAATATTTGCCGTAGCCATTCCATCACCTCGACTTTATATTAACCAATAATTCCCGAAAAAATACTTTCCATCTGTAAGGAATTTGATCAGAAAAAAAGCCCTTGAAGGGTCAAAGGCTTCGCTTTATCAGAACAATTAAAGGACGATCGTACTTTCTAAAATAAGTTTATTAATGGTTTTCCTAAATCCCCAAATAATGTCCGAGAGCATTTCTAATTCAATATCTATTTCTCTAATGTCCCAATAATGTTCGTTTTTTCGGTGGTAGGTAAACTTTCCATCAGGATACTTCATAATCGTAAGTGTTCCATTCGGACTGACTGTATTTAAGGTAAGAAAATATTTCGTCCCATCCCAATTAGCATACTTATCAAAATGATTTAGAAATCCAGTAATTTCGCTACTTCTCAAAATCATCACCAGTCACCCCTTAACTTTTAATCGGTAAAAACGATTCGTGAAAAAGGAACGTGAGGATTTTTAAAAAAAATCATCCTCCATTAAGTTATTGTTTTCATTATAGAAGATAAAAAAGTTAATTCAACGATCATGGTAAATATCCAAACATCCTTTCGTGTAAAATGGTGTCAGGCACCAACATAAATTTGGAAACACATTTTCGGGTTAAAATCTGCTATAGTAGTTTTATGATGGAATGGAAAGGAAATATGACAAATATGAAATGTATTTCAATCGATTTAGATGGTACCTTATTAAACTCTCAGCATGAAATAAGCGTGGAGAATGTGAAGGCCTTAAACGAATTGAAGGACTCAGGCCACTGCCTTATTTTGAACACAGGTCGTGCTTACGCTGATGTTATTAAATTAAAAGCCGTTCAAAATATGGAGATTCCGATTTTTTGTATCAATGGTTCCGTTTTATATTCAGAAACGAGAGAAATGCTGTACGAGGCTACATTAACAGTTTCAACCTATAAAAGTATTTTTACGATATTAAAAGAACTCGGCGTTGGTATTTTGGTTTACACCAATTATGGCGGTTTTCCCTCGACATTGCCTCCATTGCATGGGAAAAGTAAACAAGAGCTCGATACCCTTTTTCAAGAATTCAATTATGATGAAATTCTTGAAAAAGACAATCTAAAAATCTATAAACTTATTGCCTTGGTACACCCAGAGCAAATAGAAATGATAGCAGAGGTTAAAGCGGCATTAGCAGGGAAATTTGATATTTCGATCGCATCCTCATTTCCAAATAATGTGGAAATCACTTCAAACGAAGCACATAAAGGAAAAGCTCTATTACGTTACCAAAAAATGTTGAATCTTTCTTTTGATGAAATACTCGCTTTTGGGGATGGCGGCAATGACCTTGCCCAGTTTGAAGTAGCTACCACTTCAGTTGCCATGGGAAATGCCCCTGTCCATGTTCAGCAAAAAGCCGATATCATCACAAAGACTAATGACGAAGATGGTTTTGCCTATGCTGTTCGAGAGCTTTTACAATTATTGAACACAGAAGAGCAACGATCTATATTAAAAAACTGAAATTTTTCTGCTTAAACAACTGCGTCACCTCAAAATGGGGGATGCAGTTTTTTGTCGTTTAATTTTTATATTGTCTGTAAGGCACGTCCAGTCATTTAAAACCAAGGACTGCATACCCTTCTTACTAAAGGGGGGATTTTCATTAACAGAGAATTTTCGAATAAAACGTCTTCCAAATCTTCCGTTGTTTTTGGAATCATTTTTGGTGTTATAGGGATTGGATTCATGTTTCTCAATATTTGGATCGGTTCGATTTTCTTTGTGATTGGAGTTGTCATTTTTTTGTGGATGCGATACTTTGGCAACGACACCACCGTTTCCTGTCGTGAAAAAGGATTCACTGTCACAATCATTAATAAGCGAAAAGGAATCTTTGTAAACGACTACGCCTGGGAGCAAGTTACCGAAACCCACTATTACGAAAGAGAATCTGCAGGTGAAAATAACACAACAACACGTTATTTTCAGGTAAAAACCGAAAATGGTGTCGCCTTTAATTTATATGAAATGAAGAATTTTTATGAATTAATAGAAATATTCAATCAAAATACTGTCCACTTGCCTTACTTTTGGGAAAAGCCAACAGGAATCTTAAAAACACGTTATCAAAAACAAACCCGAGTTACTTCTTAACTTATTGAACCTTCACCTTAAATATTCATCCTATATGAACTTATAAAGGAATTATAGTTAGTAATTTTCTATCAATTTAAAAAAATTAGGGATCGGAAGGAATGTATGCTATACTTTGTTTACCATTTACTTTACGTTTTCATAAGACCGCCCTACTCAACTGCAGAGTAGGGTTTTTTATTTGCCCCGAATTTTACAAACAAAAAAAGACTCCCATAAAGAGAGTCTTTTTATATTTTGGGTCTTATTATGCTTTACGAACGTTAGTAGCTTGGGGTCCACGTTGACCTTGTTCTACTTCAAATGTTACAGCTTGACCTTCGTCTAAAGATTTGAAACCTTCGCTTTGGATAGCTGAGAAGTGTACGAATACATCGTCTCCTGCTTCGCGTTCGATGAATCCGAATCCTTTTTCTGCGTTAAACCATTTCACTTTACCTTGTTCCATTTGTTGTTTCCTCCTCGTGTGCTGTGCACACATTGTGTTACTATCCTTGCTCAGATCTTCAAGACAGAAAGTTTAGCACTTATTATCCTACCGACTAACAAAAATAATTCTTCTTTACTATAACAGAGATTAGTAAGGAATGCAAATAGGTATTTAGGATTAATTTTATTTTTTGATGTTTTTACAATGCTATAAGGCACTTTCAGTCTTATTCTTTACGCGGTGTGCGGAGAAATTCTGCACACTGACAAAAATCCCTGTTATTAAGATGGTAACCAAAACAGGCAGCAGCCAGCCGAGCCCATTGTTATAAAAAGGCAATACTCGATCATAAAACTTAACAATCTGCGCTAGCCACCTAAAATAATCGATGCCAACCAGATCGCAGAATGTTTTAAGCCCATCGATAATACTGATCATAAAGGTAACTGAAATGGCAGATACATAAACAATCCGTGAATGGTTAAACAGCTTGGACAAAAAAGTCAGCAGCATTAAGGCAATCGACAATGGATATAAAAACATTAATAAAGGTATGGAAAAATTAATGATATTCGCTAAACCAAAGTTTGCGATAACAAACGAAATGAGCGAAAAGAAAAGCACCCACATTTTGTAACTGATTTTCGGTACCAGTGTATGGAAGTATTCGCCGCAAGCTGTCATCAAGCCGATGCTCGTTGTTAGACAAGCGAGTATGATAATAACCGACAACATAACCGTACCAAATGTTCCAAAATAATAGGAAGATGCCTTCCCCAGAACAGGACCTCCAGTATCAAAAAGTCCGAACGCGCTTGTGCTTGACGCCCCTAAATAAGCAACGCCAACGTAGATGATTCCAAGAAAAATGGTCGCAATCAGTCCAGACTTAGCTGATGCTATAAGGATACCTCGTGTAGACGTTACACCCATCGAACGAATTGAATTGATAACGATGATCCCAAATACAAGCGATGCAAGTGCATCCATTGTGTTATAACCTTCCATAAATCCTTTCATGAACGCCCCGTTTGCATAGGTTGCTTGTGGTGCCTCAATTGAACCGAGTGGCTTGACAATAACCATTACTAATAAGATAAAAATTAAAATGATAATAGCAGGAGATAAGATTTTCCCCACACGGTCCACAAGCTTTGCTGGGTTTAATGAAAACCACAAGGTCACAATAAAAAACAAACCAGTGAATACAAATAATTCAATTTGACCAAAACTTTCACTTAAAAACGGTGAGATCCCAATATCATAGGCAACTGCGCCCGTCCTAGGTGCGGCAAAAAATGGCCCAATCGTCAAATAAAGAAGCGATGTGAAAATAACCCCATAGAGCGGGTGGACCCTGCTTGCCAGCTCCTCTAAGTTCTTGCTCCCCGAGAACCCCATTGCCAGGATTCCAAGAAACGGAAGCCCAATTCCGGTAATTAAAAAGCCTGTCACCGCCATCCACACATTTGACCCTGCATTTTGACCAAGTGCTGCTGGAAAAATTAAATTCCCTGCCCCGAAAAACAAGGCAAACAACATTACTCCTATAACGAAATACCTTGAAAATGGTAATTTATTTTGCATATTAGCTACTCCCGCCTAGATGTTCTCTTCCTAATTAATTGAATCTAAAAAAAAATTATATAATGATATATTCGTAGAATAATATTACTATCCTCTTTAGATAAATACAACCTATTTTTGTGATTAGTTAGATAATTTCGAAAGGTAAAATGTCATTTATTGACTTATATTATAAGCCTTTGGTAAAAAGTTGTGAAAATTGTATATTTTTCATTTTTCTCATCAATACTTTTCTAGAAAAATAATTATCATAGAATTCCTATCAATTAAAAGGCCTTTGTCTGATTTCAGTCAGCAAAGGCCTTTTAGCTATTTTAATTAATTTATTCCTTTTCCAAGATAAACTTTTGGATCAGCTTTTGCCCAGTTTCATTTTCCTTGTATAAAAATGAAACCTGTTCACCTTCCTTTAAAGATGATAATTGCTTTATGGCATCCTCTGTTAACTGGAAGGCTACCTTCTTGCCCTCCATATCGATTTCAATCGTATGGGGATCCATTTGGCCAACCAGAACACCGGTTCCTTTGCTAAACGAATTTTTTACGATTAAGTCTGTCACTACTTTAGCTTCCTCTTCTTTTGCTGTTAAGAACACTTCGATTCTATATTGGCCATTGGGAAGATCTGAAATAGTAAATTCTTTTGCGATTTCTTGATTATTTGCTAACTCTAGTTCCTTAATGGCTTGCGTTGACATGACTTCATCGGAATATCGTTTGACTTTTTTCCCTTCTGAGTCATAGACAATATAATCTGCCTCTAAGCCACTAGTAAACGTAAGTTTCTGTGGTTTTCCTGATAGATTTTTAACCTTGTATTTGATAATCATCGTATTATTCACTGCTTTTGTTTCAATCGTTGCATGAAATTTAGCTACAATCTCATTCTGTTTTGGCAGCGCTGGCTTAGTCCCTTCTGCGCTCCCTTTTGTAGTCGCACCTGTTCCACATCCTGTTAAAAGGCCAATCATCAATGCTGAACTCATAATATAAAACCATTTATTGTTTCGCATTTCTTATCTCCCCCTTTACCAAAAGGCAATTTATTGGTCTCAGCCATATAGTCGCCAAAAAGCGGAACAATGTTACATGATTACTAAATAAATTGTTGCACACCATTTTCATCTATACAAAAAATTGCCGTATATATAGGAAACTCCCTATATATACGGCAATCTTCAACTAGTTTGTTTTTTCTATTTTTTCTTTAATTCCTCTAATAATGGAAAAAGTTCTTCCAAATGGGTAATCTCATAAGTAGGGATAACTTCATTTCTGGCTTTGTCATGACGGTTAATCCAAACCGTTTTGATTCCTGCCCGATTCGCTCCTAGAATGTCTGTCATTAAATTATCCCCCACCATAAGGACCTCATCCTTTTGAACCGACATAAGCGAGAGTGCGTGTTCAAAAATGGTCGGATCAGGCTTCCCTCTGCCGAAATCCCCTGAAATAACAATTTGATCAAAATATGGAACCAGTTCAGGTGTTATGGTTAGTTTTGTTTTTTGTAGATCGGGTGAACCATTTGTTAACAGCAGCAACTGGTAATTCTCTTTTAACGTATCAAGAATTTTAAATGATTCCTCATAGACAAACGGCAGGTTTCTGCGCTCTTGTGGGAACCGTTCCGCTAACTCGAATCCAAAATCGGTGTCATCCACGCCCAATGATTTCAAACCAGCTGTCCAAGCGTCCTTTCGATAGGTAGGAACCATTTCCTTCATCTTTTTAAAATCATCCTGATCATCTAAAAAATTACCCCATAACCCTTCAAACGGATTAATCCCAATCATTTGCGTAAAAGGGTAAAATTCATAGGAAGTATAAATGTTCCTTGCTGCCTCTCGAACGGCCTCTTCGAGTTGGTCCGCATCGACCCCATACCGTTCCTCAGCTACTCTACACGTAGCAGCAAAAGCCTCCTTCACACTTTTTTGATCCCAAAGCAGTGTATCATCTAAATCAAAAAAAATCGCTTTAATCATCGTAAACTTCCCCTTGTATAAAAGATATTTTTACTAGTTTACCATTTTAATAATTGAAAATATATAATTGTTAATTTTTTATTCATTTATTAGGGAAGGGAACCGATAATCGAGTGTTACAAGCATCAAGATATTTTCTTAGGAAGATACGGTTAACACATTGTTTTTGGATCCAATATCATGAATCGACGGGTCGACTGTTACATTATTTCCCACAACCATTAAATGCCCATTGGGATCCTTCGAGACAATGATGACACCATTCTTGACTACCGTTTGGCTGCCAATGACCGCATTTTCAATCCATGCGTTCTCTTCAATAATGGTATTTGGCAAGATGACTGTGTTTTTAATTCGCGCCCCCTTTCCGATCTTCACACCGCTATACACAACGGACTTTTCGATCGTACCGTAAATTTCACAGCCTTCACTCAGTAAACAATTGTGAACCTTAGCCGACTCATCCACAAATAACGGGGGCGCATTACTTTCGACGGTATGGATTCTCCATTCAGGATTCTGGAGGAAGATGTTACTTTCCCTATGCAAAAGATCTAAATTGGCATCCCAGTAACTACGAACGGTGCCTACATCCTTCCAATAGTTATTGAAATAATAGGCAAATAACTCCATTCCTGCACCTAGCATCGACGGAATAATATCCTTGCCAAAATCGCGATGAGTAAATTCTTTTTGCTCCTCTTGTAGCAAGTATTCTTTTAAAACAGACCATTTGAAAATATATATACCCATCGATGCTAAATTCGTGGTCGGATTTTCCGGTTTTTCTTCGAAATCGATAATTTTATAGCTTTCATCATCAATTTTTACGAGACCAAAGCGGCTCGCGTCTTCCCACGGAACTTCTACGACAGCCATGGTACAGTCCGCTTTTGTTTCAATATGCTGCTCAAGCATCAAAGAATAATCCATTTTATAGATTTGGTCAGCAGATAGAATGAGCACATGCTCAGGTTTATGCTGCTCAATAAATTCAATATTTTGAAAGACAGCATGTGACGTCCCTTCATACCATTCTACCCCAGAGTTACTGCGCTGAAATGGCGGGAGAATCGTTAGGCCCCCATATCGATTATACAAGTTCCAATAATTGCAATGGCCAAGATGTGAATGCAAAACATAAGGTCTGTATTGCGTTAAAATTCCAACGGTCTCAATTCCGGAATTCTTGCAGTTACTTAAGGCAAAATCAATGATTCGGTATTTCCCACCAAATGGTACTGCTGGTTTAACTAGTGATTTTGTTAGCAGGTTTAATCTTGTTCCCCTTCCTCCAGCCAATAGCAAAGCAATCCATTTTTGTTTCATTGTTCCCCTCCTCGTAAAATTTTTTTGAATGAGACTGTCATTGGAACTTCTTATACTCTTATTATCTCCGTTTTCTTCCATTTTTCCGGTTAACCTGTTACAGCTTTGTGAAATTGCCCTGCTTTTTTATCGACACTAAGAGTGACGCAAACTCTGTATTTGTCTCGAATTGTCGTAAATTCAAACAATGAAAATATGACCAATCTATAAAAAAACTGCCATTTCTCGACGATTGATCTCATCGGTGGATGACAGTTTTTATATATTATTCTAGAATTCGTTTTTCCCCTTCAATTGCTTTGATTGGATCAATATTTTGCGTGAATTCAAGGGTGCCAATGTACTTCCCGTCCTCATCCCGAACAGCAAAATAACGGATATAGACATACCTATCCTTGAACTTAATCCAAAAATCCTCAGACTCTTTTTTGCCGGACTTAAAATCTGCCAACAGTTCCTCTACGACATGGACACTTCTAGGCGGGTGGCAGTTTTGAACGGTACGACCAATAATTGCTTTCGTCCGCGCAAAAATTCTTTCTTTTCCGTGTGAAAAATACCGAACCACATCATCTTGGTCAATGAAGGTGATGTCAACGGGTAAATGGTTTAATAAGAGCTCTAGCTGTTTTAAGGAAAGAATACCGGTTTCCATCTTAATATAGCCTTCAGAGATTGCTTGTTCATCTAGTGCTTTTCTTTCAGGCTTCCATTCTGCTGCAGGAGCGATCAGACAAAAGCCAATTTCATCACTTTCATGGGCAATTTTGACCCATTCATCTTCTGTTAAATTCTTCAAAGCCATAGGAAAGAGAATGTTTTCTTCTTTATAAATCATTCCCGCTACTTCTTGAATGACATAATTTAAAACCCCGATAACAGCCTGCTTGTCGCCGTGATAATGGGCAAGTTTTTGTCTGGCGTCCTTAATCGAGTCTCTGATGAAATCATCGATTCTCCACATATTTGTTGTGGGGCCGTAGATCCCGTACTTTTCTAAATAGGGAAAAATCAAATTCTCTTTACGGCTATAGTGCTTATCAATATCAAGCAATAGATTTATATCTTCGATTAGCTTATAGATATTTTCAGCTGAATCTTCTTTGACAAACTCCTCTAAATGTACTTGAAGCTTGGTGGTTAACAGCTTATCAACCTCTTGATTTTCGAGTTTAAAGGTATGAACTGGATGACCTGCCTGGTCTTCAGGTCTTCCGTTTTGATGGTCTTCTTCTTTAATCGTTCCTTGAAAAATGGCTGAATGCTGGTTGTAGATATGCTTAAGTTCAGCAGCAGATATACTTCCCTCTTCGACAAAATCATGTTGTAACTGGGTTATTTCATCGATGGTTATTTTCCCGATAAACGCATCAAAATGTGCTTTGACCTCATCAAGATTTCGTCCATTATGAAGATCAATAAAAAGTTGTTTTAGTATCGCTACACGTTCTGTATATTCACTAGTTAATTGTTCACGGTTATTAATGATTTCACTCATATCAGGATTCTCCTTCACTGTTGCAAATTACTTTTGATATTTATTCTCATTAATAAGTTAACACTTCCAAAACTGTTTGTTTGTGATTTACATCATTAGTAACAAGGTAATTGAGAAAACTTTAAGGAAAAACTTTTTGACAGTTTATTAATTTCATGTTATATTTATCTCGAATTAAAGATAATTAGTTTAAAGATAATATTTCAAATTAGTTTAGAAGATACTTAATAAATAAGTCTATTTGAATATAAATAATCAAAATAGAGGATAAATTGGAGGATTCATTATGAATGGATTAAAAGGTATGCACCACGTAACAGCCATTACGAGTAGCGCAGAAAAAAACTATGAGTTTTTTACGTATGTATTAGGGATGCGCTTAGTCAAGAAAACCGTTAACCAAGATGATATTCAAACCTATCACTTATTTTTTGCCGATGATATTGGCAGTGCTGGAACCGATATGACCTTTTTCGACTTTCCTGGCATTCCTAAAGGGGTCCATGGTACCAATGAAATTTCAAAGACTTCCTTCCGTGTCCCAACGGATGCGGCGATCGAATATTGGGTGAAACGCTTTGACCGTTTAGAGGTAAAACATACAGGAATTAAAGAGCAATTTGGTAAAAAAACACTGTCGTTTGTTGATTTTGATGACCAGCAATACCAATTGATTTCAGATGAAAATAATGAAGGTGTTGCAGCCGGTACTCCTTGGCAAAAAGGGCCGATTCCTTTAGACTATGCGATTACTGGATTAGGCCCGATCTTTGTTCGTGTCGCTAATTTTGATTACTTTAAAGAAATGATGGAAAAAGTTCTTCTATTTAAAGAGATTGTGCAAGAAGGAGCGTTTCATTTATTTGAAGTAGGTGAAGGCGGCAATGGCGCTCAGGTAGTAGTCGAATATAATGCGGTTCTTCCTCAGGCACGCCAAGGATTTGGGACGGTACATCATGCGGCATTCCGTGTCGACGATCGTTCCGTTCTAGAAGAATGGATTGGGCATATGGAGAGCTTTGGATTCCAAACATCCGGATTCGTCGATCGCTACTTTTTCGGATCACTTTATACAAGAGTTGCACCACAGATTCTATTTGAGTTTGCCACAGACGGCCCAGGATTTATGGGAGATGAGCCCTACGAAACACTAGGTGAAAAATTATCATTACCGCCATTCCTAGAACCAAAACGGGAACAAATCGAGAAATTGGTTCGTCCAATTGATACCCTACGAAGTACAAAAGAATTCATTAAAGAATAATTTAAAAATAAACACACAAAGAGCGTGGCCGTGGGCCTCGCTCTTTGTTATTAACTAGAAAGGGTCAGTCCCCCACTACTTTTAATCACCCTTTTTAATAAGTTTGTTCCCATCCCAAAACCATTTATTCTCTTTTTGAAATACCCCCCCAATCCACCAATCACGTTCCACAAATTCACAATGAACTTTTTGTCCAGTTAAAACATCTAAACCATGGGAAGTTAACCTTAGCTTTGCATTGGGTTCCGGATTTTGATAGTTGAGTAATGGATAATCACATTCCACCAATGGATAGGGTCCATGCATCAGCTCATTTAGCATGGTCGCAAAATAAAGATCACTTATCCCATCATTAATTCTTTGCATACTTATCGATTGAAATAATTCTCCAAACGAGCATGGATTATTATCAAGATAGTTTAATACTAAGGTTTCTACTTTATTTAGACCTGTATACACTGAGGGAAAGTAGCTTAAGTGTGATTGAAATGCCTGTTTTAAAAAAGGTAATTTTTCTTTTGAAGAAGCCATCCATTTTTCAATATCTATCGGATTCTTAGATGTATAAGCTCTCCAACCAGTAATAGCTTCTATTATTTGTTGATCTGTTACTAGTTGTTTTTTTTGATAATAAAGTCCTTCCAATTGCTGAGATGATAATTGACCAAGCCCATAAAAAGGTTCTACCCCCTCATACTCATCAATAGTCACCAACCAAAGGTTCATACACTCTTTTTTTGATAGTTCGTTTAGCAAATACATTAACATCGTTTGATCATACCGATCGTGCTCAAACCATAGTACAATCTCTTTCTCTCTAGGGATTTCATCAAGGTATCGATTTTGGTCTTTACAATTCCGACTAAATAACTCAGCAGGAATAGCTAATTTTTTTTCAAAAAAACCGGCCCTGCGATTGATCCAATTTTCCTCCGAAATATCTTCGGATAATGGACCAAAATCATACATTTCCCGCCAAACTAGAACATCTCCAGGAAGATTTCCTAGCTTACTACCCACTACATCCCCGTTTACAATGTGAATCATACCGATACCTCATTTCTTGTCATCCCTCGCATTAATCATAAATTTCAATAAGATTAACCAACAGACTTTGTACAATTTATGAATTTGACTTCATACCAAAGTAGAATCTAATACAAGCGTTTATCTATTTTAACATGAAAAAGCATATATCCTTTTAATATAAGCATAGACTAATATATTGCTATTTTAGGTAAGCATATTAGTTTAGTCATTTGCATATCGTTTTAAGACGGGAAAGGAGACGATTGAATATGTATAGTACCGAAGTAAACAAAAAAATTGAAAGTATTGCCCATCCTAAGGTCCAAAATATTATAAGAACATGTGTGGAACAAGGATGCGTGTTCAAACCTCATCCAAGTAACCCTAACTTAGTAAATTTATTTGATCCTATTCTCAGGAAAAATATTATTGGGGACATTAACCTTTTAAGTGAAAGAGGATATTTCACTCTGGAAGTAGAAAATGGACGTTTTAAGACTTTTAGAAATGAAGTTATGGGATTGGATATAAATAAGGCTGATTTTGAAGATAAGGTATTAAGAAGATTGAAACGGTAGCCTTCGATAGTTCAGGTGTGGAAAAGGGCAATGATTTTTGAGGTCATTGCCCTTTTTTGTATATTTAAAACCAATAAAAAAGGACAACCTTAAATGGTTATCCTTCGTTTGCCTGGCAACGTCCTACTCTCACAGGGACGCGTGTCCCAACTACCATCGGCGCTGAGAAGCTTAACTTCCGTGT
>NZ_JBGBPR010000032.1:0-44618 GCF_041106275.1 Neobacillus sp. BF23-41
CTTCGGCTAATGGTTCGCATATCCCAACGCCCATAGCGGACTTGCACCGCCTAGTTAATGAACATGCCTGGCACACAGAAAAAGGGCTACTAATATAGTAACCCCTCCTCAAGGCTTCAGTATTTAACGGTTATTGAGTTTTTATTTCAGTCCATATCTCGTTATAACGGTTACGTTCCTTAACAGGCTGCCAGAAGTTCAATTTAGAGAACATGTCGTCCATATTGTTAACATATGTTTGTTCTTGCAGGTTTTGGTCCATGAATTCTGCTGCTTTTGGATTCGCAATGCCATACGTTGTAACTTTTGCCACTTTCGCCTGTGCTTCAGGAGTTGAAATGTAGTTTAAGTACTTTTCAGCGTTGGCTTTATTTTTAGCGCCTTTTACAATCATTAACCGGTCAATCCAGCCCGTTGCTCCTTCTTGCGGGATTGTCCACTTTAGATTACGGCCCTTTGCATTTACCGCCTCAACAGTCAGCGGCCAGCCAACTGCCATGACCACTTCTTTATTCGCAAATAAATCATTAAGTTCGCCAGCAGTTGCCCAATATTTTCTAATATTCGGCTTTAGTTCTAACAATTTCTTCTTCGCTTCTTGAAGCTGTTCTTCTGACATGTTGTATATGGCGCTTTCATCTTTTTTATCCAACCCCATAATTTGTCCAACTAAGTAAATATTAGAAATGTCATCCCAAACTGATACTTTTCCTTTATACTTGGGATCCCAGAACGTACTCCAGGAAGTTGGCTCTTCCTTAATGACATCCGCATCATAAATTAAATAATCAGGTCCCCATGTAAAAGGCATACCATACGTTTTTCCATCCTTTTGCACATCCTGAAGGGAACGAAGACGCTCATTTAAGTCTCCGAAACTGTCAATTTTTTCAGTATCAATTTCCTCAACTAAGCCAGAATCGATTAGCATGGATGCTACGTCTGATGAAGGAGAGATAATGTCATATGTATCTCCGCCGCCCGATTTAAGTTTTGCTAACAGCTCATCACTAGATCCGAAGTAAGTGGCGTTTACCTTCACTCCATACTTTTCGGAAAATGCTTTAGTAAACTCCGGATCTGCATAACCCTCCCAAGTTAATAGATTTAAGGTTTTTGTTTCCTTTACTGTACTAGCGGCTTCCTTATCACTCTTTCCACACGCTGAAAGGATCATTGCTGACGCAGCAAGAACCATCATAAACTTTGGAACCTTTTTAGTAATTTTCATGTTTACCCCCTTGAGTTTATTATTAATTCTCTATCTACTCTAAGGAATGCAATTCCTATGCCAAATGTAATTAATTACATTTGTATTACTTTTTTCAGAATATATAGTATTTTTAGATTATAAAAAACTATGCAAACACGAATAATTTATGCTGTGATGCATATCGACAGGCCAGAAACTAATTTTGTTGGACCCTGATTCGATTTGAAACCCACTTTTTAAAAGAGCATAACAGAAAAATGGAACGGAATTTCAGCGATTGTTTATTGGCCAGGCATGTCATGGACAAAAGGTTCTTATTCTTATTGGAAAATAGGGCAATATACATCCTTTAGTGGAGTTGAAGGTGAACCAGAAGGCAACGTATTTTTCGCTGGCGAGCATTGCTCACAAGATTATCAAGGTTATTTGAACGGAGCTGTGGATACAGGCGAACTAGCTGCAACTGGGATATTAAAAGCTCTAAGGGGTGCAGTAGCAAAATAAACCTATGCCCGTGGTATTGACATGCTGAACATCACTTACCAGTTTCTCGACTTAGTCCCTAAGGGTCGACAGGACGACCGCGGATTACTTCATCCTGATCAATACATCGCAAAACTATGAACTGAAAAAGCGAGGTGTGGTACCTCGCTTTTTTTCGTTTCGCTTTTATATGTTATATTTCAAAATATCTCTGTATCCCCATTAAAAGATTTCATAGTTTTTTTAAGGATTCACCCCCACTATAATTCTTGCTAGATAACCACAGTTCTTCCTTATTCTAATCCATTACTATTTAAGCCGTTTATTGTTTGATGTTTAAGGATTTTTCATATATATTTTAGAAAGTTTTAAGGATTATGTGATATGGTAATTTGCAAACAGCATTTCGCATTCAAGAACAAGCCGATTAAACGGTAAACTTCTATTAAAGAATGAGCAAGAGATAGATACTGGGGTGAATATGATGTCAATTAAAATGAGGTTTCTGTTGTCCTACGTTGGAGTAGTCCTTGTTTCTATCACTTTATTATTAGCGGCTGGTTTTTTACTTATTTTTGCGGTAACAGGTGATGTAAAATCTATCGAGCATTTTTACAAAAAATCTTATGTTCAAAAACCCTTAACACCAGTAGAGGAAAGTGCGTTCCTAGATTTAAAGTTGTTGGCTAAAAATAATCCTAAGCAACTTCTATACCAAGAGGAACTAAAAAAGATTGAACAGCAAGAGATCAAGATTGTCGTAAGAAAGAATAGAAAAATAGAGTACGCTTCCCCCACTCTTGATAAGGAAGCATTGATTAAGTCCCTTCCTGGGTTTGAGGCAACGAACATTAATACGCGAGATACGATTAAAATTGAAGATTTTTTTTTCACGTATGTGAAGTTTGACTTCTATTTTTCAGATAAAAGTAAAGGAAGTATTTTTGTATTGAGAAAGGTAAGCTCCTTTGCTGAATTGACTCGTGAGTTATTTCCAATTTTATTCGGTCTATTGCTAGTTCTCTTTATAATGATTATTGGACTTTTGAACTATCTAGTTTCACGAAGCATCATCAAACCTATCTCAATTCTTAGGGAAGGTGCAGAAAGAATAAAATCAGGAGATCTAAATTTTGAAATCAAAGCTGCTTCTAATGATGAAATCGGACAGTTAAACAGAACCTTTGAGGATATGAGAATAAAATTAAAAGAGTCCGTAAATCTCCAAATTCAGTATGAGGAAAATCGAAAAGAACTTCTGTCCAATATTTCGCATGATTTGAAGACTCCTATTACTTCAATTATTGGATATGTTGAGGGGATAAAAGACGGTGTAGCTAATACTCCAAAGAAAATGGACAAGTACCTATCAACTGTGTACCAAAAAGCAATATATATGGATTCACTAATAGATGAACTGTTCTTATTTTCTAAGCTAGATTTAAAAAAAGAGCCCTTTACTTTTGAAACTGTCGAACTGGATAAATATATGGAAGACTACGTAGAAGACCTTCATCATGATTTACTTCAACAAGGGATCCGGATTGACCTTCATCTTATGGACAAACCGATAAATGTAATAGCAGATAGAGAGAAATTAAAACGCGTATTAGCCAACCTAATTAGCAATTGTGTAAAATATATGAATAAGGACCAAAAGAACATTACCATTTCTCTATTTGATGGAATCTATAACGTAACTGTACAAGTAAAAGATAATGGACAAGGGATAGAGCCTGCTGCTTTACCTTACATTTTTGATCGGTTTTACCGGGCAGAACAATCTAGAAATTCTCAGACAGGCGGAAGTGGCTTAGGACTTGCGATCACAAAACATATAATTCAAGAGCATGGAGGGAAAATGTGGGCTACAAGCAAGATAGGAAAAGGTACAAGTATCTTCTTTTCCTTAAAGAAGAAAGGTGATGTATTGTGAAAAAGATATTGCTTATTGAAGACGATGTTAGTATTTCAGAACTGCAAAGAGATTACCTAGAAATTAATCATTTTAATGTCGAAATTCAACATACTGGTGATGCAGGACTCCAACTAGCTCTTCAAAATCAATATGATTTAATTATATTGGACGTCATGCTCCCAGGAGTAAATGGGTTTGAGATATGTAAACAAATACGCGCTGTTAAAAATATTCCTATTTTGTTTGTTTCCGCTAAAAAAGACGAGATCGATAAAATTCGGGGTCTCGGTTTAGGGGCAGACGATTATATAACCAAACCTTTTAGTCCAAGTGAATTGGTAGCTAGGGTGAAAGCACATTTAGAGCGTTATAAACGTTTAGCTGGAAATCAAGCTAAAACAAATACGATTCTCGTACATGGAATTTCGATTGATAAGTCAGCGCGCAAAGTTCATATGAACAGTGAAGAAATACCGTTCACAACAAAAGAATTCGATTTGTTTGTGTTTCTTGTGATGCACCCGAATCAAGTATTAAGCAAAGAACAGCTTTATGAAAATATATGGGGGTTAGAAACGGCAGCAGATGTTTCAACTGTGACAGTTCATATCAGGAAAATTCGCGGAAAAATTGAAAGAGATCCTTCACATCCGAAATTTTTAGAAACGGTTTGGGGAGCCGGGTATCGATTTAATATTTAAATTAAATAATCTGAGGAACCGTCACAAAGGTGACGGTTTTTTTTATCAATCTTAAGAAATTTTATTAAAAAGTTTATCTTATTTTAAGAAATTATTTAGAGGGAGTTCAAGATTAAGTATTAACATAATTAAAGTAATAATTAAAAAAAGGCTGGTGAAATTCTCATGTGGAGGTGGCTAACAATATTCATTGGATGTATTTTCATTCTTCAGGGATGTGTCTCTGATAACGATGGAGATCCAAATAAACAGGAAAAAGAGTTAAAAGGAGCAATAGATGTGAATGAAAAACTATTTCAAGCTGCAGAAAACACAGAAACGGATACCTTAAGAAGATTGATTGAGGAAGGTATTGATATTAATTCACAGGACTCACAAGGGCGAACTGCCACTATGATTGCGACTTATAACAATGATGTAGAGATTGCAAAAATCCTAATTGATGCGGGGGCAGATGTCAACATCAAGGATAACAGGGAAAATACCCCCTTCCTGTATGCTGGTGCAGAAGGTTATATAGATATTCTTAAACTCACGATTGAAGCAGGTGCCGACCCATCTATAACTAACCGGTTTGGAGGAACTGCTTTAATCCCAGCTTCTGAACATGGATATGTGGATGTAATTAAAGAACTTCTTACCAGTACTGATATCGATATTAATCATGTAAATGATCTCGGTTGGACAGCTTTACTAGAAGCGATTATTTTGAGTAATGGTGACGAAAAACAGCAGCAAACAGTGCAATTACTAATAGATCATGGGGCAGATATCAACAATCCTGATCATAATAATGTGACACCTATACAGCATGCACGCGAGAAAGGATTTAAAGAGATTGAACATATTTTGCTAAAAGCAGGAGCAAAGTAACCAGAGCGTATAAGGTTCCCATCTCTAAGCACAAAACCATGTTACTACTAGAAATCATAGACACTAGTGTAAATTACACCAAAATAAAGAAATGAGGAGACGATAAAATGAACAAAAAGGATAAAATATTACCATCTATACTACTTGGGTTAACTTTAGTGATAACAGGATGCAGCACAGTCACACAAGCGAAAACGAGTGAACAGAAGCAAGAACAAACGGCAAAAAAGAGCAAAAAACAAAATAAGGAAACCAAAGGACAGGAATTGGCTAATATACTTAGTAACACAAATTGGCAAGGTACAAAAGTATATGATAAGGATAAAAATGACTTAACAAAAGAAAACGCAAACTTTATCGGCCTTGCGAAATATGACGATGAAACATCGAGATATGAATTTTTTGATAAAACGACAAAAGCAAGCCGTGGCGATAAAGGAACTTTCTTTATCACCAACGATGGAAAGATTAGAGTATTAATTTCAGAATCCATGGGTTACCAAGCTGTTGTCGAAATAACAAAACTAAATAAAGATATCTTTACCTATAAAAGAATGGGAAAAGATGCTAATGGTAACGAAGTAGAGGTATTCGTTGATCATATTCCTTATAAAGAAACAAAACTTTCCTTTACTGATCCGGACAAGAAGTTGGAAACGACTACAGGAGAAGTAGTGACAAACATTGATGGGGATAAAATTTTATCAGGCACCTTATGGCAAGGAACCGTGGCATTAGATGAAAACGGAAACGATGTATCAAGTTTTAATTCAAATTATTTAGGTCTAGCCAAATATGATAATAAGACAAATAAATATGAATTTTTTGATGCAAATACGGGTGAAAGCCGCGGTGATTACGGCTATTTCGATGTCGTACATGGAAATAAGATAAGAGCACATGTTTCCCTAGGGATGAAGTATGGTGCCGTTCTTGAACTAACAGAGCTTAATGAAAATAAATTCACATATAAGCGAAAAGGTAAAGATAAAGATGGTAAAGACATAACCATAACAGTTGAGCATAAACCTTATGATGGTGATTTTAAACTAGAATTCTCTAAGTAATTAAAAATTCCAAGCAGGACTTTAAATGTAGTCAAGAAGGGAATGGATTTCTCCGTTCCTTTTTTGTTTCCTTTAAAAAGAATTGAAATGAGTATCCCCATAGCTAAAGTTAGGGGTTTTACGCTGCTTTTTGATAAAAAAAGCTGCCACATTGACAGCTTTGGTTTTCGCAAAAGCACTTATTTGATGAACAAAGTATTGGAAACTTGGTTAAATCATCGCTATATATCCATTCTAGAGAAACCGCTACATCCCCATGCCTGGAAAACCGCCCATCCCCATGCCTGGTTGACCGCCCATTCCCATTCCTGGTGAACCGCCCATCCCCATTCCTGGTGAACCGCTCATTCCCATTCCTGGAAAACCGCCCATCCCCATGCCTGGTTGACCGCCCATTCCCATTCCTGGTGAACCGCTCATCCCCATTCCTGGAAATGACATCATACCATGTGACCCTAATGTCATGTTTTCACCTACTTTCTTTTGCATACTATGCTAAAAGAAAATATGGGAGCTTATTTCACCTATAAATTAGGCGAATTACCCACCGATTCTTTTCATTCCTTCTAAACGCATCGAGAAATCAAGTCGAAGAATCCCTTATAAGACAAGATATTGGCAATGAATTAACGAAGTTTTCTCGTGCTTCAATCGCATCTCATATAAAAGATGCCTGCAAATAAACGTATGGTTAGCTCATTTGAAAGATCTGCCCATTGGATCACATTTTAGACTAGGATAGGAATTTACTCATCAGCTTCCAAAAATTCACTACCTAAAGTCACTTTCTTATCTGTTTAGAATTATTGTATAATAACATTCAGGAAAAACAGATAAACATCAGGAATACAGTAAATTTTTATAATGGCACAAAGGAGTTAATATAGATATCAAAAAGCTACTGGCTCACCACAGAAGAAATGCTTAAAAAGAAAAAGCGCAAAAAAAACCTTACTTATAGTTTTATAGCCATTGGAACTGTTCTACTAAGCGCATTTGTAACAATCTTAGCAAACAGTATCTAACGATCTAGTAGGCAAAGCCCAATGTTAATTAACCTATAATTCCCATAAATAGTTTTGAATTTAACTTTTTTAATAAAATCTAAACGGTTTATTCATAGTTTGTTCATGATTAAGTAGTACGATAAATACATGAAGAGGACAACATTTAACTTTTTCTTTTTCATGACCCCCTTTTAATATATTTTTTGTAGATCCGGCATCTTGCCGGATATTTTTTTTTAAGAAACTTTAAGCATGCCTTATCTAAATTATTTTCAATTTTTAAAATATTTTTATTTTTAATTTTGATGTTATTACAATATAACTTGTTCGCAGTGAATCGAAATAAGCTAAATTCAGTATTTGTTTATTTTCAAGCGGTTACAAATTGCTATTGGAGAACACTTGATATACCAATATTATTTACCTTTTTTCAAATATTTTTACTATTTCATTCCCTGTTCACATGAAAAATCCACTATGTTACTATCAGAATGGGATTGGAATCGTATTATCATTAGAAGACGAAGAATAAGGAATCAAGTCATCATGCCTTCCAAACCATTGTTGGAAAAAAATATTATTTTACGAGGTGTATGATGGAAGCAATCGAATCTGCTCATAATGAAAACATGGAACTTTTACAGGAAATAGTTACTCTTAAAACAAAACTAAGCGAAATATATAATCAAATAGGTCCAAGCAGTTCCGAATATATTACACTTTCAATCAGACTTAATTTACTTATGAATAAATACTTTGAGGAAAAAACCATAACTCTAATGAATTAGGAATGGCATGGAACAGACAAAAACCCTCTTACCTACTTTTGTAGATATGGGGGTTTTTGTCTGTTGAAATTTCCTCTTAACCATGATGACTTTAAATGTATTGATTTTCATTTTTATTTTTTTCCAATACAAGTCGTATCATTTCAAAAAACAAGAAGTTAAAAAATATCCAGACACTTCCATAAACATAACCCCCAACAATATCACTCGGGAGTTTTTCAGTGGATACAATATTTGCTATGGTTAACCCCATTAATAAAACGAAAATAAATAAAGGGCCTAATACTGGCGGTATATTCGTTTTGGGATGTCGGACAATTAAAAATATGCATGTCCCATAAATAATGATTGTTAAAGTGGAACTTATATCAGGAAAATTATCTGAATGAAATTTCCCTACAAAGCCTAATGATTGAAGAAAGGAAAAAATCTGCAATATTGATTCATGAAACAGCCTAGCTCCTAAAATTGAAATGAGGAGAAGAAGATACTCTAGGATCCTGTTCTTACCTTTTCTCCAAATACGAATGATGGTTATTCCGATAATTGCACCAACAGCATATGGAGATTGAAATACTAGAAACCATTTCATCCAATTCACATAAATAGCATATTTAACCATATATTCAGCTATTTCATTAAACTGAGTAAACTCATTAAATAAATAATCTTCAGCCATTCCCAGCATTAATGTCACCATACCAATTAAAACTAAAGTGAGAAAAATAAGAAAGATCTCTGTTTTTCTTATGGTTTTTAGTCGATTTATTAACCATGTTGACAAACTAATAAAAAATGTTTTAATTTGATTTTTATTAAACCGATAGACCAAATATCCTGCTAGAAACACTGCTATAGCAATAATAAAAATTAGTAAATATTTACTTACTGCATGATGGAAAGCCTCCCAGTGGGGGCCCAAAACTTTTCCTAATGTAATAAAACAGATTTCCCATAAAAATGAACCGATATATGCAGGAATTAAAAATTTTCGAAATGGCATTCTAGAAATCCCCGCAATATAACCAGTGAAATGCCTAATCCCTGGAATAAAATAAGCAAAGACTAGCAATTTACTACCTGAACGTTCAAACCAAGTGGATGTTTTTTTATATCTTTCCGGTCCTAGGTGGATATATTTTCCGTATTTTTCAATAAGTTTATATCCCCCTGCCCTTCCAATCCAATAGGTTACAGTAATTCCCGCTCCTCCTGAAACAAAGACTGTCATCAGCGCCAAATGGTAATTCATTTTTCCCTGAAATACAAAATACCCAGCGTAACTCATTAAAAATTCGCCTGAAATAGGCAGGGCCATCAGTTCTAGAAAGATTCCTAAAAATAGAATCAGATAACTGTGCTGTTCAAATAAAGTGATTAAGTATGACAAATAAATGCCTCCAGTAATTATAAAACACTAAATAAATAATACTTAAATTTTAATTCTAAATACAATGTAGCACGAAAAATGATTTAATTTTCCAACTTAATGAATTCTTAATCTTGATTTAAGAGAACAAAAAGGATAATGGATAAAATAAAAAAGCTATTCCTTTTTTGAAAAAGTTACTAGCTTTTATACAAATGATAATAATATTAAATTTTTTTAATCCTAATTGGACTTACCATTAAGAGAGCGAGGATTAAGGTGATCCATGCATTGCTATATAAAAACAATCCCATACCAGCCAACGGCAATCCAGCAGCTGGAATAGGTAATCCTTTAAAATATCCAATGGTTGGTTTAACACTAAATTTAGCTAATCTCAATGCCCCCATCGTTGGGAAAAGGATAAATGCCAATGAAGTTAAAATGGATGGCGCAGCTATCGAATGAAATAGAAGTGCAGGAGCAACTCCGAAGCTAACAATATCAGCTAAAGAATCTAATTCTACGCCAAATTCACTATTCACTTTTAATTTTCTCGCTATTCTTCCGTCAAGAAGATCTAAAACTGCCGATAAGAAAATAAAAATGGAGGCTACTTCCAAAAAGCCACTCATATTAGAGGTAATTGAAAGAACACCGCACAATAAATTTCCAATCGTAAATAAATTAGGTATAGCTTTTACCATATGATTGAACAAGACAGCCCCCCCTAACGATAACCAATCTTCCCCATTTTAGTAGCATTTTCTAAAGATTCCTCCGTTATTCTTAAAAACAAGTTATTGAATGAAAAAAACTTGTTCTCCCTGTACTAAATCGTAACTGAGCTTTTTAATCTGTAAATGACAAAGCACCGCATTATGCGGTGCTATTTTCAGCTTTACGATTGGAAACGTAATCCCTTCAAAAAATGCTGTTTCTTTTATTAACAAACTTACGCCCAAATTAGATTGACACTATTCCTGTTCCAATCTCTCAAGAATCCTTCTTTTCCGATAAAGCATAATCCCTGTCTCAGCAAGGTCATTAATCATTGACCTGTTTGTAAATGCACCAAAAATCATCCCAGCAATAGGTACCATTTGAAACAGCTTCTTCCACCCAAACTGGTCTCTGTATGTATAAACAACCTCACGCCAGCCTTGCAGCTGCGACATCATTTCACCTGACCCGCTCCCTTGTTGATAATAGCTGGAAAGCTCATTCAAAATCGCACGTTTGCCGACAATATCGGCTGAGGAAAACTGCAGGCACTTAATTATAAAAATTCGTTCGCTTTTTTCGCTAGGATCATATCCATGAATGATAGCAATTTCCTGCAGCGTTTTTAATGAAATGCCCATCAAAGCCGGAACATCGATCGCAAGAGTAAAAATCCCGCCGATTCCGGTGCTCGCTCCTTGGATCGTCGCAAACTTCTTTCGTTGACCGGTCAACTCTTCGCTTATCTTATTCATGGCAGCTAAAGGGATCTTCTTGATATCAGCTATTTTGTTAATCGGCTTACCTGTCTCTTTTTCAATTCTATCAAATAGTTTATCTTCTTTAATTAAATAGCTGCCGCCGGTCTGAATATAGTTACCGACCTCTTCTAGTAATTTCCCCACTTTATTGTGGATGAATTGAGGAGTGATTTTATCGAGAATCTTAAATGGCAGTCGTCCCAGGCGATCCCAAATCCACAAATCACTTTGGCCATTTTCCCACTTCTCAATAACTGTTAGCTCTTTCAATAATTCATCTCTTGTTTCCATGTATTTTGAGTCACCCTCGTTTGTTTATTTTCTACAAAATTACCCTTATTCTCATTAATAAAACATACGTATGATAAATGGAAAGGTTTCATGGTTTGTGGTTTGTGGATTGTGGTTTGGTCGGTCGAGGTGTAAACACCATCATCTTCTAATCCCATTAGAAAAATCCAAAATTTCCGTCAAAAATCGATTAGCAAAGTTATTCTACCCGTAATCAAAGAAAAAAGCAGTCAGTGGTAACGATTAGAGGTTAATCGTTACCTTGACCTCGGAAAAAAGGAGGATGCCTGACCCCATGTTCAGGGCATGACAAGGCACGGAATCAAAAAAAGACAGCGAGTTATTGCTCGCTATCTCCCTTCCATTACTATTTCTTTTCTAACACATTAATAAATTCCCGTAGATAGTCAGGCAGATCCGGTGGACGACGACTAGACACAAGGTGACCGTCCGTCACAACGGGTTCGTCATACCAGATCGCGCCTGCATTTTCCATATCATCCTTAATCCCAGGGGTACTGGTTACTTTTTTTCCATCAAGGATTTTTGCAGAAACTAGTACCCAGCCTGCATGGCAGATTTGTCCGATTGGTTTTTCATCCGCATTCATCTGCTGAAGCAGAGAAAGGACTTCCGGGAAGCGTCGGATTTTATCTGGCGCCCATCCTCCTGGAACTAAGATTGCATCATAGTCTTTAGCTCTAACCTCATCATAGGCAAAATCAGAGATCGCAGGTACGCCGTATTTACCAATATATTTTTCCTTTGCTTTTTCTCCGGCAAGATGGACGACTGCCCCCTCTTCCTGAAGTCTAAGAATCGGATACCATAACTCTAAATCTTCAAAATCATTATGAACGAGACTAATTACTTTCTTTCCTTCTAATCGCATGGGTTCATGTTCCTTTCAAATGAGGGAGTATTAGTGCTTATAATCGGATCATTCAATAGCTTCATATTTCTTTTGATTATACAGGGATATGTCCTTTGCACCAAATATCTCACTTTGGTAAGAATGTTTAGTCAAAAATCTACAAATCTAATCTTTTATTTTTATTTTTGAGGAAAGTCATCATCTAAAGGTCCCCGGGAATAAAATTCAGCCCATATTTCAACTTTTCCTACGAAAATGACCTCTTCACCGACAAATTCCATTCAGAATTTGTCAATTTTTTTGTATAAATATATATTTATAGTATCAGATCGTTAACCGTAGCGAGCTTCCTCTTAATTACGGTAGGGACATGTTGTAAATGGTGCCTGACACCACAGCCTTAGTTTTTATAATACTTTCGCCTGAATTTGAATAAACATGTACAAGCGAAAGGGGATAAACATGGACAATCATGGCTTCTTCAATTTTGTACTCTATAAGTTATTAACTATTACGCTAGAGTCCATCTCCCTTCATCTCCCTTTATCTCCTGATCCTATGGTCTGAATGGTTTGCGGAGAAAAAAGGCTATAACCTATTTGAAAGAGCGTGGTTAATCACCCTAATCTCCATGCCAATCTTAACTTTGATCCTTTGGACGATCATAATCGGAAGATTCCATTTGTTTTAATAAGTGGCTGCAAGAGTTGAAACTTTATGTCTATAAATATTTCGTCATTTATGGGAGGCATTACCAGTGGTGGAAGAAAAAAAAGTGACGTGGTTAGAACTTTTTTATGACTTGCTATTTGTCGCAGCAGTTGCAACTACTACTCATGTTTTACTTCATGTTGAAAAAGGTTATATTCATCCAGAATATTTATTAAAGTTTGCTTTAATGTTTATCCCGATATGGTGGTCTTGGACTGGACAAACAATGTTTATCAATCGGTTTGGACATGATTTTTTGCATCAACGTATCTTTATAATTCTTCAAATGTTATTTATCCTTGTTATGACATCCAGCTTATCGATAGATTTTGATCAATACTATCTCCCTTTTCTTATTGGCTATATTGGGGTAAGGGCACTAACGGCAATTCAATATCTTGTTGTTCAGAATATAGAAGAAGGGGATAGAAAAACGGCTGCTCGGTTTTTAGGAACATGTTTTGGGATTGGAGTCCTCATCTCATTTCTCTCTATATTTTTTGATTCATGGATTCGATACGCCGTGTTATATGCAGGGATTATTGTCGATGTTATTGTGCCTGTTTTCGGACGCAAGTATTTGGTAAAAGCCCTGACCAATACGGCTCATTTATTAGAACGTTTTGCTTTATTGACATTAATCCTTTTTGGAGAATCGGTCGTCAGCACCCTATTTGTACTACAGCCCCAAAAAGGTGAATGGAATTCGATCTCATTTTCGATTATTTCATTTATCCTTATTATTTCGATGTGGTGGCAATATTTTGATAATGTAGAAAAGAAGGTAAACAAGTCGATTCAGGGGGCAGGACAAACTATTATTTACGGACATCTGTTTATTCTAATGTCGTTGAGCATGATTGCAGCATCTATCAAACTGATGTTTTTAAATGAGGTCCATTATTCATTTATCTTATATTTTGTATTTAGTTCTGTATTGTTCTATTTCATTTCAACTTCTATTGTTTTTCATCAATACAGGTATGAACAACACCGTCTGAAAATTTATCATTTAGGGTTGTTTTTAGGGATTTTAGCAGCCTTTTTTATTATTAATTTGATCATGGTAGTTCCAAACATTGTCATAATGGGAGAATTAACTTTATTTTTTATCATCTATGCTAAATTTACAACCACTTAATAAAATACGGACCCGGCTTGAAAAAGTGCCAGTGATTTCAAAAGTTGTTCTTGAAGGCCGGGACGGACAGCTCTTTTCAATTGAGTCGAACGAAATTGGCCGGCGAATCGCCAGGAGTAAAATAACCTATAAAGAATATGTACGTTTGCAGAAGATTGGGAACAAGCAGCTTTTACATTTAGTGACTACCTCCCTCGGTATCTTCTTCTCTCGGCTGAGGAGTTATTAAGTTTTTCGATGTGAATCCAGTTTTCAGGGTATCTGCAATGGACCTTTTGCCTTCCGTTTCTCCTTCATAGATGCAAAAAAATTAAGCTGCCTAGTATGACCGGCAGCTTTTTGAAGTAGTTATACTAAATAATCAATCAGTTTTACTTTAGGCTGGCCAAAGATTTCTGCTTCAAGCCTACGTCCGGTCGGGGTAGCCGCCAGTCCGCCTTCGGCTGTTTCCCTTAAAGAAGCCGGCATTGACTGTCCTATTGCATACATGGCTCCAATGACTTCGTCACATGGAATCCTGCTGGTTATCCCGGCAAGGGCCATATCGGCTGCTGTCAAAGCATTCGATGCACCCATTGCATTCCGTTTCACGCAAGGCACTTCAACGAGGCCGGCAACCGGGTCGCAAACAAGGCCCAGCATATTTTTCAAGGTTATGGCCATCGCTTCTGCTGATTGCTTTGGCGTACCGCCAGCCATTTCAACGATTGCTGCTGCTGCCATTCCTGAAGCCGAACCTACCTCTGCCTGGCAACCGCCTGCAGCCCCTGAAATGGACGCATTGTTTGCAACGACAAATCCAAACGCCGCTGCCGTAAATAAAAATTCAATCATTTCCTGCCTAGTTGGATTGAGTTTATCCTTTACCGCAAATAATGTACCCGGGACAACCCCGGCCGAACCAGCTGTTGGCGTGGCACAAATGATGCCCATTGCTGCATTGACTTCATTTGTGGCAACCGCCTTGCTCACCGCATCCAACAGCAATGTGCCCGTAAGGGACTTTCCGCTCTGAATATAGTTTTGCAGCAATACTGCATCTCCGCCTGTGAGTCCTGTGCGTGATTTTACTCCATTTAAGCCCCGTTCGATAGCCCGTTCCATTACCGTCAGGTTCTGATCCATTTTGGCAATCACATCTTCACGGGAAAGGCCAGTCACTTCTATTTCCTGCCGAATCATAATTTCGGCTATTTTAACCTGTCGTTGTTCCGCCAGCGAAACAAGTTCAGCTACATTACGAAACATAGGATTTCCCCCTGCTGTCTTCTATTAATTTATGTTCGTGCCCGAAAACACCTATTTATACAACCATACGGATTACACTTATAACGTTATCCAGCTTTTGCACCCCGTTGATCACCTGGTCATCTAGCTTTTCATCGGACTCAATTACCATGATTGCCATGTCGCCTTTATCTTTCCTGGACACTTCCATATGACTGATGTTTATTTTATTTTGCGAAAGAATGGATGTTACAGAGCTGATTACTCCAAAACGGTCATTATGAATGACCAGTATTGCAGGGTCACCCGATAATTTTAGTTTGAACGAATTGATTTCAGTTATTTCAATGGTTCCTCCGCCAATGGAGATGCCGATAATCTCCAACTCTTTATCTTCATCAAAAAGATTAATCTTTACTGTGTTTGGATGTTCTGTAATGGCCTCTTCCTCTTGAAAGATGACCTCCATACCCAATTGTTTCGCTATTTCCAATGTGTCGGGTATCCGCTCGTCGAACGTATCAAAATCCAATAAGCCCGCAACAAGAGCCAAGTCAGTTCCATGTCCTTTATACGTTTTTGCAAATGAGCCGTAAAGCGAGAGAACAGCCTTTTTAGGCTGGCCCTCGAATAGGGTTCGGGCAACGCGGCCAATCCGGACTGCACCAGCTGTATGTGAACTGGAAGGCCCAATCATAATTGGACCAATGATTTCAAATGCTGATCGATACTTCATTTTTTTCACCTGAGTTCTATAATTAAGATTCTCTACATAGATGTTCCGTTGGTTTTCTTAGCATGCAGCCTGCAAGAAAAATAGGGACAATTTATGAAAACTGTCCCTATTTATTGCTTCTTATATTAATTACTTCCTTATACCCTTCCGTTTCTCCCACAATCAAACAGTCAGGATTTAGATTGCTTTCCTCTCTGTCCGATCCTCTGCTTGAAGATCCGCAGGTACACGCTTGTTTATTCCGAAAGCATAAAAGCTGATGGCCACAATAACCAGGAACACAATACCCGCAATCAGCGATACACGAGTGTCCTCATTGAACCACATACCGATAAGGACCGCTACCAGATAGCCAATTGTCAGATAGTTAGTGACAGGCGCAAAAGGCATTTTGAATGGATGGGCGGCCATTTTTGCAGCATGGACTTTCCTGAACTTGATTTGGCTGATCAGAATGACAAACCAAGGAACCATCCCAGGAAGAACACTTGAAGCATAGACGTACACAAACAGTTTTTCCGGTGCAATATAACTTAAAACAACTCCAAAGCCAAGGCCGATCAGTACGCCAATTGTACCGAATAAAGGCACCCCATTACTTGAAACCTTCGCAAACGCTTTTGGAGCTTGTCCATTGACTCCAAGAGTATAAAGCATGCGCCCTGCGCTGTAGATACCGCTGTTGCAGCCTGACAATGCAGCAGTGATAACCACAAAGTTAATGATTCCAGCTGCAGCTGTAATACCGATTTTTGCAAAAGTTGCTACGAACGGGCTTCCGATAGTAGTCAATTGATCCCAAGGATAAACTGTGACTATAACAAAAATTGCGCCAATATAGAAAACGAGGATACGCCAAATTGTACTTTGAATCGCGTTCCTTATTGTTTTCTGAGGATCTTTCGCTTCACCAGCTGTAATACCGATAAGCTCAACACCTTGATAAGCACCCACAACGAGTGCTAGGGCAAAGAGGAACCCTTTAACTCCGCCAGTAAAGAAGCCGCCATTTTTCCAGAGGTTTGATAGGCCGATTGATTCTCCTCCGTTGCCAAAGCCGAAGAAAATCAGGCCGAAACCTGCAACAATCATCAATACAATCGTAACTACTTTAATCAAAGCAAACCAAAATTCGAACTCACCAAATGATTTAACAGAAATAAAGTTTGCTGCCCCAAGGATAACCATTGCGATAAGGCCTGGAATCCACGCAGGTAGATTTGGAAACCAATAATGCATATATGTGCCGATCGCGATAACTTCCGCCATGCCGACAACTACCCACTGGAACCAGTTGCTCCAGGCAGTCATATATCCCGCTATTGGATGGATATACTTATAGCCAAATGTTGCGAATGAACCTGTACTTGGCTCCAAATAGAGCATTTCGCCCATGGCACGCATAATCAAATATAGAAAAATTCCTGTAATTGCATAAGCAAGCATTACGGATGGCCCCGTCCAGCCTATCGTGCTGGAAGACCCCATAAATAGACCTACACCAATCGTTCCGCCCAACGCAATCATCTGAATATGGCGTGAACTTAAACCCCTATTCAATTCCTTGTTTGCCATTTAAATTTCCCCCTCTTTATTGTTAAATTTCTAATATACATGAAAGAGTCCATCCTGAAAATACATTTGTCTTTTTTCCGCAGATGAATTATAATAGTTTTTATAGAAGAGAGCGCCTTCCTTTACCCCAGATTTCATAAAATAGTTTGGGGAAAGGAAGTTAATATTTAATAGGCTAGTGCAAGCTCCCTAAAGGGAATGCCTAACTTCTCTGATAGGTTTTCCAACATATCTTTTGTCATACGGTCCAGGTTATATTGAGGATTGAAATCCCATTCCTCGCGTGCCGCAGATACATCAAGGCTATTTGGCCATGAGTCTGCGATGCCTTGGCGTACAGGGTCAACATTGTATGAGATTTCGAATTCAGGAATGAATTTTCTAATGGATGCAGCAATTTGTTCCGGCTCAAAGCTCATGGCTGTGATGTTAAATGCATTGCGGTGCTTCAATCTTGAAGGATCAGCCTCCATCAATTGAATGATAGCATCGATAGCATCAGGCATATACATCATATCCATATAGGTTCCTTTGCCAATGAATGATATATATTTCTTATTCTTAAGAGCCTCATAGTAAATATCTACTGCGTAGTCGGTTGTTCCCCCGCCTGGAAGAGTCTTGTATGAAATCAGTCCAGGGAACCTTACTCCGCGTACGTCTACACCGTATTTTGTAAAATAGTAATCGCAAAGTAATTCTCCGGCTACCTTTGTGACACCATACATAGTAGCTGGCCTTTGTACCGTATCCTGTGGTGTCATTTCTGCCGGTGTTCCTGGCCCGAAAGCAGCGATGGAGCTCGGTATAAAGAGTTTCAGGTTTAGCTCACGTGAAACTTCAAGGGCGTTCATCAGGCCACCCATATTCAGGTCCCATGCGAATTTTGGTTTTGCTTCTCCTACTGCCGACAAAAGGGCTGCAAGATGCATGAGGGTATCAACTTCATATTTTTTGCAAAGGCCTAGCATTGCTTCGTAATCCATAACATCAAGTATTTCAAATGTACCACCCTCGATGACTGGATTGCCTTCGATATGGCGAATATCTGTTGCAACAACGTTTTCTGTTCCGTACATTACTCTGAGACGGTGTGTCAATTCAGAACCGATTTGGCCGAGACAGCCAGTAATAAGAATTTTTTTCATATTAGAGACCTCCTGAGGTTTATTTTACAGTTATTCAACTGAAGCAAGAACTCTGTTATAGTTTGTGAAATTGTAAACGATTATATAATAGACAATTCTTTGCCTATTTTTCCATAGACCGCCAGAACCTCATCGAGCATTTCCTTGGTATGCGCTGCAGTAGGCATATTCCTAACCCTGCCTGTACCTCTCGGAACTGTTGGGAAGGTGATCGATTTTGCATAAACGCCTTCTTCCATCAGCCTGCGCGAAAATAACTGGGTCAGATCTTCTTTTCCTATGATGCATGGGGTAATTGGTGTTTCGGAATGGCCAATTTCGAAACCAAGGTTCTTTAAGCCTTCTTTTAGATATCTTCCGTTTTCCCAAAGCTTTTCAACTTTTTCTGTTGATTCGGTCATGATATTGATAGCTTCGATACATGCCGCCGCATCTCCCGGAGTCAATGAGGTTGAAAACAGGAAAGGACGTGCGCGGACTTTCAGCCAGTCAATCAGCTGCTCTGTACCTGCTACATATCCGCCAACGACGCCAATCGCTTTTGAAAGGGTCCCAATCTGTAAGTCAATTCGGTCTGAGAGGCCAAAATGCTTAACCGTACCAGCACCGTTACCCATTACACCAGAGCCATGAGCATCATCTACATACGTGATTAACCCAAACTCATCAGCAATTTCAACGATTTCCGGAAGCTTTGCTACATCACCGTCCATTGAAAAAACTCCGTCTGTGATGTACATGACTTTTTCGTATAAACCGCTTTCAATTGTCTCTTTCGCTACTCGACGCAAATCGTCCATGTCCTGGTGCTTGACGCGGATAATTTTCGCTCCTGACAATCTGCACCCATCAATAATCGATGCATGGTTCAATTCATCCGAGAGAATTGCATCCTTCTTTGTCATCAGGGCTGAAATGGCACCCATGTTGCAATTGAACCCGGATTGGAAGGCAATGGCAGCTTCGGTATGCTTGAACTTGGCAATTGTTTTCTCCAATTCATTATGGATTGTTAATGTACCATTGATTGTACGGACCGCACCGGCCCCCAAACCATATGCCTCGATTGCTTCATGCGCTTTTTGCTTCATTCTTTCATTATTGGCAAGGCCAAGATAGTTATTGGATGACATATTGATTAATGATTTGCCATTGATGGTAACTATAGGGCCGTTTGGTCCTTCTACAGTATCAATGACATTGTAGAGGCCGTTTTCCCGCAACTCGTTCAGTTGGGGTGTTAAGAAATCCTTTAAAACCTTTTTTGCCAAAATAATTCCTCCTTTTATATTACCTCACTCAGTTTCTTCACATTACACCTACTCGTGTTGTTTCTTCGGGATTTTATTATCAAAAAAAATTGAAAACGATTTCAAATGAGTGCAAAAAAAACAATTACATCACGAAAATTACTCCCGAAATTTTTCAATCCTACTTTTGAACACAAGATGTTATGCTATGGAATGGGAAGTGTAATAATAAGCTGGTTTAGTTGATCCCCCGATCAACCGTATTAGAAAAACATAGATTCATATATTTCAATGTAATTCTATAATTATGTCGAAAAACTGTCAATACTATTACAAAAAACTAAGCATTCAGACTATATGTCGTTTCTTTGAGGATCATACAACAACTTCTATAGAAAAATAAGAATAATTTGATTTCACTTATCCCCACTAATATTCGATGATTAGCTTTTTTACAAAAAAAATCTAACTGTGCCCATAAATTTATATAGACAATTAACCCAATCCTTCTAACCCACATAGGTTACATTATTGAAGTGAAACAGGAGGAGAGGCAGATGGTGATCCATGTGGTCCGGAGCGGTGAAACACTTTGGCAAATTGCTGCTCGTTACAAAGTAAATATGAATGGAATTGTTCAATCAAATGGGCTGCAAAACCCGAACCAGCTGTTAGTTGGGCAATCACTAGTAATCCCAGTCCCCGGAACATCACACATCATTAGATCCGGTGATACATTGTGGTCGATTTCACAACAATATGGGGTGGAAATTAACTCGATCATCCAGGCAAATCAACTCACAAATCCATCTCTTTTATATCCAGGGACAAAACTAATTATCCCTCCACGGATACACGTGACTCAATCTGGGGAAACATTATGGCAAATCGCAAATCGTTACGGGGTAACAGTCCAAGCGATTATCGATGAAAACCAGATTCAAAATCCAAACCTTATTTATTCGGGTACACGGCTAAGAATACCAATCAAGAAACCAACCATCGAAGTCAATGCCTATACCTATCAACCCGATCAAGCAGCGGCTGAAACGGTTAAGGAACTTAGCCAGTTGCTCACGTATATCAGTCCATTTGCTTACCTAATCAATGAAAATGGGGATCTCACTCCAGTTCATGATGAGTTAACCCTTCAAGCAGCAAAAACAAGTAATGTCACACCGATGATGTCGATTACAAACTTTACTTCAACTGCAGCTGGCTCAAACGTGGCTCATACCCTTTTATCTAGTCCAGAATTACGTGAAAAGGTACTGACAAATATGCTTCGGATTATGGATGAAAAGGGATATAAAGGAGTAAACATTGATTTTGAAAATGTGTTGCCAGCCGATCGCGAAAATTACAATCTATTCCTCCAACTAACCGTGGACCGTCTTCATCCGCGAGGATATTTTGTCTCAACGGCAGTTGCACCCAAGCAAAGTGCGACACAAGCGGGTCTGCTGTATGAGGCACATGATTATGAAGCACATGGAAGAATTGTAGATTTTGTCGTGCTGATGACCTATGAATGGGGATACCGATTAGGGCCGCCACAGGCGATCTCTCCTATCAACCAAATGAGACGTGTCGTGGAATACGCACGGACCGTTATGCCGGCAGAAAAAATATTCTTAGGGTTTCAAATTTATGCCCGTGATTGGCTCCTTCCACATGTTAAAGGACAAGAAGCAGAAACATTTAGTACACAAGAAGCGATTGCGCGTGCGGTAAAATACGGGGCATCGATTCAATATGATGACACCACCCAATCACCATTTTTCCGTTACGTCGATGAAAAGGGCCGTGGCCATGAAGTTTGGTTTGAAGATGCCCGCAGCGCCCAAGCCAAGTTCGACTTGGCTAAGGAATTTAATCTCCGCGGAATTAGTTACTGGGCATTAGGCTATCCATATCCGTCGAACTGGACGTTGTTAGCTGATAATTTCACTATCAAAAAATGAGTTTTTTGAACAATCAGTCTAGCATGGACTGATTGTTCATAAGTGAATATTTCCGAGTTAGGGCTGATTACTGTCCAAAGAAAAACCCACGGTAACTCCTGTTCGTTCCATTCTTTTCACAACTACTAAAAAAACTAAATCAACACTCCACATAAAAAGGATGAAGTTTTTCGTTTAAACAATACTCGATTCTTTGCCTGAAATTATTCCAAGTGACCATTTCCAATGCTTCTTCAACTGAAAAGAAACCTACTTCCAAACTTTCTGAGGAAGTGGTCATCTCTCCCCCGGTAGGTATCCCCAAAAATAATGTACTACATATCGATTGGCTCACATTTTGATATACACCACAAAATTTAATCACATCAATATCTATTCCGCTTTCTTCTTTTGTTTCCCTGATTGCCGCCTCCTTCAATGATTCTCCTTCTTCAACCTGACCACCAGGCATTTCCCATCCCCTTCGTGGACCTTTAATTAATAAAATTTCCCCTTGCTCATTAAGTACAATAGTTGCAGCTGAAACAATATGTTTTGGAGTTGGCATATCAGACCTCACGTTAATATAGAATACCTAATTAATTCGCTGCCTGTTTCGATTCCCCTTCTTTCACATAACCGATCATCGAAATGACACACCTCGCCCCTTTTCCCTAAGTTTCCCTTTCAACCAATCGTTTAATTAAAAGTGTCTTCAACCCTTGATAAATAAGTATTCATACCTTCAAATTTATAAATTAATTGTTGAAAAACGACCTAAAATTAGGAGATAAATAGCCTTTAAACAATTATTGTCTCTAAACGACAGCCAATCGACGTGATTCCATATATGCTATACTAATCAAACGTTTGGTTGAAATAGCTGCAAACACTGTTCTATAGGTATTTTCCCTGTAAAAGGTGAGTGGATATTGTCGAGATTCGCAAAAACATTCCGCAGGAAATAACCCACCTTCCCACAAAATCTGATGGGTTTCTCTTAAACTTCCATCATTCTATTAATTTCCCGCCTTTTCTCTACTGCACAAACGTTTAACTAAAAGTGGTGTCACCACTCTCCAGTCCTGAACATATCCCTCAAAATGCCTGAAAGGAATGTAGAAAAATGGCTTCAGCATTTACTCACTCTCTATTTCAAGGCCTCCAGCCACTCTTCGTTAAGACCGGGAATCTATGAAAAAAATAAAAAGCGAAATAGGTCATCGCCTATTACGCTTTTTATTAGGATGGTTTAAGTTTATTTTTCAAGTCAGCCTTCAAGTAACGCTCGATGGGCAAGCAGAAGGGACCCCGTGATCCCGGCATTATCCCCTAGACCAGGACTCACAATAAAGTTGGAAAGCTCCGGTAAGGTGATATAATCGTTCAATAATTCTGGCAGGTACTTATAGATAGAAGTGAATACCTGCTTTTGGTTCATGACGCCGCCGCCAAGAATAATTTTTTTAGGAGAGAGAACCAGTATATATTGCATAAGTGCCTGTGCAATATAGTACCCTTCCATTTCCCAAACTTCTGAACGCTCCACCAGATGGATTCCTTTTTCACCCCACCGCTCTTCAATCGCAGGTCCAGCCGCCAGACCTTCCAGGCAATCAGCGTGGTATGGGCATTTGCCTTTGTATTCATCATTCGGATGACGTCTTACAAGAATGTGACCCATTTCAGGATGTGACCACCCCTGCAAGAGTTCTCCCTGTACAATCGCACCTGCTCCAATGCCAGTCCCAACAGTGATGTAAAGGCAGCTATCCAGACCTTTTGCAGCCCCCAGAACAGACTCACCCAATGCAGCAGCATTTACATCCGTATTGAATCCGACTGGAACGGAAAAAGCCTCATTGAACGTTTCAACAAATGGGAAGTCCCTCCATGCTGTTTTCGGTGTTGTGGTAATCATTCCATAAGTTGGACTTTCCCGATTCACATCAATCGGTCCGAACGAGCCAATTCCGATGGCTTGGATAGGATATTTTTTAAAAAATTCGATCACCCTAGGAATGGTCTCCTCAGGAACGGTTGTAGAAACCTGAAAACGCTCCAGAATCTTACCCGATTCATCCCCTACTGCACAAACAAATTTTGTTCCTCCTGCTTCAATGGCACCTAACATGTAAACTTCCTCCAATGGGCATTATTTTAAATGTCTTTTTGATATATTTAAAAATAGCACAAAACAGAAGAATGGAGAAACCCGCTAGAACAAAATTAATTCACCGCATAAACTCTTTTATCGGCGAGAGAGCTCAAAAAACTATATTACTAAAATGAAATAAGCCTCACACTAGCTGATTTTGTTTAGAACCTCTCTATGTGACCGGACTCTCCTTTTTTCCTCCTTTACGGTCACATAGAACCTCTTTATGTCATCAGTGGTTTCCCCCGGTTCTACTTTCCAAACGCCCCCACCAATGATCGACGTCACTCGACCATACTCTTTTTTAATTTCTTCTGGGGACATAAATTCCGTTGTCGCTCCTAAGGCATCCCCAATCGCCACTCCAAAAAGACCACCTTTTACTTTATCTAGCATACACAACTCTCCCATCCCCTTGATAAAATCCCTTTCCACTTTTAATACATGCTTTCCCACTACAGCCATCTCATCATCAGTTAGATTATTCCATATTTATAAAACTGGTTTTAGGATGTCCGCTAGTAGATTATTTACTCCAAATCCATCCAATGAAATGAAAAATCTCACCCATTTCCCCCAAGTTTCCCTTTCAATCAAACGTTTGGTTGAAACAGCTGCAAGTATTGGCCTATAAGGATTTCCCCTGCTAATGCAGGCGGGAAATTGTCGGTTTACGCGGGATCATTCCGCAGGTAATAACCATTATTTCCACAAAAACAGGCAGATTTCGCTTGAACTTACATCATTCTATTAATTCCCCCCCTTTTCCCTACTACATAAACGTTTGATTAAAAGTGGGTTCAGGACGTGCCATTCCTGGATTTATTTCTCTAAATGGCTGAAAAGTATGTCGAGAACTGTCTTTAAAATACCTCTTTTCTGGAGATTACTAATGAACAGCTAAGCACTCACGTAATAAATAGCTATTCTATTAACCTACCAGTCGGTTTATATCGTGGGACAATCCTATGAAATAAGAGTATTCGAGTCAAGACATCAGAATATACACAAATTCAACACAAGACCAAGCGACATCCCCTTGCATTCGACGAATATCTTTGATTATATTATTGTGGGAATATTTTTTTTTTGTGGAATTTTTGAACTTCTTCTATTAGTTATATATTCTGGCATAGGTAGGTAACAACGATGGTATTTGACGGCATTATTATTTCGTTTATAGTAGGGCTTCTTCGAAAAGGGAACCTAAGAGCTCTGGCACAGCTAAAGCTAAAGTGGGGATGGATCTTTCCTCTCCTATTGGTTGTTGAACTAGCCGTTTTTATGCTCCAAAACGATTACAAATTTCTGGGACAGGTAAGCGGATACATCTACATTGTGGTATATGTACTCGGTTTGCTATTTTTATTTATGAACCGCAATAACCCAGGATTTACTCTCATTCTAATTGGTGTATTTCTCAATTTTTTAGTCATGGTGATCAACGGCGGAAGAATGCCGGTTTCATTGGAAGCAGCTGCCGTTTTGGATCCTGAATATATCGAAGTCCTTAAAGAAAGCCTATACGCCAAGCATACGATGCTAACGTCTTCTACGTATCTTGGATTTTTGGGCGATGTTATTCCCATCACAGACCCCTATCCACGAACGCAAATCATCAGTATCGGTGATATCGTTATGAATATTGGAATCTTCTTTTTCATCCAACATCTCATGGTTCATCATCCAGTCGCCAAAAAGAGTGAATACACACCCGTCTCCTTTAGAGGAGGTGAAAAAAGATGAAAAATGAACAAAAAAAAGGCATTAAATTAACTGGAATTCTTTTCAATGCAATCATTATTGGTTCAATTATTATTGCTTTAACATCTGGATATAAATTAGTATAAGAGTAGAATGGTAGGGAGAAGTAATTTTTGTTACTTCTCCTAAATTTATTTATGAGAGTGATGAGTATGCGTAATATAAAGAGACCTGCAAATATATATCTTTTCTTAATTTCAGTCTTAGGCATTTTGTTTTTTACTTTCTCAATTAAAATCCCACAGTACTCTCAAATGGATTGGATTGTTATTTTTGCTTTTTCCAGTTCCATCTTATTGCTTAATTACTACACCGTACTGATTCCTCCAAAGGGTAATTCCCTTTCCATGGATTCTTCTATTTATCTAGCAAGTCTTTTTTTGTTTGGATTAAATACATCATTACTTGTTTTATTCATACATTCCATTGTATTTGCTTTATTCCAGCGAAAAATCGCCTGGTGGAAACATGTATTTAACTTCTCTGTTTATTCTTTAATGATTAATAGTGCCTATTATGTTTTTATATATACAAATGGCATCACTGGACCGTTCAGTGTCGATAACATTCTTTCCTATTTACTTTCTTTTTGCACCTATTTTACACTAAATCTACTATTAGTTGGGATTTATTTCATATTGGCAACATCTGAAAACATCGTAAACTTTTTTAAGGAAATTATTGAAGAGACAGCTGCCACATATATTATCACACTTGTACTTTCATTAGTCCTAGTCATTTTAATGAAACCCGACGAATTATTCGGTCTGTCTCTTTTCACCTGTATTGCGTTTTTATTATCATTAGCATTTAAACAGTATTTTAATTTATATAAAGAGATTTCCGAGAAAGCCAACAAAGATACCTTGACAGGCCTCAATAACCACGGTTACTTTAAAGAAATTTTGGAAAAAGAAGTAGCGATCGCAAAGGAAACCGATCAGTCTTTAAGTGTGGTCATCCTTGATATCGATGATTTTAAAAAATTTAATGATTTGTACGGGCATATTCAAGGCGATCATCTGCTCCAGGAATTTGGTGCCATTTTGAAAACCGAGTCCGACGCGGCAAATTTTATCGTTGCACGCTATGGCGGCGAAGAATTTTCGATTATAATGCCAAACACCAATCGTAAAACCGCTTATTCGTTCATGAATGAATTACGGAAGAAAGTAAATGACACCTACTATAAAGGGGTGGAACGTCTCCCTTACGGCTGCTTGTCCTTTTCATCTGGGATTGCCGAATGTGAAAAAGAGACCTACAATATTTCTGAACTTCTGAACAAAGCGGATCAAGCGATGTATGCGGCGAAGAACCAAGGGAAAAATCTTGTCCAAATCTATAATGGCCGATCTGAATATTCCGTTCATCACTCGCTTTCACTTGAAAAAGAGCTGGAGGAAGCGGAGTTTCAATTAAAGATCTTCCTCTCAAAAGATGTCTATACCTATCGCCACAGTAAACGGGTCTACCAATATGCGGTTGATTTTTCACGGATGCTTAACTTAAGTGTTCATGAACGCAAAACGCTGATTCTTGGAGCCCTTGTCCATGACATTGGAAAAATTGAAATCCCGCGGGAGATTTTAAATAAAAAAGGAAAGCTTGAGCCTCATGAATGGGAATTGATGAAGAAGCACGTAACCTATGGAAAAGAGATCATTTCAACGAATAAAAAATTAGAAGACTTGATTCCTCTAGTTGAACTCCACCATGAACGATATGATGGGAACGGCTATCCATATGGCTTAGCAGGAAAATTGATTCCAAAGCTGGCGCGAATTCTCTGCGTGATCGATTCCTTTGACGCAATGACAACCGAGCGTCCTTATCAAAAAACAAAAACCTTCCATGAAGCGATCGCTGAATTGCGCAACTGCTCTGGAAAACAATTTGATCCTCAATTCATTGAACCGTTTATAGCCATGATCAAGGAGTGTGATCACTTCGGGGATAATCCAAAAAAAGAGCTTGTAGGAGTGAATGGCTGACAGGCAGACAACGAGAATTATGACAATGATCTGAGCCAGGCTAAATGCCTGGCTTTTTTAGGTTTTATTGGGGTGGGTGATGGGAGAAAATCGGAAGTGGCCGATAAACTAACAAAACAATACTTTGTAAGCTGTTGTAATTTTCCAATTATTATCCAGTAAATGTCGTAAGTTTTGGAAAATATGTTGTAAGTGACCACAATTTCGTCGTAAGTCTCAATAAATATGTAGTAAGTGTCTGTAAATTTGTAGTATGTGCCAATAAAGGTGTAGTAAGTTGGTCCTTAGTCAATAAAGTGGACACTTGTAAATCACTTAGTAACTAAAAAAGTGATTCCTATCTGCAATTTTTAACACGCCATAACAATCATCTATTTGTGTTATGATGAAAATAAATTTATTTAGGGGGGACGACTGCGGTGATCCAATATAAAGAACTCCACCACGTTAGTCTAACGGTTACTAATTTAGAACGCGCCAAGCATTTTTATAGCAGCATCTTATGTTTAAAAGAAATACAACGTCCTAATTTTGATTTTCCTGGTGCCTGGTACGAAGTTGAGGGACAACAGCTCCATCTAATTGTTCTTCCTACATCACAAACGATCCGCCAAGATAAACGCCTGAGCAGCAGGGAAGGCCATTTTGCACTAAGAGTGCAGGATTACACAGAGACGCTGAATTGGTTGAAAAGTAAGGATGTTGAACTGTTAGAGAAACCCAATGGCATGAGCGGTTTTGCGCAAATATTCTGTGCGGACCCTGATGGGAATCTAATTGAACTAAACGTCGATCAAAAAGACCTTTAGGAAACCAAAGTAAAAAGGAGAAGTGCGCGAACACTTCTCCCCTCTAACTAATCGTTCCCATTCATCCAATAAAAATAATAATTGCCAATCCAACAATTAGCAAAGAAAGTAAGTAGACCAAATCTTTCGGTACTATTTTAGTTGTTTGATAATACGTTCTGTCTTTTGTGCCCGTAAATCCACGCGCTTCCATTGCGATAGCCACTCGTTCTGATTTTCTTATTCCTTGAGTAAACAGTGGCAAAGAGTACCTCATAAAAGCTTTCCATCTATTTTTCTGCTTGTAACCTCTGACTTTATGAGCCGTCTTCATTTGGTTTAGTTCAGATTGGAATAGTGGGATAAAGCGGAACCCCGCTAATAGCCCATACGCCCATTTTGGTGAAAGTTTACATTGATGAATTAAACTCATGATGAACACCGTGATGTCTGTGGTAGAAGTGAATAATAATCCATACGTAACAAACGCTAACATCCTCAAACCGATTGTTAAGCCATGATTCATGCTCTCTTGCGTAATATGGAACCAGGCCCATTTCCAAATCGTTTCTTCTCCTTCACCAAACGCCGCCATCATCCAAAATACAAGAATGAAAAAACCTAAATAGGGCAAAAGCCTTTTCAGAAGGTAAGTCATTCTCCATCCGCCTAAAAAAATACCGATCAATACAGCAAGTAACCAGATCAAAAAAGTCACCATTGGATTGGAGATTGCCATTAAAAGAAACATAACGATCAAATGAGAAAGCAGTTTACTAGCAGGATTGAGAGTTGCGAGGAATGAATCGTTAGCCTTCATACCAAAACCCCCTCCATTCGTGCATGCATCAACTGGTAATGGAGTGGTGGAATTAACGCACTGTCACGGAAATTACTCGGATTTGAAAATAACCCATAGGGGGTCCCTTGATAGGTTACTCTTCCCTTGTTGAAGAGAATAACTTGATCAGAATAATCATCCACCAAATCCATATCGTGGGTGACCATCACAATCGTTGTTCCCTGGTCCTGCCTCTCCTGTAAGCGTTGAATCAGTTCGTTCGCTGTTTTTTCATCCTGACCGAATGTTGGTTCATCCAGCAATAATAAATCTTGATCCAACAATAACATCGTCGCCACACTTAACCGCCGTTTTTGTCCTAAACTTAGGGTAAACGGGTGAGCATGTTGATGCGATTCCAATCCAAACTCCTCTAACAATTGGCTGGTTTTGGTATGAATCAGGTCTTCAGGCCAATTTCGTTGCCGGCCGCCAAAGGCAACTTCCTCAAAGACAGTATCCGTAATGAATTGAAGTTCTGGATTTTGAAAAACAAAGCCTGCTTTTTCATATAATTCTCGTTCTGGCCATTTTTTTAGTTCCGTATTTTTAAAGAGAATTTTCCCTTTTTTAATTGGCTCCAAACGGATCAGACTTTTTAAGAAGGTACTTTTCCCACTTCCATTTTCTCCGACGATGGAAATCCATTCCCCTTTATGGATTTTTATATCAATGTCGCTCACAATGGTCTTCTTCCGATAGCCAATTTCAACATTTTCGGTATGGAGTAAAATCTCGCCATCCTTGATCGGTTTGGTTTTTTTCAGATTAACAAGTTTGATAGATAGAGGATGCGCGTCATTTTGAACAACTTCCTCCCATTTGTGAGGAAACAACTTAGGGCGCCAAATACCCGCCTCTTTCATTTCATTTTTAAAATTCAGCAGCATTTCTTTTGGCTCCCCATCCCCGATAATACTTCCTTTCTCATTTAGGATAATGACTCGATCCATCCATTCGATGCAGCCGTCTAGGACATGTTCGACAAATACCATCGTATGGTTTGTCTTTTGGGCTAATTGATTCAATAAAACAAATATCTCATTCCGGCCAGCAGGGTCTAGCTGGGCTGTTGGTTCATCAAAGAAAATGACTTCTGGTTCTAATGCCAGTAAACAAGCTAACGCCAATCGTTGTTTCATCCCACCTGATAGAGTTTCAATCGGTGTTTTTTTATCGACCATCAGCCCTACTTTATCCATTAACTCAGAAATCATTTGGTCCATTTGGTTGCGCGGAACCGATCGGTTTTCGAGGCTGAACGCAATTTCTTCATCGACATGAAGCATGCAAAATTGCGAATCTGGATCTTGAAACATCACACCGGCTTCTTTCCTGCGGAATACCTCACCACTTACCTCTGCCTCCATATGCTCCGGGATAATGCCTGCAAGAGCGGAAATCAACGTCGATTTCCCACTCCCACTAGGCCCAAGTATTAATACTTTCTCCCCGTTATTGATGGATAAAGTAATCTGACTGAGTATTTTTTCAGAGCGATTATAAAAGCGAATCGAAAGATCCTTACATCCCAGAAACATGTCCATCGACGTTTTCCCTTTTCCTTTTTTCCTTCATCAGTTCATATTGTTCTAACACACCTGTCTTTGCGAGTGCGTCCACAATGACCTTCGCTAACAATCCACCGAGAATCATTCCGCTGATGACATGAATTCCTAATGTTGTAAAAAATACTTCCTTCGAGTAATAACCTAAACCGTTGGCAATTAAGTTATAAATCATGCTTCCAAGCGCTGCAAAAGCCCCCGATAGCATTAAAGTAAATAGGTTGTAACGTTTATATCCGAATATTGCGAATGCGATTTCCGCACCAATCCCTTGAAAGACACCTACTAAAAGGGCCGACAAACCAAAATGACTTCCGGTTAATAACTCCACTGCCGCCGCTGCAACCTCTGCAATAAGCGCTGCTCCTGGTTTTCGGATAATATACGCTACGATTGGACTAGCAATCACCCAAATTCCAAACATAAAACCTGCGCCCACCGGCCCGACAAGAGCTGAAATGGGAATCCAAAGCGTCGACCATCCTAAATAGATTACTCCACATGCGACCGCTAGAATCACAGCAAGAACGACTTCTTTCATCTTCCAAGTCATCGTTTCACTACCTCCATTTTCACAGGCCATTCTTCGAGTTTATAAGCCATATCCCAAAACATATATTCCAGCTGACAACTGATTAAGAAATGTTCCTTCATCTTCTCCTTCTCTCTCTCGGTTGCTGTCATTGCCCACTCATCAAGACGGGCACAAAATTTCGTGGTAATCGAATCGGTACGATTTCCATAAAAACTGATCCAATCATAAAAAGGATGAGAAGGATCTGGATTAACCTCCGTTAATAATTTTTTCCCAATTTCCCAATACGTCCACGGACATGGTAATAGCACAGCTAGAATTTCCCCTAATGTACCTTCGTGCGCAACGGTAAGCATATGACGCGTGTAATGAAGGGACGAGGGAGATAACGGATATCCATGTAATACCTCGTAAGGAACACCTGCTACTTGACAAAAGTTATTATGAGGATGGATTTCACTGTTTAAGATAAAAGAAATCTGCGTATTAAACATATCCATATCTTCACGATTCTCACACTTGGAAACCGCTATTCCATAGATGCGAATAAACGAATTCAAATATTCAAAGTCCTGTTTAACATAATGAATCAATTGTTCCTTTTGTAATTCCCCATTAGCTATCCCTTGCACAAAAGGATGTTCAAAAATCGCCTCGAAAATAGGATCTGCTTCTTTTCTTAATTCTGCTGAAAAACTCATAAAATTTTGCCCCCTTATTGGTTTTAATGGGAAGACTCTATTGGGATCAACTTAATGTTAAAAACGAAAAAACCGCCCCAAAAATGGAGCGGCTGAATAATTATATCTATCCATACACGAACTCCACTTTCCTACGCTAGTATGAACTAGATCAGGTTCAAAGGGTCCAAGATAACTCTCGTCTCAGCCATAAAAAGGCTCCCCTAGTGGTCTTCCTATTAATTTAACCTTCACTCTACACTCGCTGGTTAATGTTGTCAATCAATTAAAATCTTAATTATAAAAATAGACCAAATGGATTATAGATGCACTGAAACTCGAAGATATTTCCCATTATTATCCAGCAAATGTCGTAAGACTTGTAAAATATGTAGTAAGTGCGCGAAATTATGTAATAGGTTTCGTAAAATATGTAGTAAGAATCCAAAATTATGGAATAAGTTTCGTAAAATATATAATAAGAGTTCGAAATTATGTAATCCTGCGAAAGTAAGGCTTTTATTTGCGAAAACACAACAGCTAGTCTCTCCTCAATAAATAACTCTTTTAAAAAGGAACCATGTTTAGCCGCTGAACTAGAACATGTGCCCATACCCATAATATGAACAGCGGCTAATCTTCCGATAGTGAAATTAGATTGCGGCAAAAAAAGGAGAAGTGCGCGAACACTTCTCCCCTCTAACAACCTATTAATCTACGACAAATTTCGGGGCGTGACAGGCACATTACGCTTCCACCGTCTTTGCAATAATCGCTCCAACAACCAGACCCCATACCGGTGCACTAATATGGAAAAATGATACATTGGATAACGCGATGAGGAACGCAAATAGGGCACTTAAGCGATATTTATTTTCGGAGAAACCCAGCTGCAAACTAGAAAGAAGGACGCTGATTAACGCAAATCCTGCTAGCATCGACACAAACGCGTGGGGTAACGATTGGATAAACGGAACAATTTTCCAAGCGAATACTCCAAACAATAATGTCAAAACCCCCGATACCACCGCTGCCATATACCTCTTTGATTTTACCCCTGCATCCGAACTAGAACAGATGGCGGTCATCATGCCAGCAATATTCGCACTTTGCCCCCCGAAAAAACTGGCAATAATCGAAAACACTCCACTAAAAGAAACAATTTTTCGGATCGGAGGTTCAAAATCCGAGCTTTCTAGTGCGCCGATTCCAGGTGCCATATCATTACTTAGGATTAACATGGCCAGAGGCAGACCTAATGTGACCATGCCCGTCCATGTAAATTCCGGCATTTGAATGGATGGTAGAAAAAAAGCAATCTCCTTAGATGAGCTATGTAGATCTTGGGTTAAAAACAAAGTAATAAAAGCGACAACCACTGCGACCATAACGGCCGGGATCCGTTTTGAGATTTTCGTACTGATAAAGAAACTAAGCAAGGCTGCCCCACCCACTAAGGGTAAGGCCTTAACGTCTTGGACAAGCTGAACCACATAGTTGGTGACCAGACCTGCAAGCATGGCTGCAATGACTTCTTTCGGAACCCATTTAATAATTTTAGTAAAAAGTCCTGACAACCCAATCAGCAAAATCAGCAGCCCTGACATCACATACCCGCCAATTAGCTGGGGATAAGTAAAATGTGCTGTCACTGTCGCTAAAAAAGCAACCCCCGAAATCGAGTGAGCTCCGGTAATGGGAATTCTAAATAACAGAGGCATTACGATCCCTAACAACCCTCCAAAGAAATAGACGGCAAACATCCAATTGATGGTTTGCTGATTAGAGAAATGCCCTGCCGCTGCTGCCTGCAGAATGATTAACGCTGGACCCGTCATGACTAAAGTACTAGAAATTAATCCAGAAGATACGTTTTGAGTCGTTAGATCTTGAAAAACTGATTTCCTTTTATTTTCAGGTAATGGTTCAATTGATTGCTCTCTAATTAATCTATTTGGATGCCCCATTTTTTCTCCTCATACCCTTCTTCAAGTAAAAAACTTTTATTGTTAGTTTAGACAACCTTCTACAAAATGTATAGAACAAAGGCAATCTTCGACAACCGTTAATATTATTAAAAACTCACTGGCAGTCCTTATCATAACAAAAGGGACGGGGAATAAACTAGAGGAAAAAATAGCTTAAAAAAGGGAAAAGGTGCATTCTCGCAGGGATACCGCCTAACATTACGCCGATGAATTCATTTTTTTAACCTCCACGGGCATCATTCGCTTCCAACCAAGCAAAAAAGGAGAAGTGCGCGAACACTTCTCCCCTCCAACCTCTATCAAACTCTGAAAAATTACAAATTACCATTAAAAATATAAAAGAACTTTTTCTGCCTACCCCCAAAATCTTAAAATGACTACCTAAGCTTATTCTGTTAGTCATTTTTTGTCGAAAAGTCTGTCCGTTCGATGCGCACGATTTATAATTCCTTTCGGTTAACGTTTCAGTGAACCTTTTACAGATTTAATTGTATAAACTCAATCGATTAAAATAGAATTTTTGACACTACGCCTATAGGAGGAGTCTATGTGAATCGAATTTTTAGGTGGATTGTTAGATCATTATTTGCACCTGTCACTGGTAATGCAGGAGCGGTTGCAAGTACACTTGGTTTTTTCATGGGGTTTTTCCCTTTAGATAGTTTTAGAATTCCATTATTGCTTGTTCTTTCACTTTTGTTGCGACTTAATATCATTGCCTTATTTCTTGGAACGTTGATTCCGCTTTTTATACCAAAGATGAATCATTTACCCTTCCTGGATATGCGTTTATTGGAGGATTACTGGTTATTTTCTACCCTGCAGTCTAAAATACAGCTTTCACAAACCATGGCTTCAGGGGTCCTAGGAGGCTTGATTGGTCTTGTCTGCTACTTTATTTTCCATTGGTTTTACAATTTAGGGCTGAAAAAGAGGGAGAGAAATCAAGAACATGTTTTTCTTGATCCAGCCAAAAGACGCTGGTCCATTATCAAACGAATGAGTGCAGGCTTTACGGTTTTAATTATTTTAGTATCGACTATTTTTATTGAAAGTCTTAATACGAACCCTGAATTTCCTGAACTACAATTAAATAAAAGCGCAGTAAAGAGCGGGATCGAGCCGATTAATAAAAGTTTCAGTGCAGAACAGCTTGCCACTCAGTTTCAAAAAACGAGTCCATCCCCTCTTATTCAAAAAAATATCGGGCAATCGAACAAGAAACAAGAAGTGTATGGCTTTTACGTCGATTGGGACAAAAACAGCCATACTTCTTTTAAAAAGAATAGCGATTCGATTACAACATTAGTGCCGGGGTGGATGCAGCTGACACCTGGTCTTACCCTAAAAACCAGCACGGACAAGTCCATTATTGCAGAGGCCAAAGCCCATAATATAAAGATTCTCCCATTAGTGAATAATTTTAGTAATAATAAATGGGATGGCGAGGCCCTACACCGCTTATTTATTACTCCCGGTGCTGAAGATCTTTTTATTAAAAAGATGTTGGAATATGTGAGAACAAATGACTTTGACGGAATTAATATAGACTTTGAAGATATCCAGCCAAAGGACAAAGAGGATTTCACTCATTTTATCGGTAAAGTTTATGAGGCGTTTCATCCACATGGTCTGATGGTCACATTGGATGTTCCGCCGAATAACAATGGTTTTAACTATACTTCTTTAGCAACGAACGTTGATCGCATGATTGTCATGCTCTATGATCAGCACCATTCGATGAGTAAACCTGGACCTGTGGCTCCGTCTGATTGGGTAAAAGAGAACTTGAACCAGCTCCATATTCCTTCTGAAAAATTGATTGTGAGTTTGGGAAGCTTCGGTTACGACTGGGAAGAAAACTCCCATCAGCCCGCAGATACGGTTGCTTTCGGCGATATCATGGATTTAGGAATTGGGACCAACCTCCAAATCCAATGGAATAAACAAATAGGCAACCCTTATGTACGCTACAAAAGAAACGGAAAAAAACATGTTGTTTGGTTTTTAGATGCAGCTTCATTTTATAATCAAATGAAGCTAGCGATAGATCACGGTTCAAGAGGAATAGCGGTTTGGCGGCTCGGTTCTGAAGATCCTTCAATCTGGAATTTCCTGAATAAACCAAAGGGAATAACCGATCCATCCCATGCCCTTCAAACCTTGGTCAGCCCTAAGTCTGTTCACTATACAGGTGCTGGAGAGATTTTAAAAATTGCCTCTCCATCAGAAAAAGGAACAAGAACGATTCAATTGGATTCACATGGGTTGATTCAAACCGAGACCTATACTAAATTACCAAAGCCTTCTGAGGTCGTTCGGTATGGCCAGCCGAAAGGTAAGGAAGTCGTCCTTACCTTTGATGACGGTCCGGATCCAACCTATACACCACAAATATTGGACATTTTGGACAAGAATCATATAAAAGGGAGCTTCTTTATCATTGGAGAGAACGCGCTGCAGCATCCAGAACTGGTTAACAAGATGTATAAAAAAGGTCACGAAATTGGCAACCATACCTTTACCCATCCGGATGTTGCATCGATCACACCATTTCAAACGAGAATGGAGCTAAATGCAAATCAGCGATTATTTCAAGAAATTACCGGTCATTCGATGACTCTTTTCCGTCCGCCATATGTGGCCAATGCGGAACCGAGCACAAAGAGCGAACTGGAGCCAATATTGCGAGCACAGGATATGGGTTATACCATGGTCGGTGAATTAATTGACTCAGACGATTGGCAAAGACTTTCTAGTGATGAAATTGTAAACAGGGTATTGGATCAGCTGCCTGAAGGAAATGTGATTTTGATGCACGATGCTGGCGGTGACCGCTCCAACACGGTAGAAGCCTTGCCTACGATTATTAAAGAACTCAAACAGCGCGGCTATACATTTACCACCATTGCTGATCTAACTGGAAAAAGTGATAGTCAGATTATGCCCCCTGTTAAGGACAGCCCTTATTTGGTCTATGACAAGGCTGTATTCATGGTGATACAAGGCTGGCACTTAGGATTAAGCTTCCTGTTCTACTCAGCGATCCTGTTAGGAATCTTACGACTGGCTATCTTCGTTTTCCTTTCAAGGAAGCAAGTAAAAAGGTATAAAGAGACCGTGATTGACCCTAACTTCACACCTTTTGTCAGTGTGGTAATTGCTGCCTACAACGAGGAAAAAGTAATTTGTAAAACAGTAGATTCTATTTTATCGAGCGACTACCCTGCTTTTGAGATACTGATTATCGACGACGGATCAAAGGATGATACCGCTGTTGTCGTTCAAGAAACATATACAAAACATCCGCTCGTCAGATTAATTAAAAAAAACAATGGGGGAAAATCTTCTGCTGTTAATCTTGGTTTTAAAGAGGCAACCGGGGAAATCGTGGTGGCTCTTGACGCTGATACACTCATCGCTGAAAATGCGATTTCATTGCTTGTTAACCATTTTAAGAATGAAAAGGTTGCTGCGGTTTCAGGTAATGTAAAGGTCGGCAATAAGGGGAACCTCCTTACAAACTGGCAGCATATCGAATACGTGACAGGCTTTAACCTAGAAAGAAGGGCTTTTGCCGCTCTCAATTGCATTACGGTTGTACCAGGTGCGATCGGTGCATGGAGAAAGACGGCCGTAGAAGATGCAGGATACTTTCAAGAGGATACACTGGCAGAAGATACCGATATCACGCTTACCCTTTTACGCCAAGGGAAAACGATAGAATTTGAGGAAAAGGCCTATGCCTTTACAGAAGTGCCGGAAGATATTAAAAGTCTGGCAAAACAGCGTTACCGATGGGTTTACGGTACGTTACAATGCTTATGGAAACATCGGGATGCTTTATTCAATAAAAAACATAACTCATTAGGATTTATCGCCCTACCAAATATGTGGCTTTTCCAATATATTTACCAAACCATATCGCCTATTGCAGATATCTTGTTTATTTTAGCCCTGTTTAACCCGCACCCTGAAAGAGCAGCGATTGGATTTATTCTTTTTTACTTACTGGATTTATTAACCTCTCTCTACGCGTTTCGATTGGAGAAAGAAAGTCCCAAACCACTAGCCTCATTGTTTCTGCAACGAATCTTGTACAAGCAGCTGATGACTTATGTGGTGATAAAATCGATCTTCTCGGCAATAAAGGGAGTAACCGTTGGCTGGGGTAAACTAAAACGCAAAGGTAATGTCACACAGGAAACCTCGATGGTGAAGGTTAAGGAAAATATGTAATGGAGTCTTCGCACAGGTCTTTCCCATTCGGGGAAGACTTTTTTTTGTACCCCAACATTTTGATTGAATTTATTAGAACATTTAAGTGAACGTGAGTTGATTTACCGAAGAGTTATTGGATATTTATGTGAAAATGAAAATATAGATTGTGTAAAGTTGCACTTAAAGTAACGGGGCAGGTTGAATAAGAAAAGCCCCTTCAATAATAAGTTGAGTTAAAGAATAGGCTTTTCTTATTCCATTATGATAGGTAATAAATATTACTTATCCTTTTTTCCGTTATGATACAAGTTTTAATCCTATTGCTGCACATAAAACCATCGTTATGAAGATCAATCTTTTCCAGTCTTTTGGTTCTCCGTAAAAGAGCATTCCTAATATTGCTCCACCAGACGCTCCAATTCCTGTCCATATTGCATATGCTGTTCCCATAGGAAGTGTTTTCATTGAATAAGCTAGAATGATGAAACTTGCTCCAAATCCAATAATTAATAAAATCAAGGATTTCAAATTACGGTCCTTATGAAGTTTATTTATCATAGCAACACCAAACATTTCAAATAACCCTGCTAAGAATAAAGAAAACCACGCCATTAGGAATCAGCCCCTTTCTGAATCTTATCCTTTGTAACTAATTTCAATCCAATTACACCTGCTAGTAACAGTAATATCAAAAGTGACTTACTCACTTTAAATGGTTCTCCAAACAGTATAATTTCAGCAATGACAGTGCCTGCTGTACCTAGTCCTACGAAAACTGCATATACTGTTCCTACGGGAAGTTGTCGTCCTGCCATAATCATCACATAGAAGCTGATAATAATAGATATAACTGTTCCAGCCCAAGTCCAAAAGTCATCTGCGTGTTTTAATCCAATAACCCAAAATACTTCAAATAGAGCCGCAACAAATACTTTAATCCAGTTTGCATTCATTTAAACATACCTCCAATTTTATTCTTTACCAAAACAAAAAAATCCTGGGAGATAACTGTAAACAGTTTCTCCCAGGCTTTTATCCTTCCGTGACACAGCATAGCTGTGAGTTCTCTCTCGGACCAGACCAACATTAAAGTTACGGAACCCTAGAAAACATTTGGCTTATGCAATTAGTTTTATATTATACACACATTTATATATTAGTCAATACTAGAATTATCAGAAATTAGAAAAGTAGGATTGTGAAACAATATACTTAAACTAACGGAGCAGGTTACTTTAAGAAGGTTAATCAGAATTAGTAGCGAAATAATAAGGATAAAATCTAATCGTTAAACGAGGGAATTAATATATGAAAAGGTTAAATTGGGAAAGAGAACAGCTTTGGGAAGGATGCATATTGGCTTCAATTGCTCACGCCATTATGGTAGCTCACTATCCTGAATTGTCGCACGAACAATCCTGGGATGACATTAATTACAATGTACAAGATAGTTCAGGTACTCGTGGGACAATAACTTTCCATCCCAACTATTTGGTAGGTGCTTTTCGAAACGATAATAGTGAGCGTTTATCAGAAAATATAGATGCTCTTGATTACTTTATAGATGCACCCGAAGTAGCAAAAACGTTGGCAGTTAACGAAACTCTACAATATGTGTTAGATGATGTTGATGGAAAGACAGCCCCAGTAGTTACTACTGCTTTTTGGGGAAATTGTGATGGTATTTATTCAAAAGACAAATTTGAGGATTTTATTGAAAATGGTGGTTTCTTAATAGAAAGGCAAGTTACAGATATTAAAACAGCGATTAATGAATGGAAAGAGGACTATGAAATGTCTGAAACTCAAGTTAATCTACTTCAATCTGTGTTTAAAAGAAAAATAAGTAACCCAACTGGTGACATTGTTTTGACTGAGGATGAAATAAAAATGATTGAATCAGATGACGAGGAAGGTCTTAACGAAAGCAGAATTTCATTTGAAGAAATCGGCATCAGATGGGAGAAATAGATTAGCCCTTTATTGAGCTAACGGGTGCTTTAGTTCAATAACAACCGGAAATTATTATTAAATCCTTTGCTTGTGTAATGGCTAGCTGTATAAATTGTCAGCTTTGTTCAGTAATGTCTATTCTATTGGAAATACCCTGCTTCAACAATTCAGCCCAACCCATATGGAAGTTTTTTTATTAAAAGCAAAAACGGATCAGCCTTCTGACCCGTTTTTCTGTCTATAAATGATATAAAAGTCAATCAGAATGCCGGCGATGAAACCGGTGAATACATCCGTTGCACTTGGAACCTGACCATAGTAGATTCCTGAATAAATTCCGCCAATCACAGCGCAAATCCATGCGGCAATCATTTCGCTTTTCAACCCCTTTCCCATCTAAATGTATGACATGCGTGTTACAGATATTCTCTTCCCTCGCTTTGCGGGATGGCTATGTCGATATTGTACTAAAGGGGCAGTATAGTTGAAAAACGGTGTTTAACTTGTGTTAAACAATCGGGCTATTTAATGGAATAAAACTTCTGAACAAAAGGGAATAATAAATGATAAATTGTATCTTGTGAGGGCTGCTATGATTAATAAAAGAAAGGCTTTATCATTTAGTACATTAGTTATTCCTTGGTTAACTACTCCATTGCTAGGGAAAAATTCTTTTGTTCGCTTTCTTCCAGTCGCAACTTTTATTGGTTATATCTTTAGTTTGTTAGGTGAAATTGCTGATAGACGAAAGTGGTGGAAAGTAAAAAATGCTTTATTTCCAAATTATCGTTTAGATTTCTCTTACCTTTTAGGCTTATTTTTTATAACAACTATTTGGGTATTTAAATTATCGTACGGTAGCTTTAAAAAGTACTTAACATTAAATATTGTACTAGATTATCTCCTTGCCTTCCCTATCGCAAAATTTTTCACTAAAGTTGGAGTATTCGAATTCAAGAAAATGCGACCAAAACATTTTTTCATTTTGTCAGTTGTAACAGCAATCGTTATTTATATTTATCAATTATTAGTGGAACGAACTATTGTAAAAGAGGTAAAGAAATATTAGAAGAAGTAATGTTGTTTATACCCCTTATAAAACGTATTAGGGATTGGAGTTATATTAAGGTGTAGAAGAGATTGTGAATAAATGTACTTAAACTATCGGGTAGCTTTAGTTTAACAAGCAAATAAAAAAGTCGATTCCTTATCTTCAGGAAATCGGCTTTTTGATGTTGATATTTGGTTAGCGTACAAAATTTCCGAAATGTTGGCGGTACCCTTGTTATCAACATCCAGAAGCCTCTTATAAAATCTTTGCTGAAAGCAGCTTTTATCCGCTAATTGCACACCAAATTACATCTAGGAGAATTGTTAAAACTGAATTTATTCTCGGTGTTGCACATATGCTTGTTAATACGATCAATGTTGAGGAATTTCAACATATTCATGAAAAGATAACAGAAGTGATTTCGGGACTTGAAACTCTTAGAGCACTATTGTCTACCTCAGAAGTGAATGCTAAATTGGACAAATGGGGGACAATGGTTCCTGATTTTAACCCATTAAGCACAGCCATTTTAATATATACCCGCTTTTACCCTCGGTTTTGCGAAATTTTGCAACAAATTGGAGCCAGTGGACTCGTATCGATTCTAAGTGAAGTTGACTTTTCGTCTGAAATAAAAAATGACCTCGAAATCTACTTACAAGCTACTAATGTAAATGCGAATGAACGAGGAAGACTTTTTCGTTTGGCTTGGAACATAAGCATGAATGCATTTGGCAGCAGGCAATCGTTATACGAACGTTTCTTTTTTGGTGATCCGATTAAAATGGCCAGTAATATCTATCATAGTTATGATAAGAACCAAAGTATCTCCCTGGTAAATACGTTCTTAAAAAATGCTAATGAAAACTCGTCGATTGGCAAAACGTAAGGCGAACCAAAAGATGTAGTTGTTCTAATGGACATGGGACAGTCTCCTAAGGCTGTCCCTGAAGTTTTTCTCCGAATCTTTTAAAAACTCTAGTCCATTTCGCTTGAATGATTGATTCTATCTTTACACTAACAAAATTTATTTTTTCAATAATTCGGCTTGTTTTAATAATTTAAAGTGTATTGGTCAAAGGAGTCATTTATATATATATATAGAATGAGTTAGTTCGCTGGTATCCCAATAACCTTAGTAGGAGGAGACTTATGGGAAAAGAAATAAATTTGAATTCTGGAATAGAAATAGGCATCTACACTTTTGGGGAACTACTTTGCGATCCTTATACCGGTCAATTAATAAGCGCAAAACAACGTATAAATGAAATTATAGAGGCAGCAAAACTGGCGGATGATGCAGGACTTGACGTGTTCGGGATTGGTGAGCACCATCGTTTGGATTTTGCTGTATCATCTCCCCACATTATATTAGCGGCTATTGCCCAAAATACTAGCCAAATTAAGCTGATAAGTGCAACAACCGTTCTGAGCACAGTGGATCCTGTCCGTTTATTCGAGGATTTCGCAACATTAGATATTGTTTCAAATGGTCGTTCTGAAATAGTAGCAGGGCGGGGGGCGTTTTTGGAATCATTTCCACTGTTCGGATATAATCTGGATGACTATGATCGTTTATTCTCCGAGAATATTGAACTTTTATTAAAATTAAATGAGAATGAGCGTATTACCTGGAAAGGCCATTTCCGCTCGGAGCTTAAGGGTGTAGATATTGCCCCCCGTCCCATTCAACAGAGAATCCCCATTTGGATAGGTGTTGGAGGTTCACAAGAAAGTGCAGAACGTACTGGCAGGCTGGGGGAAGGGTTGATGTTAGCGGTGCTTGGAGGAGACCCTATTCAATTTAAGCCACTAGTCGAGGCCTATCGGTATGCAGGGTTAAAGGCTGGCCACAATTCAAAAAAACTTAAGGTGGCAATTGGTGCACATGGTTATATTAGTAAAACATCTCAAAAGGCTAAGGAAGAATTCTACGCTTATTATACAAACTATTTCAAATCTTTTATGAAAAACGGAGGGCAATTGAAAATCTCTCAAACAGATTTTGAGCAAATGGCTGGTCCGAATAACAGCTTATTTGTCGGGAGCCCGCAGGAAATTATTGAAAAAATTCTACGCCAACATGAATTGTTTGGACATCAACGCTTCCTTGCTCAAATTGACATAGGTGGTTTACCTTTTAAAAAAGTTGCTAAAAACATAGAGCTATTAGCAACTAAGGTAGCTCCGGTGGTCCGCAGGGAAACTAAAAAAGGCTGCTAAAAGAAAAACCTTTAGTAGCTTTAGCTAGCAATTGCTATAACTGTATCCGTTGGATTACGGCCCTCGGTATTGTGGATTTCAAAAGTTTGATCAAAATCATAAACTATGTTTTTCCATTAAAGGGCGCAATTCTGTAGCAAGAATTGTGCTCTTTCTTTATGTTAATGGATCATTTAACTTAATAAGACTTCCAGATAATACTGGATATTTATGTTAATATTGGTGTGAGATTGTGAAGAAATGTACTTAAACTATAGGGCAGGATAGTTGAAGAAGGAAAGTTAAATTATATGTTGAATCTCTATATAAACATATTAGAAAGGATATTATTTATGGACATTAATCAGGCTTTATCCTTCTTGAAAGAACATCAACCATTGCTAAGTGATAGTGAAGTAGATATAGAAGAAATAAGAGGTCTTGATGAAGTAAGAAAGTATTTTATCGAAAATCCTGATCCCGATTGTATCCCGCTTTTTCTAAATGTGTTTGGACAAGGTAGTGGGTTTGGAGTTTATCAACTTATTGAAGATGTAATAATACAATTCAGTAATGAAGAAGTAATACCTCATTTGGTGAAATCGTTACTGAGTGACCATCAAGGGGTTCGTTATTGGTCTGCACAAATTGCTTCATCTTTTCCAGATAAACGGCTTATAGAACCACTTTCATCAATGGTGAATGAACAGGATTCTGATTTAAGGTGGGCTGCTTATATTGCATTAGGGGAAATTCGTGACAAAGCAATTTTTTCAATTCTTAAGAGTGCCTTGAAAAATGAAAAGGAACCAGAAAACTACGAAATACTTGAAGACATCATTGAGAATTATGACTTGTTCGAATAACTTAGTGATTGTTACTAACGGGTGCAACAGTTGAAAATCAGGGATTGCTACGGCTATCCCTTTTGTTATTGCACTAACGAAGCAGGATAGTTGAAGAAGGATTTTATAAAGATTAGTTGAATTTTACTTAATAGAAAAAATACCATTGGAATCAAAAACTGCTGCCATAAAAAGGAGATGTTAAAATGAAATACTTGTGTTTGGGTTACT
>NZ_JBGBPR010000033.1:0-43899 GCF_041106275.1 Neobacillus sp. BF23-41
ATTTGGAGCGGGTGAAGAGAATCGAACTCTCATCATCAGCTTGGAAGGCTGAGGTTTTACCACTAAACTACACCCGCGTAAAATATATTCGACTGGTCGGGAAGACAGGATTCGAACCTGCGACCCCTTGGTCCCAAACCAAGTGCTCTACCAAGCTGAGCTACTTCCCGTAAAAATGCGCCCTGAGAGATTCGAACTCCCGACCTTTTGATTCGTAGTCAAACACTCTATCCAGCTGAGCTAAGGGCGCATGTATTGGAGTCAACTTTTAAAGTATACCAGACTCAATATTGTTTGTCAACAACTTATTTGGTGCGGCCGAGAGGACTTGAACCTCCACGGGGTTGCCCCCACTAGGCCCTCAACCTAGCGCGTCTGCCATTCCGCCACGACCGCACGATAATTAGCGACAAAAACAATCATAACATACTAACCAAATTAATTCAAGTAAAACATTTGGTGCGGGTGAAGGGAGTCGAACCCCCACGCCTTGCGGCGCCAGATCCTAAGTCTGGTGCGTCTGCCAATTCCGCCACACCCGCATTTAATATTGATTTATAAAAAAATGGCTGGGCTAGCTGGATTTGAACCAACGCATGTCGCAGTCAAAGTGCGATGCCTTACCGCTTGGCTATAGCCCAAAATTGATGTTTATAAAGATTAAGAAACAGGAAATGAATCAACGTCATTCCCCGTCCCAGATGACCCCTACGGGACTCGAACCCGTGTTACCTCCGTGAAAGGGAGGTGTCTTAACCGCTTGACCAAGGGGCCGATAAATTATATGGCGGAGAAGGAGGGATTTGAACCCTCGCGCCGGTCACCCGACCTACACCCTTAGCAGGGGCGCCTCTTCAGCCTCTTGAGTACTTCCCCATATGGCTCCGCAGGTAGGACTCGAACCTACGACCGATCGGTTAACAGCCGATAGCTCTACCACTGAGCTACTGCGGAATAATAATATTACATTCTTTAATCTAAGCTATATTACAACCATGTCCCCACCTCAGTAAGTAACCCAAGGAGCGTCTCGGTGTGTACAACTCGCCGCAAATTCATGATGCCTCGCTCGTCTCTACCAGTGAGCTCTGCGGAATAATACTATTAAAAACCTTAAATCAATTAGGCAATCACCTTATCGACTCTTTACATTATAATGACGTTATAATAGAAAGTCAATATAGTTTTTAGATAAAGATTTTTTCCAAATTCTTACGTTACTCCACAATTATTTCTTTTATTTTCATTAATTTCCCCTTACATTTCCCACATACATATCTACTAGTATCGATGCTCCTCTTTCTTTTGTAAGGTAGCTGACATTTCGAACATTGATATAGAAGAATTCTTTTGGATATTCGTTTTACTGGTCTATCGGGTAATTGTGCACAAAATCGCGGTGCTCCTACTTTTTTTAATAATTGCTTAAACTCTTGGTCTCTATGCTGATACCCCTCCCCTTCAAGGTGAAGATGATAATGGCATAGCTCATGTTTAATAATCCCCACTAATTCATTTACACCTAGCTGCTCGTAATATCTTTTATTTATTTCAATATTATGTGTGCCAAGAAGGTATCTGCCACCTGTTGACCTTAGTCTGGGATTGAAAGACGCTATGTGCCGAAACTGCTTCCCAAATGATTCAACAGATATCTTTTCAACTAATGATTGAAGTTCTTGTTGTTCCATTTTGGGACCCTCACTTTCTTTGCGAACATGACAACCTATTATAGCATATATTGTATATACCTTTAATAATGATGTACTTTTCGGGAGGTTTTATTATGCCAACTTGGTTGCAAAACCAAATGAAAAGAGCTTTCTATGAGAAGGATCGCTATCAGATCAAGATGCTAAACCAGTGCTGGTTCTTTTACAGAAAAAAACACTTCTCTTAAGTTCATGAGGACAATTTATGCACTTCTCTTCCTATTTTTGTCCTCATGAACACCTCATGAGGACAACTTACACCTTTCCCTTCCTATTTCTGTCCTCATGAACATTTATGAGAGCCTTTCCCTTCACATCTAATAATTATTTCTAAGAGTTAATTGATAGGGACAAAAATAAAAAAGAAGACCAACTCGCTTTGCGAAATGGTCTTCTATAATGGTGTTAATGTTATTACAGGATCCCGATACTTCCAATTAGTTCGAAGGCGCCAGCATTGTTAACGCAACCCGGCCTTTTTTCATATCAACAGAATCCACCCATACTGTGACTACATCTCCTACTGACACAATATCCAATGGATGCTTTACAAATCTATTGCTTAGTTTGGAAATATGCACAAGCCCGTCCTGCTTAACGCCGATATCAACAAATGCACCGAAGTCCACAACATTCCGAACCGTACCTTGCAGCTCCATACCTGCTTGTAGATCTTCTAACTTAAGGACATCTTTTTTCAAAAGAGGGCGTGGCAAATCATCGCGCGGATCGCGTTCCGGCCTTACCAAAGCATCAATAATATCCTTTAGGGTTAATTCCCCGATAGCAAGTTCTTCTGAAACAGCTTTTAAATCAATCCCATTAAGCGCAGTTATTAACTCATCCGAACCAAGGTCATCAGTTGTAAATCCTAGACTCGCTAATAATTTCTTCACTTCGTCGTAATTTTCCGGATGAATCCCTGTCCGGTCAAGCGGCTGCTTGCCATCTAATACGCGCAAGAACCCAATCGCCTGCTCATAGGTTTTTGCACCAAGACGAGGTACTTTCTTTAATTGAACCCTGCTCGTAAATTTCCCTTCCTCTTCACGCTTTTTGACAATATTATTAGCAGCAGTCTTGTTAAGCCCCGCTACATACTGTAAAAGTGATGGAGAAGCAGTATTCACATTTACACCGACCCTGTTAACGGCTGTTTCGACCACAAAATGCAACGATTCTGACAGACGTTTCTGGGAAACATCATGCTGGTATTGACCGACACCAACCGATTTTGGGTCAATTTTCACCAATTCCGCTAATGGATCCTGCAACCGGCGGGCAATAGAGGCCGCACTTCTTTCTTCTACCTGAAGATTTGGAAACTCTTCTCTGGCAAGCTCGGAAGCAGAATATACACTTGCACCTGCTTCATTTACAATCAAATAGAAAATTTCATTGTCCATTTCTTTTAAGATATCTGCCACAAACTGTTCTGTTTCCCTTGAGGCTGTGCCATTTCCGATTGCCGCCATTTCAACTTTGTACTCGCGGAGGATGTTAATAAACTTTTCGCGCGCTTCTTTGGCTTTGTTAACCGGTGGATGGGGATAGATCACATCTATCTTCAGCACCTTGCCTGTTTCATCTACGACTGCTAATTTACAGCCTGTCCTGTAGGCAGGGTCGACACCGATGACGACTTTGCCTTTCAACGGTGGCTGTAAAAGTAAGTTACGAAGGTTTTCAGAGAATATATGTATGGCTTGCTCTTCACCTTTTTCCGTTAATTCACTGCGGATTTCCCGCTCGATGGAAGGTTGAATCAATCTTTTGTAGCTATCTTCCATTGCCTCTATCACAATCGGCGCTGCAGGTGAATGCTGAACACGGATCCACTTTCTCGATAAATATGACAAGATTAAATCGGCATTCATTTTAATCGAAACTCTTAAAATGTCCTCTTTTTCCCCGCGATTTAAAGCGAGAATTCGATGGGGGACTATTTTATTTACAGGTTCTTCGTATTCATAGTACATTTCGTAGACGTTTTTCTCATCTTTTTCCGCTTCTTTGACCACCGATACAACTGCACCGGATTTAAACGTTTCTTTACGAATCCATTTACGGCTTTCAGCATCATCAGAAACCCATTCCGCAATAATATCTTTCGCGCCAGCAATCGCATCCTCAACGGCAAGGACTTCTTTTTCTTCCGATAAAAATTGTTTTGCTTTTTCTTCCACACTTTCTTTTGTAAAAGTCAGAAGCCACTCTGCAAAAGGTTCCAAGCCTTTTTCTTTTGCAATCGTCGCTTTTGTCCGTCTTTTTTGTTTATACGGCCTGTATAAGTCTTCAACCTCTTGAAGCTTTTCGGCTTTGGTAATCGCCTGGTTAAGTTCGTCTGTTAATTTTCCTTGTTCGGCAATGATTCGAATAACCTCTTCTTTTCTATGCTCTAGGTTTTGAATATACTGCCAGCGTTCTAAAATATTGCGAATCTGTACTTCATCAAGCGCTCCTGTCATTTCTTTCCGATATCGAGCAATAAAAGGAACTGTATTGCCTTCATCTAATAAAGAAATCACACTCTTTACTTGTTTATAAGAAATTGTCAGTTCAGCAGCAATTTTCTTTAACAATTGATCATCTTTTACGATTGTATCATTCACAAAACAATCCTCCATTCCTTTTCATTCTATTGTATCAGAATCATTAGACCGTTTCATTATTGTGCCTTCTGCAATTTATTCAAAAAAAATAGGCGAGCATGTGAGCTCGCCTAAGCAGAAGTAGAAAATGAGGTCAGGATATGTATGAAAAAACGCTCTTCCTAAAAAGAGCGTGCTTTAAATTAAAATTCGATGAGACCCAGGCTAACCTGCAAGGCTTCATCCACTTTTTCCATCATTTCGTCATCGAGATGGGTGATTTTATCGGTTAACCGCTGCTTATCAATTGTACGAATTTGCTCTAACAGAATGACCGAGTCTCGTTCAAATCCGTAGCGCTTCGCATCAATTTCTACATGAGTAGGAAGCTTGGCTTTTTGAATTTGAGCTGTAATCGCTGCAACAATCACTGTGGGACTAAACCGATTCCCGATGTCGTTTTGGATGACAAGTACAGGTCGGACGCCGCCTTGTTCAGAACCAACAACTGGGGATAGGTCCGCGAAATAAACGTCACCACGTTTGACTATCAAAGGATTATCCTCCGCTTACTAGACGTTCAACTGTGTGTTCTGCCTCATATTCTGCTAAAAATGCTTCTGATGCAATTCTAAGATTTATCTTTGCCATTTCCATGTATCCACGTCTCATCGACTCGCGAATTTGTCTCTTTTTTCGTTCGCGTAAATACATTTTTGTTGCTTGGTAGATAAACTCGCTGCGGTTTACATTTTCTTGTTTAACAAAACCATCTAATTCCGTTAAAAGATGTTGCGGTAACTTCACTAAGATTTCCGTAGTTGCGCCTGACTCAGCCACAAACATACACCTCCACCATCACTACACACCATTTTTATCTAACCAGAATTCCTTCTGACGCATAAATTCAACACACTACATGAGTCGACCCAGAGTCTGTTTCATACAGTGAGTTTCACTTATCTATCTGTACCATATACAATAATAACACTTATCGAACTTATTGCATAGACTATTTATAATACTACTGTATTATAAGCCAATAAAACACTCTTTTATGCACAAATTACCGCAATATCATAAATATGACTGGAAATCTTCATTTAGCCCATTAATCTTCAAGAAGGTAATTTTTTAAATCGACAATTTTTCCACCCTTTTTATAAAGGCGCGGAACTCGATTTGCAATGATACATGGAACTTCATAATTAATCGTGTCAAGCTTTTGGGCGATTTCATTAACGGAAATAAACTGATCCTCGTCCCCGCCGATTAATGTTACGGTGGTCCCAATTGGAACATGATATGGGAGACGAATCATACATTGATCCATACAGATTCGACCGACAATTGGCGACCTCGTTCCCTTAACAAGCACCTCTTGGCCTTGCAGTTTGCGAATCCAACCGTCTGCATAGCCAATCGGAATCGTCCCAATCCACTCTTCTTCACTGGTTTCATACGTTGCCCCATAGCTCACTTTTTCGCCCTTTTGCAACTTCTTAACATGGACAAGTCGTGACCTGAGTGAAAATGCTTCCCGGAGCGGAAACGGAATTTCACTTTCCATTTCAAGTGAAGGTGTCAGGCCATACATTGCAATGCCAATCCGAACGGCATTAAAATAAGCGCTAGGATATCTTAGTGCAGCAGCACTATTGCTTGAGTGGATATACTTCGGTTGTTCTTTTAGCCCATTGGCCATACTGTCAAATAACCCTAATTGCTTACGAAAATAGGTTTCATCCAGTTCATCCGCCGTAGCAAAATGTGTATAAATCCCTTCCAATATGAATTGGTCATTTTCGGAGATGATTTGTTCGATTGCAGTTAACTCTGATAAGCTGCGAACACCAATTCTCCCCATCCCTGTATCTACTTTGATATGAAAAGAAATGCGATCCTCTGTCTTTAGATGTCTTATGGCCTCTTGCAGCCATTCCTTCTGGAAAACGGTAAGGGTAATATTAAATTTCGCTGCCACTTGAACATCTTCAGGCCGTGTAGCACCCAAGACAAGAATAGGAGCAGTAATTCCTTTCTTTCTTAAGGCAATCGCTTCATCCATAAAGGCAACTGCTAAATAGGCTGCACCTGCTTCAAGTGCTGTTTCTGCCACTTGAATATCCCCGTGGCCATATGCATTTGCTTTGACAACTGCGATCATATTCACGCCTTGAGGCAAATGCTTTTTGACGGAGGCAACATTGGCAAGAATACAATCTAAATCTATTTCCGCCCAAGTATCTCTATAAAAAAAACCTTGCTCTTCCATGTTTCCACTTCCTAATTGCTTTTATTAAATGTCATTCCATTTTATCACAAAAATTATCAAACTGCTGTTTACTATAATTTACAAATAAAAAACAGGCCCTGTAAAGAGCCTGCTAGTATCAATATTTATTTTACTGCTTCACCTTGGACAGATGCTGCAACTTCAATCATTTCTTCCTTCGTGAGGTTTTTCGATGCAATCATATAATCCACACCATTATGTGACCAAGAGAGGGAGTGTTCCGAAACTGCTCCGATCGTCATACCTAAGTCGACAATATCACCTTCAATATAGGTTGGATTCGCAGACGCTGTTTTTGCTGTTACCTTTTCCTGGACAAGCGTGAACGATTTTTTGCCATCATAGGTGAGGACAACCCTCTTGCCATCTTCAAGCGCCACTTCTTTTTCCTCAATCAATTTTGTCCCTTTAAGTTCTGTGGTTGGATACAAAACAGTAAAGGCTTTATCGCCGCCATCTGCCATAGCAGGCAAATTAAGCTGCGCACGTGTCATGTTTTTCTTCATATCGAAATCATCCTTGTCAAAGCTGGCATTAAATTTCACTTTGGAAAACTCAACAGTTACAAGGGCATTTCGATCCGGATCCATTACTTTTACCACAGCAGGTGATAAATCACTTTTATTCAACTTGATTTCTTGGAATGGCAGCATTGTATTGTTTTGATAGCGGGTCTTCGTTTCGAATACATAATATTCTTTAGTAGTGGAGAATTTTGCACTTTTATCGGCAACAATATCCTTAATCAGCGATTCATACAAGTAGGCCTGGCTGCTGTTTTGCGGCCAATCGCTTTGGAAACGGAAGCTCTTATTTAGAGCAGGTGTAAGAACAAATACCCCTTCGTTATTCCTTAATATCATCTGACTTTGATCTTTTTGAGAATTTTTCAAATTCACACGATAAAAGGTAGGATCTTTATGCCAAATTTCAACCTTATAAATTTGTGAATCAGATCCCATTTTCAACGTCATTTTTGCATTCACCTTATAGCCACTTAAGTCGTCTAGTTTCCCCGTTAGCTCTTTTACCACATCACCTTGTGATTTAGAACCGCAGGCAGCTAGTACAAAAACGACCATGAGCCCCGTGATTAGCAGCAATAACTTTTTCCTCATTCCTTCAACCCCTTCTTGTCTCATTTCATATGATTATAGAGAAGAGAAAGGCAGGGGTCAGGCAATGGAGTTTGCTTTCCAAAATGACCATGGCTGACCTTGTCTCTCCTGTTTCCCTATGAATATATGAGACAACCTAAAGGAATATGATAAGGAGTTGCCAAGCTCATTATTTTTATAAAAATTTATATGCACTAAATTTCTTCAATAATTACATGCGCTACTGCGTAATCTCTACTATGTGAAATAGATAAATGGGCATGCGCCTCTGGTTTTGCAAAAAATGGTTTTCCAGATCTATCATTTTCAATTTCAATATCTAAAAATGATATCTCTTCTCCAATACCTGTGCCATTCGCTTTAGAATACGCTTCTTTCGCCGCAAAGCGCCCTGCTAAAAATTCTACTTTTCTGACATCCGATAAACCTTCAAATTTTAGCCGCTCATTCGGAGTTAACACGCGGTCCACAAACTTCTTTTGTCGATTGAGGATGTCCTCAATCCTTGAAAGTTCAATAATATCGATCCCAATCCCTTTAATCATCGTTCATCTTCCTTCTATTTGATATACAATGAGCATAAGTAATAGTGTACGAGGACGGAAATTAGTTTATTAATAGTTAATGTAAAACTCAGGAGGTTTTTATCATGTTTACGAGAACGGAAAGTTTTCGCGATTTTATCCGCCTTTATCCGATTGTTTCTATTATTATTACCATTCATGTAGGATTATATCTTTTAACGAGAATAACCATCTTCCCAAACGCTTGGTTCTTTGAAAATCTTTCTGGAGTTAATCTTTATATTAAGGAAGGGGAATATTGGCGGCTGATTACACCGACCTTTATTCATAGTGGTTTTCCACACATGCTGTTTAATAGCTTTTCACTTGTGTTATTTGGACCGGCACTGGAGCACATGCTTGGAAGCGGCAGATTTTTATTTGTCTATCTGCTGTCAGGTTTTATTGCAAATGTCGCCACACTGCTGCTCCAGCCGCTCACCTATACCCACGTTGGCTCAAGTGGAGCGATATTTGGTTTGTTTGGTTATTACCTGGCGGTTATTATGTTTCGGAAACATATGCTTTCCAAGCAAAACTCGCAAATAATCCTTACTCTTTGTGTTGTCAGTCTCATTATGACATTCTTACAGCCAAATATTAATATTACCGCCCATCTTTTTGGATTACTTGGTGGTTTTTTAATGGGGGCAATTCCTTATTTTAATAAAAAAGATTTATCCGATTCGATTCGAGGCACCGCGAACTGGGCCAGCAGTAAGAAAAGCAGCATCTCCTATCAATCTCCATTGAAAGTGATCATTTGGGCGTCAATTATTATCATTGTCATTCTCGGATTACTAGCACAATAAGAAAAGCGCAAGCGCCCTGTTCAGCGGCGTATGGCCTGGAGCGCTCCAACTGAGATAAAGGAAACACGAAGAGCCGAAGGCGCATTCGTGCTTGACTTATCGTAGGGCGGAGAGCGAAGGACACTAGCCGCTAGGGCGCTGGAGCTGGACAATTTTCAAAGTCGAAATTTATACTTTCTTATCTTGAAATAACAGGGATTTGCAGTCGAAACTACCTTTCACTGCAAATCCTTTTTTCTTTGCCGCTAGAATACCAATCATAAATTTCCTTTAGATCGCCCTTTTCCATATCAACGACAGTGCCGCCGGCATCACCGACACCCGATTTCACAAAGGCTTCGAATGTCCCTAGTTCTTGTTTCTGCTGAAAATAACTTTCTCTTATTTCCAAGCTTTGAATCTTATTTTTCTTCATTATAACCGTCGTTCGAGTCAACATTAACGTCCGGTATCTTAGCGTTAGCTGCTGTTCAGCAAGAGTCCAACCAGCTGCCTTATATTTTAAAACAGCCCCAAGCGTCATCGCACCAAGCAGAATGATGGAAAGAAGGCCCCAAATCTTCAAAAATATTAGGGACACAATCACGATCGGAATAGCAATGTACCAGTGCCTGAATATACAGCGCCACATCGACCGTTTCGGTAGTGGGGTAAAGGTGGTCGGGACAAGGTAATCTGTAATGGCCGGTTCAAGGATGGAAGCGATCTGATCTAGCTTGACGATCGGCAAAAGGGTCACTTTAGAACCCTCTTGATTGGCCGATGACCCGCCAGCACTTTCCGCATATACAGTCGCATAACCGAGGGGTTGTCTGACAATATTTTCACTGATGCGAATCGCTTGGATCCGCTTCAAAGGAATGGTTATTTGTCTTCTCTCCAACAGACCCTGAGTAATAACTAAATCATTGTCTTTTTTGATCACAGTAAAATTAGCATACTTTAGCATCGTACCAATGAGCGCGATTACCCATGCCAGGAAAAATCCAATAACCACAAGGATCGTTAGCAGGATCAGACTAGGAGCCGTCCATTTTTCAAGACCGCTGGCTAATCTTCGAAAGGGAATCAGGTCATCCACTTGACTTAATAACGCAAGGACAGCTGAGATGACCACCCCAACACCACCTGAGGTTAGGGAAAGAATCAATAATTTTCCGGTGGAAATTTTATAAACGGATTGACCCTCAGGTAAATCTTTTCCTTCGATTGCCCCGTTCCCTTTAGCTGCTGCCGTAAATTCCTGGATTACCAGAGCCTCCCCTTTCGATATCCCAGAAAGGACAGCTTCCGCCTCTTCTGCTCCGATTCCGCCAGCCGTTTCAATTTGGAGTTTTACCAACCCGAACAATCGTTGTAAAATACCTTCGGAAAGATCGATACTTTGAATTCGTTCATATGGAATGTATCTTTTCTTTCGAATGAAAATCCCATCTTTAATCCGGAGTTCATCCTGTTCCAATTGGTATGTATACCGTACCCATGAGAGGAGACTGGTGATAAAAATAATAATAATCGCTAGTAAGGAAACACCCAAGGCGAATAATAACGGCCGCCCACTATCGCGAGTAACCGAAAATGTAAAAGCAGCAATTGGAAAAATAAAGTTTTTTATTCTTTTACCCATATATCCCAAAATGGCTATGGGATGAAGTCGTTTTGGTTTAGACATCATCTTCAGCAACCCTTGCTAGTTTCGATATATTGAACCTTAATTGTTCTGCTTCTGTTTCTTCTAAAGCAGGAATTTGATGGGCTGTGGCCGCCGTATGAACAATCACTGAGGCTAATTTGTACTTCCTTAGAATAGGCCCTTGGACGGTATCTACATGCTGGACGCGAACCATTGGAATTAAGGTACGACTTCGGATAAAGATACCCTCCTGCAGCTCTATTTCTTCCTCACGAACTTCATATCTCCACCATTTCCATCTGAGTGTAGGAAATAGAAAAATATGTAAAAACGTAAAAATAACTCCTAATATGATGAGGGTAAGCGAAATCCAGAAGGGACCATCGAAAATATCTAATAGTAAAACAATAACAGCTGTGATCGACCATTCTATGACAACCTTGATTACTGCAGAGATTCTCCATACCTTTAAAGCCTTTTCCGAAAGTCGATTTTGCGGTTCAACCATTCATCTCTCCCCCTACTTCACAATCTCAAAATCAGTTTAAGTATACATGGTTGGGGAGTACGGCACTACTACTTATTCGATAATAAAACTGGACTGGTCGATCCACGTAATTCCTTCACACTCTTGCAAATCCTTTACCAGTTGAAAAAGCGCCGCATCTTTTTGCTTCGCTTCAATCATACAGTGGATCTCTGGAACCGTTCCCTTAACTTGATTTAAAAATCGAAGAAACATTTGCGGGTCAATTGTGTCCGCATGGGCTCTAAAATCCTTTTCGGAGCGCGGACTGGATATATGTATCTTTATTGGCAGAGGAGACTGTGCCCAGGTCGCAACAATCCGCTCCCAATCAGCAGTCCAGTCTTCCTCTTCATGATTAGCAAGATGATGATGATAATCAAACACCATCGGCAGACCCAACTTTTCACAAAGGTATAGTGTCTCCTTTATTGTAAATGTCGTATCATCATTTTCGAGCATAATCATTTTTTGGATCGCAGGGGAAACATAGGCCCAATTATGAATAAAGTATTCCAGGGCTTTCTCCTTATCGTTATACCCTCCACCGACATGAAGTACACAACGGTGTTCCGTATCAATTTCCATTCCTTTTAGGAGTCTTTCATGCATTGCAAGCGTCTTTAAGGAATTAATCAAAATATCCTTATTCGGTGAATTAAGCACCACAAAATGATCTGGATGGAAGTCAATCCTAGAAGGGTGCTCTTTTATATAATTGGCTAGTTTTTTGAGTGGTTCTTTCAATGGTTTGATGTAGTCCCAGTCCAGTAATTCCTCATGATTAGTCAGGGGAATGACCCGCGAACTTAGCCTAAAAAAATGAATTTGGTTACCCTCATTGTGCTTTAATAACCGCAAGCAATTTTCTAAGTTCGATATAGCGATTCTCTCTAATTTCCGAATCGCTGCGTCCCGGTCTTTTATTTTTTCAAATTGAGCAAATGTCATCGTTTGTGAGGGGGAAGCATTCTGAAGCTCTACACTCATTGCAACATATCCAAGTTTTACAATCGTCATAAAATCACCCCAACTAGAATGCGATAATATTTACTGTTCCCCTTTTGGTCAAATAAAAAAAGCATGAACGATATCGTCCATGCTTTTGTATTTTAGTGGTTAAAAGTTCTTGGCTTTGATGCTGACTTACCGCCGCCGCCAGTTCTTTTTTCACCACTGCGTGGCTTTGCTGGTGCTTTTTTTCTGTTACGGTCCCCACCGTATGAACCTGAACCTCTAGAATCATCTCTTCTTCTACGGTCACGATCTTGTGGTTTTCTTTCTCGTCTTTGTGGAAGCTGTTCTTCTGTCAGCTTAACCGGTGTTGTATCCGGTTCTTTTGTTAACATTTTCAACACAGCTGCGATAACAGTTGCTGCATCATTTTCTTCCAACAATTCTTGAGCTGCTGCCTTATAATAATGTAAGTTGTTCGATTCAATCGTTGCAACGATCTTTTCTACAACTGCTTTTTGTTGACCTTCTAAAGCTTCATCAAGCGTAGGAGCTTTCATTTTTTCCATCTTGCTTCTAGTAGTTCTTTCCACGACAGCAAGATATGATTTTTCACGTGGTGTAATAAATGTTAAGGCTACACCCTTTTTACCGGCACGACCTGTACGTCCAATACGGTGAACGTAGCTCTCAGGATCTTGAGGGATATCAAAATTGTATACGTGAGTTACTCCGGAGATATCAAGTCCCCTTGCTGCTACGTCTGTTGCTACAAGCACGTCAATTGTTCCTTCTTTAAATTTACGAAGAACTGACATACGCTTTGCCTGAGTTAAATCGCCGTGAATACCTTCTGCCGTATAACCTCTTAAAGTTAATGCCTCCGATAATTCATCGACACGGCGCTTCGTACGACCAAAAACAATCGCTAATTCAGGGGATTGAATATCAAGAAGTCTTGTTAATACATCAAACTTATTTCTTTCCACTACTTCAAGGTAATACTGTTCAATGGAAGGAACGGTCATTTCTTTCGTTTTGACACGAATAATTTGCGGATCCTTCATGAACTTTTCTGCCATTCTTTGAATCGGCCCTGGCATAGTAGCAGAGAAAAGTAATGTTTGACGTTCTGCTGGTGTAGAAGCAAGAATCGATTCAATATCTTCAATGAATCCCATGTTTAACATTTCATCTGCTTCATCAAGAATCACTGTATTTACCGTTTCGAGGCGCATCGTTTTTCTGTTGATATGATCTAATACACGACCTGGAGTACCAACAATGATATGTGGTGCTTTCTTTAATGAGCGAATCTGGCGGCTAATATCCTGCCCGCCATATATTGGCAGTACACGAACTCTTTTGCCTGAACCTAGTTTATATAGTTCTTCTGATACTTGAATCGCAAGTTCACGAGTTGGTGCAATAATGATACCCTGGATTGCATCCGCACTAATATCGATTTTTTCAATCAATGGAATACCAAATGCAGCTGTTTTACCTGTTCCTGTTTGAGCTTGCCCGATCAAATCAATACCTTTTAGCCCCAATGGAATAGTTTCTGACTGAATTGGTGTTGCCTCCTCAAAACCCATTTTGAGGACAGATTGTAATGTGGCCTGACTTAGACCTAATTCTTCAAACTTTGTCAATGTTTTCATTCTCCTTCATCTATGTGAAAATATTTTTTAAGTGCTGAATATTTTCGCCTGATACTCAGAAAAGCGGAAGCGCCTGCTCTTAGAGGCGAAAAGCGCTGGAGGGCCCAAGTTGAAGTCCTATTTTGACTTAATTAAAAATGCTATAGGTTATCTTTCATCTTTGATCAAGTAGGTTTAAAGTTCATCAAGGATAAAATAAGTTTTAATTTTATCACAGGATGGCAGTGGATTTTTATACTTCATCTTAGGCAGGACCGAAACGGCTCGGTTCCCTTGGCGCTTGAGCGGACACGCATCAAAATGCCGTAAATAGGTAACATCTTTATTTTACCAAAAAAAAACATGCTCCCTCAAGGAGTATGCCCTTTAATAATCGTTCTTTAGACACGTTGATGAACATCATACCACTGTTGCTAGCATTTTGCAATAAAGACAAGTTTGTTACAGCTTCAAACCGATCCTATTACTTCATCAAATTGTCTAATACTCGATAAGAAGGGCAACTTCTCCACACAAGGGGGGTCTCAGTTATTTTTCTTTTATCAAGCTTAAATCATTCATTAATTCGTCAGTTTTAATTTCTTTTATTTTTTTTGCAATGCCGTTACGATTTCCTCTAATTTCATACCTCTGGATGCTTTGACAAGGATTAAGGTGTTTTTATTTACATGTCGCTTTAATTCTTGAATAAGTGATGCTTTTTCTGTAAAAGCAAACACTCTTTCTTCTCCCAAAACAGTTCTGGCTGAGCTTGCAATATGCCCCCCTAAGTTTCCATAGGTGAACAGAAGATCAACTTTATCACGGTTTAAACTAGTTCCAATTTGCTGATGATACTGTTCTTGCTCTGGACCAAGCTCTAACATGTCCCCTAAGACAAGGATTTTTCGATCATACCCCTTAAGATTGGAAACTAATTCTATAGCCGCCATCATGGAAGTGGGACTTGCATTATAAGCATCGTTAATTATTTTTTCGCCCTGATTCCCTTCTACTAACTCCATACGCATATTCGTTAACTTAATACCAGCTAACCCCTCATTCATTTTTTCGAAAGGGATTGAAAAATAGTTAGCAATCAACATCGAGGCAAGTGCATTTAAAATATTATGCGTTCCTAATACTGGAAGTTCGAAAGTAGTCCTTGAAGCGTTGATTTTGAAACGATTCCCATTCTCTAACTGAGTAATATCAGTTGGATATAGATCATTCGTTTCATTTCTGCCGAATGTTTTAACCTGTACATTAACTTTATGTTGTTGAATTCGTTCCATCAGCAATGGTTCATCACCATGGAGGACAGCAAGTCCACCTTCTTTTAGCCCTTGGAGGATTTCAAGCTTTGCTTCCGCAATACCTTCTCTTGAACCAAGGTCGAGAAGATGTGACTCTCCAATATTGGTAATCACCACAGCATCCGGGCAGGCAAGCTTCGTTAGGAATTCAATCTCCCCCCTGCCGCTCATTCCCATTTCAAGGACGGCAATTTCAGTGTCTTCGTGTAAGCCTAAGACCGTTAATGGAAGACCAATATGATTATTATAATTTCCTTCTGTCTTTTGAACCTTATAATTTGTGGCAAGAATGCCGGCAGTCATATCCTTTGTCGTCGTTTTCCCATTGCTTCCTGTGATACCAACCACTTTTACGTTTAATTGTTTTCGGTAGTTTCTTGCTAATTCCTGTAAGGCCACAAGACAATTATCGACAATCAAAATGGGTAAATGGGTGGGCGGGTTCGGGACATCCTTTTGCCAAAGGGCTGCAGCTGCTCCTTTACTGATGGATTCTTCCACATATTTATGTCCGTCTGAAACCTCTCCTTTAAAAGGAATAAACAGGTTACCATTTTCAATCTTACGGGAATCAATGGAAACACCCGTGATTATCGTTTCAGCAAACGGACTCCTATCATTTTGAGCAGAAACCATTTCAGCAATCTGTTGTAACGATCGTTTTATCATTGAAATCCTCCTTTTTATTTATTTCTTTGGACTTTGTTTACTGTCTAGCTACAGAGCCCAGCGGCTAGTGTACTTCGCTCTCCGCCCTACGATAAGTCAAGCACGAATGCGCTATCGCTCTCCGTGTTGGCTAGCTACAGCGCCCCTGATCAAGGCGCTTCCGCTTTTCTATTTTCCTTTATCTCAGTTGGAGCGATCCAGTCCATACGCCGCTAAACGGGCGCTTTCGCTTTTCTCATAGAAATGGACACGGCAGCTACCGCCGTGTCTCCGTTTTTTAGAAAGTAAACTTTATCTGTTGTTTCTCTGCATGTCTTTCTTTCGCAAGACTTACAAGTCGCTCAATCAATTGTGGGTACTCTAAGCCTGTGTGCTTCCACAAGAGCGGGAACATACTAAATGGGGTGAAGCCAGGCATCGTATTTACCTCATTAATTAGCGCTCTTCCATCTTTTGTTAAGAAGAAATCGGCACGGACTAAACCAGAACAATCTAAAGATTTAAAAGCTTGGATTGCCATTTGTTTAATTTGTTGTGATTCTTCGTCTGTTATGTCTGCAGGGATGATCAGCGCTGTATCCCCGCTTTCATATTTCGCTTTATAATCATAGAAATCCTTTTTCGGAACAATTTCACCGGCAACCGAACATTCAGGCTCATCATTCCCAAGAACCGCCACCTCTATTTCACGAGCAACGACGCCTTCTTCAATGATGACTTTACGGTCAAATTGAAAAGCTTCAGCAAAAGCAGTTTCTAATTCTGCACGATTTGTACATTTGCTGATTCCGACACTGGAACCAAGGTTTGCGGGCTTTACAAAGCAAGGATAGCCAAGTTCTGTTTCGACCTTGCTATAAGCCTCTGCTTTTGCTTTCTCCCATTCACTTTTAATAAAGGCAACATAGTTTACTTGGGCAAGCCCTGCCTGTGCAAATACATTTTTCATCATAACCTTATCCATTCCTGCCGCTGAAGCTAGAACTCCATTGCCGACGTATGGGAGGTTTAATAGTTCTAATAAACCTTGTACGGTTCCATCTTCTCCGTTTGGTCCGTGCAGTAACGGAAAGATGACATCAAGTGTTTCCTGCTTCTCAGCTTGGAAAAGTGCGGGTGCGAGCGATAAAGGCGATAATTGATTCCCCTCTGCAAATTCGAGCGCCTTCACGTTTTCAACCGGCTCACTTAACTGCGGTCCTTTTATCCATTTTCCTTCTGTATTTATGTAAATAGGATGAATTTCAAATTTTTCAAGGTCTAACGCTCGAATGACAGCCAGTGCTGTCTGCAGGGACACTTGGTGTTCCGCTGATTTTCCTCCATATAATAAACCTAATTTTGTTTTCATACGAAAACCTCCATTTTCTCATTCACGGTTATATTTTAACACTTATTTTAAAAAGAAAGGAAATGTGGTCCACCAATTTTTTATATGTTTTTTCCTACTGAATATTTTATGATGGCCATAGCTTGCTTAAAAACTAGCGCTGGTTAAATTGTCAATTTTCTCATTCCCGTTTATCCTAATATTTCATGTATAATTATTTTAAAACGCTAATCTGGAGGCACATAATGACGGGATCACTTTTATCCATATTATTATTAGGCTTTTTGCTGGGAATTAAGCATGCAATCGAGCCTGATCATGTTATTGCAGTTTCAACCATCGCAAGCGAATCAAAAAATTTAAAGCGCTCAATCTTTGCCGGTGTCTACTGGGGTATCGGGCACACGGCTACTCTTTTCATTGTTGGAATGTTTTTGATTGTAGCAAAAAACACAATCACAGATACGGTCGCCCTGAGTCTTGAGTTTATCGTGGGAATTATGCTAGTTAGTCTCGGCTTAAATAGTATTGTAGCGTTTATGAAACATCGCCATCATCACCCACACACCGAGGGTAGCCAGACCATTGAAAAAAAAGGCCGTACCCATTATAAATCCTTTTTCATCGGGCTCATTCACGGGCTAGCCGGCAGTGCAGCAATGGTTCTACTTACTATGAGTACCGTTTCGACCGCGTGGCAAGGTGCTTTATACATACTTATTTTCGGTTGTGGCACAGTTGTTGGTATGCTCAGCTTTTCAACTGTTATTGGTATCCCCTTTGTTTTGACATCCGGTAAACAGTTGAATAGATATTTGAATCATCTCTCAGGCATTATCAGCATATTATTCGGAATTTATTATATGTATAACTTAGGCGTGAACGAAGGATTATTCAGCCTTTGGTTTTCGTAATAAAAGCGCAAGCGCCCGTTTAGCGGCGTATGGACTGGAGCACTTTGACTGAGATAAAGGAAACACGGAGAGCGTTAGCGCATTCGTGCTTGACTTATCGTAGGGAAAAGGGCGAAGTCCACTAGCCGCTGGGCTCTGAAGCTGGACAATGAAGAAGTCCCACCCAAATGGAGCGGGACTATTTTATCAAGCCAAATGATTTAGATGACATTTAATTTCCATTCTTTTGTCTTCTTATCAAAAATAATTTTCGCGTGATATGGTTTAGATGATATTTGATCATATTCCTCCACCATATCATCCATATTCGCGAAATCACCAATTACCCAGATGGGAATTTCAATTTTCCCTCGCTGGTGATCTGCAGCTCGTAATGATATGCAAATTCCTTCTTTAATGAAAGGTGTTAATGAAAGCAGGATTTCTTTATTCACCTGAGGATACGTTCTTTTCTTACGAAATCCTAGGATCGATTTTTCAATCTTAAGATCTCCTAATTTTACGGCCACTACTTCGCTAAGCACATGAAAAAAATCTTTGAAGCTGCGGTAATAAGTTTTGTTATACCAGCCATCATCTTGTGCTAAATAAACAAAACGGTTCCCTAATTTATTATAAAAAGGCAATTTCAAATGATGCTTTTGATGACCTAAGTACAATAATTCAGCGATTTCCTGTCCCGTCAGTTCATTCAACACATCTTCCTCAATAAAATCAATCCAGCAAAAGTTTTCGTAACTATAAACATTGTCCGCTGCTAACTTTTTAATTCCTTCTTCAGGGCAATATTCGAGTTGTGTATGCATATTAAAATCAGCATCATCAAAGCGGTGCTTTAGTAAAAGCAAGTGATTTAATGAACCTGAAAAAGCAGCAGCGAATTCAGCAAATTCGATACCGGAAGACATTACATACTGGTCTGTTTGGTTCAAATGGACATAGATGAGATCCTGTATGTCTTGATGATGCTTCTTCAAAGCAAAACTCCTCCGATCAACACATGAAATGATTTAGTCAATACTTCCTTATTTTATCAAATAATAGTCCAAATAGCTTATTTCAATTCTTTTACAAATAATAAGTTTGATTAACACATACTAGATTTATGCCTATTGATTATTATTTGTTAACTTTCCTTTTTCATCTATATTTCTTTATCAAATGAGAATCTATGCATTAGCAAGATAAGGAGCTGCTATCACATATGATTAAAGATATGACTCAAGATGAATTAAGTCTTTATATTATTAAAACCTTAAAAGAAAATAAAAAAACTGAATTCGAAAAAATACTCGAAGAACTCCAACCCTATGATATAGCGAAGATATATGAAGATCTACCTGAAAAACACAAAGGACGATTTCTCCTGTTTTTAAAATTTGATATTCTAGCTGACCTAATGGAAGAGCTTGATAAAGAAGACCAGCTCGGCTTATTAAATATTTTAGGAATTGAAAAATCAAGTAAGGTCCTTGATTTAATGGATAATGATGATTTGGCGTTATTACTGCATGAATTATCACCGGAGAAGAAGAATTCCCTCCTATCTGGGATGAAAGCAGAGGAGTCTAATGCCGTCCAAGATATCATGAAATATCCTCCGGAAACAGCCGGAAGAATCATGACCAACCGATTTGTTTGGATCCGAAGCTATTTTACGGTTCGTGAAGCAGTTGATAAGTTTAAAGTATTCGCAGAATTTGCCGAATCTATTAACTATTTATATGTGATTGATGAAGACCGAAAACTTGTCGGCGTAGTTTCTTATCGTGATTTACTATTAGCAGAGCCAGACGAAAAGATACGAACGATTATGTATGAAAGGATTATTTCCGTTACGGTGGCAACAGACCAAGAGGTTGTGGCGCAAATCGTGGAACGGTATGATTTCCTAGCCATTCCGGTTGTGGATGAGAATAATGTCCTCGTTGGGATTGTCACGGTCGATGACATTATCGACATCGTGATTCAGGAAGCAAATGAAGATATCGAAAAATTGTCTGCTACTGGGAAATCCATCGACTTTGAAACCAAAACATTAGTTGCAGCTGCAAGAAGACTCCCTTGGCTCATCCTGCTTTTGTTCATCGGAGTCATCTCTGGGAGAATTATCAGCAGTTTTGAAGATACCCTCAAGCAGGTTGTGGCACTTGCCTTTTTTATGCCGATGATTGCAGGGATGACAGGAAACACTGGAACCCAATCCCTTGCGGTCGTAGTAAGAGGGCTGATTTCCTACGATATTGATAAGGGTGTAATTACCCGCTTAATCGCAAGGGAGCTTGGTGTTGGGATTACGATCGGGATCACCTGCTCTGTTCTTATCGCGGTCATCGCCTATATATGGCAGGGAAGTCTCATTTTAGGTGCCGTTGTCGGCTGCTCACTATTTTTCACGTTAATCATTGGGACACTTGCAGGGACGATTATTCCGCTTATTCTTTTTCGTTTAAAAATTGACCCTGCCGTTGCCTCAGGACCACTGATCACCACCTTGAATGACATTTTTTCATTGCTTACCTACTTTGGGATTGCAACCATGTTTTTAAAGTATTTGTAGAAAAAATGAAACTTTTTTTGAAGTGGAACGTTAAGTAATGTAGACGTTTCAAAATTTCCATAAATTTTGAATGTCTCAATGATAAACACCATATTTATATCATTATGAGACAAACTGTTATAGAATTATTAAGTTAGACTGATTATTTTTTTATAAGTGAAGGTGGATTATGGCAGACTTTATTAATAATATTTTGGAATTTTTATCACAATTAGGATATTTCGGCGTTGCCTTAGGACTAATGATAGAGATTATTCCAAGTGAAATCGTCTTGGGTTATGGCGGGTATATGATTTCGCAGGGGCATCTCAATTTTATCGGGGCAGTGATTGCCGGGACAATCGGCGGAACGCTCGCCCAGTTATTTTTATATTGGGCGGGTTATTACGGGGGCAGACCTTTCTTGGAAAAATATGGAAAATATGTCCTTATTAAAAAGAATCATATTGACATTGCTGAGCAATGGTTTGAAAAATATGGCGCAGGAGTGATTTTTTCGGCAAGATTCATTCCAGTTGTCAGACACGCGATTTCCATTCCGGCGGGTATTGCCAAAATGTCAGCAACTAAATTTACGCTTTACACTGTTGCGGCCATTATCCCATGGACAATTTTGTTCTTATACTTAGGCAAAGTCCTAGGCAGTAACTGGTCTCATATCAAAGAATACGCACAACCCTATGTGATGCCAGCCATCATCGGAGCCATTGTTTTAGGGGCTATCTACTTCTTAATCAAAAAAACAAAGAAAACCACCGATTAATCCCGGTGGTTTTGCTTTGCTGAAAATTTCATTTGAGCCCATGTATCAAGCTTTTTCACATGGTTTCTCCCAATCGTAAATCCATATAAAATGAGTAAAACAATGATTAACGTGAAGAGGTCGACTTTCTTGGTTGCTATAAAGTTTACGATCCCCATTAACACCTGTGGAATAACCCCTGTTAGTGCAAATAAAACCGTTGCTATCTTAAACCAGAAGCTTGATTTCAAACCATACCTGGCATAAACAAGCAAGAATGTCGATGACCACGCTAATACTTCAAGACTGACTAGGATGGTCCATTTATTTTCGACCAAAAAATCCATATCCCACCCCACCTTTTACTTTTTCGGCTGTGTTAAAGCTTATTGTTGATTTTGGCACCCTGTTGATTGGAGTGGAAATCAACGGGCAAGTTTAACAGAGCCTACTTTTTAAAATGAAATGGCAGTGTGGACACAATAACCCTCTTTTTAAAAATAAGATAGGTACGAATTAATAAACTTGATTGATTATGCAGGATATTATGCCAACTCTTTTTGGTAATAAACTGCGGAATCAAAACCGTTACACGATAATTATTTTCCTCTGCCTTATGTTCTACAGTATCAATAAATTTCGATAAGGGAATAAGCACACTTCGATAATGTGACTGTAAGGTAACGAGCCTAACATCCGGCTGCCATTGCTGCCATTTTTCTTCAAAACGCTTTTCATCCTCACGGTCAAACGACACATAAACAGCAAAGATTTGATCAGTTAATGATTTTGCATAATTAATTGAGTTTTCAACCACTTTTGTAATCCCTGCAACTGGTACAATAATGACATTTCCCTCAATCGGCATCGCTGGATGGTCGGGATGAATCCTCAATTGTTCACCCACCGCTTCATAATGATAATTAATTCGTTTGAAGGCAAAAACGATTATTGGTAAGAAGATCACCACAAACCATACTTGACTAAATTTCGTCAGGAAGAAAATGATTAACACGGCTAAGGTGATGAGCGCGCCAATTAAATTGGCACTAAGTTTAGCAACCCATCCGGCTGGTTTTTCACGTAACCATTTAATAATCATTCCCGTTTGAGATAAGGTGAACGGAATAAATACACCAACCGCATAAAGCGGGATTAAGTGCTCTGTTTGACCTTTAGAGAAGATAATAAGCAAGATGGAGGCTACTCCTAAGGATACAATCCCGTTCGAATACCCGAGCCTGTCCCCCCTAATCGTAAACATTCTTGGCATATACTTATCCTTGGCAAGTGCATACGCTAATAAAGGAAAAGCAGAATATCCGGTATTAGCTGCCAGAACTAAAATGAGGGCGGTCGTTCCTTGGACAAAAAAGTAAAGATAATTACGCCCGAAGGTTTCTTTGGCAATTTGCGAGACGACCGTTTCGTCATGCCTTGGCGATATACCGTAATAATAAGCTAGGAAAGTAATACCCGTAAATAACAGCGCAAGAAGCGTCCCCATTAATACTAATGTTTTGGCCGCATTCTTTGGTGCCGGATCTTTAAAACTTGGGATCGCATTCGATATGGCTTCTACCCCAGTTAATGCCGAGCATCCCGACGCAAAGGCGCGTAACAGCAAGAAAAGCGTAATCCCTTGAACAGGCGCCCCAATTGGTGCATGCTGGACAGTCAGTGATACATGGCCAGTCATGATTTTAAAGAGACCCACACCAATTAAAATGAACAGGGCAACAACAAACAAATAGACCGGATAAGCTAAGATTGACGCTGATTCTGTTAAACCGCGTAGATTGAGAATTGTAATCAGAACTACCAGAACACACGCAATCCCGACGGTATGTGCATGTAAGGTTGGAAAGGCTGACGTAATCGCATCCGTACCAGCAGAAACACTTACTGCCACTGTTAATATGTAATCGACTAAAAGGGATCCCCCGGCAATTAATCCTGCTTTCTCACCGATGTTCTCTTTCGAAACAATATAGGCCCCACCGCCATGAGGGTACGAATAGATAATTTGTCGATAGGAAAGGATTAGCGCCGCTAATAGAAATAATACTCCAACTGCAATCGGAACCGAATACCAATAGGCAATGACGCTTACCGTTGCCAACACAATTAGAATTTGTTCAGTTCCGTAAGCTACAGATGATAAGGCATCGGAAGAGAGAATCGCTAAAGCCTTGAAAATGTTTAATTTTTGTTCGCCTAGTGCCGTTGATTTTAACGGCCGGCCGATTAAGAATCTCTTAAAAGAAGAGAGCACCTGATTCACCCACCACATTTGAAGTAGAATTACCGATTGATTTTAACACAAGACAGTAGTTAATATGAAGTGTTTTCTTTTGACGAAGTACCAAATTTTTCATGTAATGTCGATAAAAATTAATATTACTACTTAGTCTTATCCTAAATAGCACGATTATGAAGAAAATTATTAGTTGAGGGCATATAATATTTCATTACCACTATTCATCAAACAAAAAAGCATGGAGACATTATTTAGTCTCCATGCTTTTACAGTAGCTTTTTTCAAAAAACTATTTTACCGCTCCATTAATGACACGTTTCATTGCCTGGATTTGGCCTAAATGAATACTCTCATGGAAAATTGCAAAATTTGTTAGTTCACCAAACGTTTCCTGACCAAGGAATGGATTTTTTAGCCTTTGGTTAAAACTCTCCGCTGGAATTTCTTTAATCCTTGACACTTGTTCTTGCAGCTGCACAATTAATTCCTGTACCGAAGGAACTTCTCCCTGCCAAGCAGCCGGCCTTGTACCAGAGGCAAATAACTCCATATAGTTTGCTGGCAGCTGGGTTGATTTCTTCGGGAAGCCAAACATAAATTGCTCGGCAACAGTTAAGACATGGCCAACATGCCAGTGGATGGTATTGTTAAACCCTTCCGGCTGAACATCAGCAATCCCCTCATCTAGTGCATCAACACTTTTAACAAACCTATCCCTTGCTAACTCATAATGCTTAAATAATAATTCACTCATTTTATTTTCCCTCCCATTCGATTACATAGCTATAGTTTAATTGATTTTTGCCTTGTCAGGAAACTACATTTCAACCGGAGCTTCCAATCCTAATAAACGTAATCCTTCTTTCAAAACTTCCGTTACTGCATAGACAAGCGCTAACCGTGCCTGCTGTTCTGGAGTGTCTTCAAGGATTTTTACCTCTGCATAATATTTATTGAAGGCTTGTGCTAAGTCAATAATATATTTAGCCACCTGGGATGGGTCGAAGTTGATGCAGGCTCTTTTAATGGCTGGCGGAAATTCCATTAAGAGGCTGGTTACCTTCCACTCCTTCTCCCAAGTATTTTCGTAGGTTAAAGCCCCTATCTCCGCATGTACATTCGCCTTTCGTAAAATAGAACAGGCACGAGCATAGGTATATTGAACATATGGACCTGTCTCTCCTTCGAAGCGGAGCATCTCTTCTAACGAAAATTCAATATCATTCATTCGATTGTTCTTTAAGTCATGGAAAATTACTGCTCCAACACCGACCTGTTTAGCCACATCCTCTTTATTTGTGAGATTTGGATTTTTCACTTCAATATTATGCCTAGCCATCGCAATCGATTCATTTAAAACTTCCTCTAATAAGACAACCTTGCCTTTTCTCGTGGACATTTTCTTTCCATCTTTTAGCATCAATCCGAATGGAATATGATGCATTTGTTTTGACCAATCGTAGCCCATCTTTGCTAACACAGCCATTAACTGTTTGAAGTGGAGGCTTTGTTCATGGCCAACCACATATAGGGATTGGACAAATTGGTATTCCTCCTGGCGATAAAGAGCCGCCGCTAAATCTCGGGTCGCATACAGCGTTGCCCCATCAGATTTTTTGATCAGGCATGGCGGCAGCTGTTCTTCGGTGAGCTCAACCACCTGTGCCTGCTCGGATTCGACCAATAGCTGTTTTTCTTCAAGAAGCTTGACGACACGCTCCATTTTGTCATTATAAAAGGCTTCGCCGGCATAAGAGTCAAATTCGACATTCATTAACTGATATATTCGCGAAAACTCTTTTAATGACTCATCACGAAACCATTTCCAGAGTTTTAATGCTTGTTCGTCTCCGTCTTCTAGCCTTTTAAACCAGCTGCGCCCTTGGTCTTCAAGGCTTGGATTCGTCCCCGCTTCTTTATGAAATTTTATATACAGGGTTAATAGCTCTTTAATCGGATTCTGCTTGACCTTTTCGGCATCTCCCCATAATTGATAGGCAGTGATCAGCTTCCCGAACTGTGTCCCCCAGTCACCAAGATGATTAATTTTAATCGGCTTGTAACCACATTTCTCGACAATTAATGCGAGCGAGTTGCCAATCACCGTTGACCGCAAATGCCCCATTGAAAAGGGTTTAGCAATATTAGGGGAGGACATGTCAATGGTGACAGCACCGCCATTCCCAAACGTAAGCGCACCATACTTCCCTTTTTGCGAGATGATTTCATTCACTACTTTTTCAGAAGCAGTCTTTTTGTTTAGGAAGAAATTAAGATAGGCTCCAACCACTTCTACTTTTTCAAAAATGGGAGAGTTAATCTTCTTACTTAACTCCTCAGCAATTAGATTGGGGGATTTTCTCTTTAGCTTCGCTAGTGTAAAACAAGGAAAGGCTAAATCACCGAGCTCTTGATTCTTAGGTTTTTCAATCATTAGTTCCAGATTGGTTTGTGAAATCTCTTGGTCCAGTAATTCATGTAAAATGGCAGCAAGCTCCTGCTTAAAATTCATCTTTAATACCTCCTTTTATCTCTAAAAAAAACAAAAAACTCCCGTCTCTACTAAAAGAGACGAGAGTTCATAATCCCGCGGTACCACTCTAATTGTTCAAAAGAACCAGCTTTCCTTTGTAACGGAGGATCCTCCGGCATACCTTACTCGAGTTCAGGTACACATCTCAAAAGTGCGCTTCATTATCTGTTCTGTTTCAGGCTCCCACCACCCCTGAATCGCTGGTACATCATAGATAACTACTCTCTTTATCATTGATTTTATCCAAATTTATTACCCGTATTATACTGGATTAAAATGGATTTTTCCAGTGATTGTTGATTATTTTTTAGATTAAGGTAATCCTACAACAAAAGGAGGGATTTTTTATGGCGAGAAGAAGAAATAAAATCCTTGTCCCCGAGGCGCGCAATGGCTTGGATGTGTTGAAAGCGAAGGTCGCGAATACTGAGAACCCTGAGGATGCGAAATTTGAAGCAGCAGAAGAAGTGGGTGTTCCATTGAAGAAGGGCTATAATGGTCAGCTCACGTCTGAACAGGCCGGTAAGGTTGGCGGCAGGCTGGGCGGCAGCATGGTCCGTGAGTTGGTCAAAATGGCACAAGAAAACTTAGCGAAGAAAAAGTAATACCTGGGGCCTAAATTTGTTAGGTCCCCTTTTTTATTTATAGGCTGTGTTCAAGGGAATTGTTGATTTTTATAGCCAAGTTGATTGGGCGAAGCGCCTGGAGAGGAAATCAACAGCTAAGTTTAAAAGAGCAAAATTTTTAAAAAAAGTTTGACAAATTTGTGACAATTGATAGAATATTCTTACAAGGAGTTGATAGTGATGCAGGAAAAACACTTAAAAAGTATTTTTACATTTAAGAAAACAGCAATCTTTGGAAGCGGTCTAGGGCTCATTCTTATTTTGTTAGGTCAATTTGTAAACGGTTACAATACTGCTTATTTCTTAACTGCACTAGGATTTGGAATACTTGCCGGTTCCGTGGTTAATTACCTTTTTGGAACATTTTTAAGTTTAATGGAAGAACTCACTGGAAGCCGTAATAAGAATAGGCCAAAAATTGCCACTGCTTCAAAAAATATTTATCTTTTAAAATAAAAAATCGGTAGCGCCACTTAGTGACGCACCGATTAGTTAAAAGACTTGTATAGAGGTACGCACAAGTCTTTTTTTATTTGGATAGACCTTTTACTAAAAATACTTTCATGATTTCCGCAATTTGTTCCGAGCTCAGCGGCTGATGATTTCTTTCCCAGTCTGAAACTAGGGCAATATACATTTTTAAAAGAAGAAAGCTGGTAATTTCGGTGTCGTTCGGTGGGATTGCCCCTTTCGTGATAGCCGTGTCAATTTTCTGCTTTAAATAGGCAATGATTTCATCCTCAACATGCTGCAGCATTTCCGAAACCGCTAGAGTCCCCATTTCCGCTTCCTCTTGCACCAGTTTAATCATCAGTTGGTGCTGAGCGCGAAACTCTAATAAACGATAAAGTGCCCTGTGCACGTTTTCTGTGAAGAGTAACTCTGGTTCGATGACGAATTCTGCCTCAGCAATCATTTCTTTGACCAAAGTGGAAATTATCTCTTCGAATAATTCTTCTTTGTTTTTAAAAAAGGTATAAATCGTCCCTTTGCCTACATTGGCCAGTTTTGCGACTTGATCCATCGTTGTTGCTTTATAGCCAAATAATGAAAAAGACTTTGTTGCCGCTTCTACAATCATCTTTCTTCTATCTGTTGCCATGTCCACACCTCTACTGACCATTTCAGTTTTTCAGTCATTTGCTTAAATATACCATAAGATAGGTTTAGTTTCCAAATAGGTCAAAAGTAAAGCCAAGTTCCGGATTAGATAAGAACTCGGCTTTTGATTTAGGAACCTGTGGAGCGATAATGTTTTACACCAAACTGCCAGACAAGGAGACACGGGAGGATAAACAAGCTGCCAGCTACAGGAATCAGCATATATAGGAGGTCGTTCCCACTGTTCTTTCCAAGAATATAAAGAAGCGGCAAGTAATTCACGGTCCCAAACGGGATTACAAAGGTAAAAAAACGGGCTACCCACTTTTGATAAATATTTAATGGGTATTGCGCCATTTCTCTCCCGCCATCGGTAAAAATGTTAACCACCTCAAGTCCTTCAATCGTCCAAAAACACAGGGTGGCCGCCAAGATGTAGATGCCTGTAAAAATAAGCACACCGCTAACAATCATCAGCATTAGTGTGACTGCTTTTACCATACTCCATTCGATGTTGAGATGGATTAGGGCCCAGACCAATACAATCGTACTTTGAAGGAGCCGGCCGACTCTCGTAAACTCGAATTTGGACCCGAGTACTTGAATAAACGTACTGCGAGGGCGAACGAGTAATCGATCAAATTCACCATTCCGAACCAAGCTGGAAAAAGCATCAAAACCGCGGGCAAAGCATTCACTCAGCGCAAACGCCATATGAATGATCCCGAAGCAAAGTGCTACCTCAAAGAATTGCCATCCTTTTATTTGCCCAAACCGTTCGAATAAGAAGTATAGACCTGCAAAGATCGAAAAAGAAATAAAAAATTGGCCCAGCGATAATAGCCAAAACGATGTCCGGTATTGCATTTGTGATTTAAAGAGAATCCATAAGTATTTAAAATATATTCTCATTTTTGGTTAACCTCCTTGGACGACAACTTTCTTCAATACTCTATTTAGTGCCGACCTCCCTAGCCAGACAAGACCCACAATATAAATCAATTGGATGATGATACCGATGATGGCGTCATGCGGTGGGATATGTCCTGAGTAAACCCTGAACGGGAAATCCGCCGTCAAGCGAAACGGCAGGACATTAGCTATTTTTTGAAGCCAGTCCGGCATAAGCGGTACAGGAATGATTAATCCAGCAAAAAATTCGCCGAGGACACCAAATATTAATAGCGATCCCATCGGGGACAAGGTCACAAATACGGATATATATAAGAACATCGAGATCGCTACTAAGAGAAGTAATCCTAGTAGTAATGAGCATGTGAATAATAGAAATGCAGGTAAACTTGGCGGCAGTGTCATGTTGTATGGTTTTGGCAAGAAGAATGAAACAATTAGAATCGGAAAGCAGCGCAAGAAGGCACTGGACAGACGCTGCGCCAGAAGCTTGGCATACCAATAACCATAGAGCTCACATGGCCGGCATAGTTCGTAAGCAATATTGCCACTTGTTATCAAATCAAATAGCTCGTTATCGCGAAACCAGACGGTAACGAACACAAGAAAGGCCTGTTGCAGCCAAATGTAGGTGATTAATTCCTTTAAGGAAATAGGAGGAGTTTTCGTTGCAAATTCGTAAAATGCTTCAAATACCATAATTGAGATAAAACCCCAGAAAAATTGAGTAGCTACTCCTGCCAATGCGGCAGTCCGGTACTGCATGCCAATGTTTAACCGCAGCTTCAAAACAGATAGATACACTCTCATATTCGGTACTCCTTATAAAGCTGGAGAATCGTTTCCTCAATCGGTTGGGATTCAATCGAAACATCAATCAACTCAAGCTTATCGGACAACTGAGTAATGATTTCCGATGTGTTAACCTTCTCCGTATTAATGCTGAGGATGACCCGTTCCGGCGACCATGAAAGCACGTTTGCATGTGGGATCTCGATGGGATTTACATTTTTGCGGAAATCAGCAGTGATTGTTTTCTGGGAACCAAATTGTTTTCTTAATTCCTCTAAACTGCCGTCGTACAATAAGCTCCCCTTTCCGATTAAAAGAACCCTGCCAGCCAACGCTTCGATATCATTCATATCGTGCGTGGTCAGGATGACGGTGACTCCCTTTTCCTTGTTGATCGTTTTGATGAATTGGCGGATAGCTATTTTAGAAGCAGCATCAAGGCCGATGGTTGGTTCGTCTAAAAATAAGATGTTCGGATTATGTAGGAGAGAAGCTGCTATTTCACAGCGCATCCGCTGCCCTAAGCTTAATTGTCGGACGGGTGAATTGATTATGTTTTTCAGTTCTAGCGTTTCGATGAGTAGATTAATCGTAGTTTGATATTCTTGCTGGGGAACCTTGTAGATGTCTTTTAAGAGTTCGAAGGAATCCATTACCGGAACATCCCACCATAGCTGTGAGCGCTGACCGAAAACAACTCCAATATTTTGGACATAATGCACCCGGTCTTTCCATGGTGTATAACCCATGATCGTGCAATTCCCGGTGTCAGGCACCAGGATCCCGCTCATAATTTTTATTGTGGTGGACTTCCCCGCTCCATTCGGACCTATGTAACCGACAATTTCTCCTGGTTTAATAGAAAAAGAAAGATCCTTTAGAGCGTCAACAACCGTATGTTTTCGATAAAAAAGAGACTTCGCAGCCTGACGAAAGCCTGTCTGTCTCTGGGCTACCTTGAAAGATTTGCTAATCCCTTGTAGATGAATCAACCGTTATCCCCTCCTGATCTATCCTAAGTCACAGAGGAAAATAATAACATTTTATATTTATTGTTGTCAATAATTTTCTGAATAATAAAATAACCATTTTTTTGTAATGTTAACAAAATATACACTCAATGAAATTCTCAATCCTCTCGACCAACTAAAACGAGCTGAATCTTTGTTCCACCAATTGCTCCTTAAACATGGTTTTCATTTCCCCACTGAAGCAAAGGTTGTTTTTATCAACCCCGAGAATCATGAACAATCTCATACTAAAAAGCATGAAATTTCCCACTACCGTACATAGGTTATTTTCCCTTATGATAACAATACAATAAATATATTATTTATATGTCTTCCGAAAGGGATTGAAGCAAATTGAAAATAATCATGATTATGGTAATTGTCCTCGTCATTATTGGTCTTGCCCTTTATTTCAAAATGAAGGGAAGAAAGGGTCCAATCAAAGGGGGCGGTTTCGGTATTATCTCTCCTGTTTTATTGATATTGGTCATGTTTTCGTTTAGTATCAGTCAGTTACTGCACATTCCAGGTGATCCCTTTCATCTGCCCGCCTCTTGGGAAATGCTGATTGCTGGTCTACTCGGCACATTGTTTGGAGCGATTATGCTAACTCAAACATCATATGAGATTCGCGAAGATGGATTGATTTATTCAAAGCCAAATAAAACTTTTAAGTATGTAATCATCGCCATCATTGTCATTCGAATCGCGTTAAGTCAGTATTTCAAAAGTATGGATTACATCGTTACAGTGCTAACAATGACAATTGCTTTTCTATATATCTGCGTTTGGCGAATTGGAAGCTATATTAAATTTCGCAAATTACATGCAGGCAATCGACCAGCGGAAACTAGATGATTGTAATATAAAAGCTCTTCTTTCTACTTTTTTACAGAGAGAGGGGCTTTTTTTGTACGAACACTTCATTATCGATTAGAGTGGGTTACATGCCTTACAGATTTGAGGTATTATTCATAGTAGATGTTTTTGTGCGGAAAGTTTATCAGTCCGCAGGAAAGATAAATGTGGATACATATCATTTATGATTTTGGAGGAAGTTTCTTGATTACTCTAATCAAACCATTGTTAGTTAACATCACGATCTTATTATCTTTTACATTTAATGCTAACTTATTTTTCCCCTTTCAAACGAAAGTTCCAAATACTTTAAAACAAAAAGTGATTTATGGTTTGATTGGTTCATTAGGAACGCTTTTTTGTATGTTTTATCCAATTGAAACCTTGGGGGCAACCCATTTTGATTTAAGGATGTGCTCCATTCTGATCCTCACTCTGTATGGGGGGTGGTTACCTGGGGGCATCGTTTTAGTAAGTGCATGCCTTGTCCGCTATTTTTTTGGTGGAAAATTCCTAGCGATTGGCATCTTGGTATCCATTGTCGCCTTCTTATGCGGCCTTGCTTTCCGGAGATTTTTTCATAAATCACCTTCTAAGCTTGTGGCAGGAACAATGATCGTTGTTTGCTATTTTATTATTTATATTACGATTCTATATTATAGAATCGATTTTTTAAGTCTATCTTTTTATTTGATTTACTTTATTGCCTTATATATTACGGTTATGGCACTGATCTTTGTGATTGAAAACTTGATAAAAATTAATAAGCAATTTGAGGAGATGGTTTATCTTGATAAGTTAACGATGATTGGCCAGCTCACAGCTTCGATTGCGCATGAAATTAGAAATCCTCTCGCAACCATTAGAGGATTTATCCAATTTTTGAGTAAAGATACAAACGATGAGCGATTTAAAAAATTCTCGCCTCTAATAATGGAAGAACTAGATCGAACCAACAGTATTATTACAAACTATTTGAAAGTCGCAAAGCCTGAACCTTTTCAAATGGCAATTGTTTCAATCGATGATGTGATGAATGATTGTGTTCAATTAATGAGGCCTCTTGCCTCCTACTCAAATGTCATTATTGATTATGAAAATAAAGAACCATTTTATGTAAATGGGGATGAAGCCCATTTAAAGCAAGCGATCATGAATGTGATTAAAAATGGGATTGAGTCCATATCAAATCAAGGGACCATTAAGATTGATTTAAATGCTGACCATTTCAAAAATGCTGTTGAAATTAGTATTAAAGACAACGGGAAAGGAATGACGCCCGAGCAGTTAAAACAGATAGGCTTGCCCTTTTATACTACAAAAACGAAAGGGACAGGACTTGGCAGTATGGTAACCAACAAAATCATCCGTGAATTGAACGGGTCAATTGAGTATGAAAGTGAAATTAATAAAGGAACCACTGTGAAAATTGTTTTCCCTTTAAGAAATAAATAATATATGAGCCAAAGTAAAAAGACACCGTTCATAACAAATGAACGGTGTCTAAAGATTCCTGTTATTTATGAACAACTAAATGCGCAAAATGAAAATGGTCGAAGGCGTGTAATCCATCTTCTCTTCCCTTAAAATACATATCCTCGATATTAGCAGGAGAAAGATTTTCATAGAGTAACATATTACAATCCTGCAGCTCCCTATCGAGTTCAAACGGATCAAAGCCTGAAATCATTGGTTCACCTATATGTGCAGTAATTTGTCGCATTTGGGTTAGCTTCTTAGAGGCAATACTGTCATCAAAAGCAGTATCATCGAGGTAGTCAAAGATGAAAGAGCTTCCGTTTACAGACATTTCCGAAACAGAAGATAGAAGTTGATAGAAATCCTTTTTATCTAGGTACATAACAGCGCCCAATAGGCTAAAATAAGTATATTTTTGTTCATCATAACCGCTTTTCTCACTATATAAAATATCTAATAATAAAGTTCTAACACGGAATTCAAGCCCTTGTTACTAAATAAACCTGCTGCTTTATTTGTATAACAAACAAGCGAACCTTCATTATTGAATCATCGCACTCGTAAGTTAAAGAAGAACCTTTCAATCACTGACTTTTCCAATTAGAGTAATCTGGAATTATTTTTATAGTTATCTGTGATTATTTCTTCTTTATAATAACGGAGAGAAAGGGGGAAATCCTATTGAACAGATGGATTATCGGTGTTCTTATAATACTTTTAGTTGGAGGTTCTATTTATATGTTCACAAACAAAAATGACTATAAAGAAGCACCATATGCAGCGGGAATGAATTTTGACCTTGAAAAGGTAGAACCTTTTTTAAAACATTTATCATCCACGGTATTGGATAAAGGTTTCAGTCAAGATGACATCAATTCCATTAGCTCTGAAATCGACAAAATGAAACACAATGAAGTTAGAGAGATTGGAACCTTTGATGTTATTTATAAAGGGAAGCCGACAAAAATTCGAATCGAAGCCGAATTTCATAGTGATGAAGATAGTCCTCCAGAAGTTGTTCTTTATATGTATAGTCATCAAGAATTAGTTGACAACATAGATGAAGAAATGATGAAAACTGAAGAAGAAACGGAATAAAAGAGATGTTGTAATTACATCTCTTTATTTAACTAAACTGCCCCGTTAGCCATTCATGAAGCGCAAAATCGGCGCTTCACCACAAAGAATGAAAATGGTTAAGAAGTGTCAATACTGATACTGACCTTAATCCAGTCAACCCTAATCCATAGACTTATTAATTATCTCTCTCCTCTTTTTTTTAACGATAGAGCAGGGTCTTCTATTCTTATTTTACCGTAAATATCCATTACATTTAAAAATCATTATCCTCCCCTTTCTCCTTTCAAATTTTTTTCGAAATCTTTATTAACAAAAAAAGACCCAACCCAGAAATTGGATTGAGTCTTACTTGATCAAATTTTTATGCATACTTGTTGATTGACAATTTTTTAAGTCAGTTCCCGACTTTTTTATCTTTCAACAGTTTATTAATTAAAACTCTTATTTTTACTCAACAGTCACCGATTTAGCAAGGTTACGTGGCTTATCGACGTCACAGTCGCGGTGCAGTGCAGCGTAGTATGAAAGTAACTGCATTGGTATAACAGAGATCAGAGGTGTTAATAATTCATTTACTTCTGGAATCACAAAGCTATCTTCGTCACGATCTAACCCCTTCATCGAAATGATGCATGGGTTAGCTCCGCGAGCAACTACTTCCTTCACATTTCCGCGCAGGTTCATGTTTACACTTTCTTGAGTAGCTAGAGCAACAACCGGTGTACCCTCTTCAATTAAAGCAATCGTACCGTGCTTTAATTCGCCGCCTGCAAATCCTTCTGCTTGAATATAGGAAATTTCTTTAAGTTTCAAGGCACCTTCTAAACCAACATAGAAGTCAATCCCGCGGCCGATGAAGAAGCAATTGCGAGTTATGGATAAAAATTCTCTTGAGATATGCTCAATAAGCTCTTTCGAATCACAGAGAACTTCCATTGCGTTCGCAACAATACCAAGCTCTTTTACAAGATCAAAGTCAATTTCTAAGCTGCGGCTTTTGGCAGCAACTTCAGCTAAAATAACTAATACCGCTAACTGTGCTGTATATGCCTTCGTTGAAGCAACAGCAATTTCAGGACCTGCATGTAATAAAAGCGTATAGTCCGCTTCACGAGAAAGCGTTGAGCCTGGAACATTTGTAATCGTTAGTGTAGGGTAACCCATCTCTTTTACATTAACAAGAACGGCACGGCTGTCAGCTGTTTCTCCACTTTGTGAAATGAAGATAAATAACGGCTTTTCAGAAAGAAGCGGCATGTTATAACCGAATTCACTGGAGATATGAACCTCGACGGGGATCTTTGCCATTTTCTCAATGAACTGCTTCCCGACAAGTCCTGCATGATAGGAAGTACCAGCTGCAATAATATACAGACGATCCGCTCCGTTTAAAGCATCGATGATTTCACGATCAATGGTTAATTCACCTTGCTCATTTTGATATTTTTGGATAATACGGCGCATCACAAGCGGCTGTTCATCAATTTCCTTCAGCATGTAATGGGGATATGTTCCTTTTTCAATATCACTAGCATCAAGTTCAGCTGTATATGGTTCACGGCTGATAATTTCACCGTTCAGATTTTGTATTGTTACTTTATCCTTTGTTACGATAACAATTTCTTTGTCCATTAATTCCACGTACTGGTCAGTTACTTGCAGCATCGCCATTGCATCACTTGCCACAACATTGAAGCCTTTACCTAAACCAACAAGAAGCGGGCTTTTATTTTTGGCCACATAAATGGTTTCATTATCTTCTGCATCTAAAAGCGCTAGTGCATATGAACCATGTAAAAGAGTCAACGTTTTACGGAAAGCCTCTAATACTTCCAAACCTTCGTTTACAAATAACTCAATCATTTGAACAATAACTTCTGTATCCGTTTCACTTTCAAACGTTACGTCAGATAAATATTCCTGTTTTAAAAGATCGTAGTTCTCAATGACCCCGTTATGAACGAGCGTAAAACGGTCAGATGTACTCTGGTGCGGATGGGAATTCCCTTTACTTGGCACCCCATGTGTTGCCCAGCGAGTATGTCCAATCCCGATATGTGCATGTACATCCTCATTAACAATACTGCGTAAATCAGCAATACGACCTTTTTCTTTAAAAACATGAATTCCGTTCTCATTCTTTACAGCGATTCCAGCTGAATCATAGCCTCTATATTCGAGTTTTTCTAAGCCTTTTAGTAAAATCTCTTTCGAGTCTCTATTCCCAATATATCCAACAATTCCACACATTCTTCTGTTTCCTCCCTATCCAGGGGGCAATAATGCTTGGAGGCAATTCTTGCCCCCTGATCAATGTTATGGTCAGGTATCTGTCTATACCCTTTTGAAACATTACTTCTAGTATGCGCATTTTCTTCTCTTTGTGCACAGAGTTGCCCCTGTGTTTTAAAGAAGAAATTTTCGGTTGTGCGTCTCAACCGGGAGGTATCCGCCGAACATTCGATACTCCTCCTCCTCGTCAACTAACCTCACCACTTTAGGTTAGTCCAGGCGCTTTTAAAAGGACAATTCTCTTACTACCCACCTTTCATTAAAAATATGCATTCAATCTGCTTTAAAAAACAAAGCAAATTAATACTACTATGATTGAGCGTCACCGTCAACCAAAATCAGGGATTTTCATCTTTCTCATTACTTATAGCTCATTCATAATAAAATATGCATAAGGGATTTGAATCGTTCCCTTATGCATATATTTTTCTGCTTTATTCTTTTAATTCCATTTCCTCTTTGACAACTGCCACAATCCTGTTCACATAAGATTCGCAAAGTTCCTCTGTCGATGCCTCTGCCATGACGCGAACAAGCGGCTCCGTTCCTGATGGTCGGACGAGGATTCTCCCGTTGCCTGCCATTTCAGCCTCAACTTGCTCAATAACCTCTTTTACCTTTGCGTTATCGGTTACATGATGTTTATCGGTTACTCTCACATTGACAAGCTTTTGCGGGAATTTTTTCATTTCACCAGCTAACTCAGAAAGAGGCTTCCCAGTTGCCTTCATAATATTGACTAATTGCAGCCCTGATAATAAACCGTCACCTGTGGTGTTATAGTCTAAGAAAATAATATGACCTGATTGTTCGCCGCCCAAATTAAACCCATTTTTCTTCATTTCTTCGACAACATAACGGTCACCTACCGCTGTCGGTACACTATGGATCCCATGTGACTCAAGTGCTTTATAGAAGCCTAAATTACTCATAACGGTTGATACAATCGTCCCATGCTTTAAGCGACCCTGTTCTTTCAAATATTTGCCGCAAATGTACATGATTTGGTCCCCATCAACAATTGCTCCATTTTCATCAATCGCAATCAAACGGTCGCCATCACCGTCAAAGGAAAGACCTACATCAGCACCCTTTTCTTTGACTAAGGCTGCTAGTGCTTCAGGATGTGTTGAGCCCACTCCTGCATTGATATTTAAGCCATTGGGAGAGGCGCCCATTGTTGATAGGTCCGCATCTAAATCGGCAAATAAGTGTGCCGCTAGAGACGACGTTGCCCCGTGTGCACAATCTAAGGCAATATGGATTCCTGTAAAATCTTCATCCACACTATTTTTCAAATATTGGAGATACTTTTGACCGCCCTCGAAATAATCCATGACTTGACCAAGTTCCGAACCCACTGGTCGAGGCAGTTGATCTTCTGGTAAATCGATGAGCGTCTCAATTTCTAATTCCTGCTCATCGGAAAGCTTAAAGCCATCGGGACCAAAAAATTTAATGCCGTTATCAGCCACTGGATTATGAGAAGCAGAAATCATGACTCCTGCTTGGGCACCTAAAGCTTTGGTTAAATATGAAACACCTGGAGTAGATATAACTCCTAAACGCATAACTTCGGCTCCAATGGATAATAACCCTGCCACAAGGGCTCCTTCTAACATATGGCCAGATATACGCGTATCCCGTCCGATGAGTACTTTGGGACGGTCTTTATCCTTTGTTAAAACATATCCGCCATAGCGGCCTAATTTAAAGGCCAACTCAGGTGTTAATTCGCTATTTGCTACTCCACGTACCCCGTCGGTCCCGAAATATTTTCCCATTTTAAAAATCTCTCCTTCAACATGTGTATTGCTAGATATTAGGCATTATTTTTTTCGATCGTAATTTTCGCTGATGATTTAGTAGGTTTCCACTTTACAGCCGAAGGTCCTTCCACGTGAATGTCGACTATATGATCCCCTTCTACAAGGCCAGACAAATCAATAAAGACTTTGAAATCCTCAGGCCTAACGCTGCTAACTGCCGAAGAGGGACCATTAATAAGTATATTAATCATTTGATTTCCTGGATCGTTAATCGTGGCCTTATATTCTTCGGATAATCCTTGAATGTTTAACGGTACATCCGAAACTGTTTTTTCTTCTTGTTTTTTGACCACAACGGTTGCTTTTACCGTTTGCGGGGTAACCTTTGTAATTCCATTAGAGATGATAACAGGCAATGTAAGGGTGGTGTTATCGGTAATTTTACTGAGATCGACCTCAACACGGACACTATCCGTATTTTTAAGAACATCTTCATCCCCTGTGATTGTTGCCACTTTTTCATCGATATCAATCGATTCAACCGTCACACCTTCTGGGGCTGTACCATTTCTAACAATTTTTATCGGTACAGTCTTACTGTTGCTTTTTATTGGTATCGTGATTTCTACCGTTTCCGGATCCACCACTACATTTAACTTATTTAGATCTTTGTCAAGAACCTGGACATAAGCCTCGTCTGAAATGGTTTCTTTCAGTTGATCTTTTTCCCCAAGGGCAGCCTTTACATAAGTAATCCGGTCGATGATACTTTTTGCACCGGTAATCTTCACTTTATTTGGCTCGACAACGGGTTGTCCTGCAGAATAACCCGCTTCTATTTGGCTCGCATTAAATTCTGCCTCAACTTTAAATTCCTTTGTGATTTTTTCCTGAACATATACATTTACACTAGCTGGTTTCACAGTCGCACTCAATTTATCCGACAGGTCTCTTACTTTTAATTTTACTTTCTGTTTCCCAATTTTAGCTTTTGATAAATCTATGTAAACCTCAAAGTTCTTCAACGCTTTGGCAGACTGAATGTGCGTTATTGGTCCTTTTAAAGTGATATCAACCGTGGCTGGAATTCCTGACACCACTAGATTTTCCGTATCATAATAAACCTTTACAGGAATATTGGTAATGGTTTCTGTTGATTGCTCTCCTGGCACATTCACATCCGTTATTTTTTTACCTGTATGTGGTACAGAAGAATATAAAAGTACCGCTAACAACAAGGCAAGAATTTTAATAAACCAAGGATTATCCATCAATTTATCCATTATTTTTCCCCCTCCAGTTCCAACGAGCTGAAGAAGCTTGTTTTGTTTTCAAATGAATTAACAATTCACTCGTAAGTAATTCTTTCAGTTGCTCTGTATTAATCGCTCGGTGAAGCTCCCCGTTCTTTGTAAGGGAAATATGACCTGTCTCTTCAGAAACAATGACAGTGACACTATCAGTCACTTCACTTATTCCTAATGCAGCCCGATGTCTGGTTCCTAGCTCCTTAGAAATAAACGGGCTTTCGGATAATGGCAGATAGCATGCGGCTGCTGCGACATTATTTTTTTGGATGATTACCGCACCATCATGGAGCGGTGTATTTGGGATAAAAATATTAATCAGCAATTCAGAAGAAATATTGGAATTCAACTGGATCCCCGTTTCTATGTAATCGCCCATTCCCGTTTCTCTTTCGATCGAGATTAACGCCCCAATACGGCGCTTTGCCATATAATCAGTTGCCTTAACAATCGCCTCAACCGTTTTTTCCGGATCTTCATCATCCAGATTACTGCTTCTTGAAAAGAACTTCCCCCTGCCTAATTGCTCAAGGGCCCTTCTAAGTTCTGGCTGAAATATAATAATAATCGCAAGAAACCCGTATGTTATCGCCTGTTCCATCATCCAGCTTAATGTTTGGAAGCCTAGAAACTCACTGACAACTCTGACTAGAAGAATAACGAGAATGCCTTTTAGTAATTGAACGGCCTTCGTTCCTCTAATCACATTGATCAGCTTGTAAATGACATACCATACGAGGACAATATCAACAATACTAGCTAAATACTTCCATAGTTCGAAATCAGCAAACGGCATTGTTCTTCCTCCGTAATTTTCTTTAACACAAATAAATTACAACCTATTTATTATACCATAAATACCTCTTGTACCTATTATATGTATCTGTGTAAAAAAACAAATCACCCGGTCAGAGTGATTTGTTTTTTTATTTGGTTTCCGGTTGGTCATCAAATATTTGAACTACATCTTGTGCGGTCCTTTTAATATGATACCAAATCCAATCGAACACTTCATTTACCTCTTCAATCTGCCCTGTTACATGTCCTGCAGAGGCCAAATATTTTTCACCATTGATAACTGTCACATCACCTTGGACTTCACCTTCAATTTCTAATGTCCCATTTCGAACAATGACATCGCCCTTGACCGTCTCACCTTTAGGTACAATAACGGTATTATTTTTAACTACTAAGTTTTTTTGCTTCGAGACAGAAAACTCTCGATCTTGATTCCAAGTAGAAAATACACTTCCCATCATTAATATGAGAAATAAAGAGGCAGCTGCAAGCATAGGATGGTTTTTCAACCAACGCTGCATCCAAATCTTTCGTTTCTCTTTTGGTAAACGAGACAACACATTCGCTGTAAAGTCATCAGGTACCTGCATATGTGACACACTCTTTACAAAAGCGATCGTCTTATTTAGCTCATTAAATATAGCTTCGCATTCTTTACAGTTTTGGAGGTGTTCTCTTAATATTCGTTCTTGATCAGGTGTAATTTCTTCATCTAAGTATTCATGCATTAGTTCGATGATTTGTTCTGGACACATTAACAGTTTCACCTCTTATCACACATATCGTAATTGTTGTCTTAACGCTTCCCGGCCACGGTGAATCCTTGTTTTAACCGTTCCAAGCGGTAAATCGAGAATTTCGCTAATTTCATTTAAGGACAACTCTTCAATATATTTTAATACGATGGCTGTCCGATATTTATCGGGCAGTTTTAATATCTCTTTCTGGACCGTATCCTGCAGCTCTAAGCTTTCTACTTCTGACTCTGGCAGCGGTGTGTTCGATGGGATTTGCGAATACATTGTTAATCCTTCTGTCCCTGCAACCTCTGCATCTAAATAATGATCCGGTTTCTTTTTTCGCATTCGGTCAATACACAGATTGGTTGCAATCCGAAAAAGCCAGGTTGAAAATTTCAAGTCTTGATTAAAGGTTTTGATATTCACATAAGCACGAATAAAAGCTTCCTGTGCCATATCCTCAGCTTCATGACGATTTCCAAGCATCCGAAAACATAGTTGATAAATACTGTTTTTATATATTTCAACGATTTCACCAAAGGCATCTTGGTCCCCTTTGATTACTTGTTTTATTCTCTTTTTTACAATTGCGTCCATTACGTTACCTCAGCTCCATTGCTGCTATCCGATAATACGAATCGGTAGCAAAAAAGTTTCGTTTTTCACGAAAAAACTTCTCAATACCTTTAATATTAACAAAAATTTACTAAAAGGGCTTACTAATTAGTTTAAAGATTTTATGAAGGGAGATAAATTGACACGGTTTTTAATTTTTTGACAAGAAGATAATAGAAAAAAGCTGCATCACGCTAGAAGAACAGGTTGGCCCGTTTTCTTACGAAATGCAGCTTTACTTATTTATTATAATAATTTTTCTCCGAATAATGAGCCCATCAATTCAACTGCCACTTTAGCAGTTTTATTTTTTTCATCTAAAATGGGATTTACTTCTACAAATTCTGCTGAGGTAATGATTTTTGCTTCTTCTAACATCTCCATAGCAAGATGACTTTCTCGGTAGCTGATTCCACCCATAACTGGTGTTCCAACGCCTGGAGCATCATTTGGGTCTAGGCCATCTAAATCAAGTGATAGGTGGACACCATCCGTCTTCTCTTTCAGGTAAGCGATGGCTTCTTCCATTACTTTGGCCATCCCCATCCGGTCAATTTCATGCATTGTATAAACTCTGATGCCTATTTCCTTTATTAAATCTTTTTCACCATCATCTAGCGCTCTTGCACCAATAATGACTACATTTTCAGGTTTTACTTTAGGACCATATCCACCAATCTCGGTTAACAGGCTGTGCCCTAACCCGATACTTACGGCTAGTGGCATTCCATGGATATTACCAGATGGGCTTGTCTCAGCCGTATTTAGATCCCCATGTGCGTCATACCAAATGACACCAAGATTTTTATAATGTTTTGAGACGCCTGCTAAAGTACCAATAGCAATACTATGATCCCCGCCAAGCACAAGCGGAAACGCACCTGACTCGACAGCAGCATCTACTTTTTCAGCCAACAAAGCACTTTTCTCAGCAACTAAATCAAGATTCCGCAAATTGGATTCCTTATCCACTACAACTTCAGGTCTGCCAATTGGAATATCACCTAGATCATGTATTTCATCAAATAGTGGCTTAAGTCGTTCAACCATCCCGGCATAACGGATAGCACTTGGCCCCATATCTACCCCCCGTCGCATTTGACCTAAATCCATCGGCATTCCAATAATTGAAAGCTTACTCATATTAATTCCTCCTACCACTTTATGTATCTATTTTAACCGCTTTCATACCGATGACTCAACTCGACAAAATTATGTATATATATACGAAAAAAACCTTAAATCATTGGTTGGTTTAGGGCAGGGATGTACAATAAGAAAAAATGAACGTTCGGTTCCATTTTGACTAACGAATTCAAACTTCACAGATATGATTGACGACAGTTTGATTGTTATTTCATAAATTTTTGTCGCCAATAGCCCATTGACGACACTTTGATGCTTTTTTCATGAATTTTTGGTGCCAATAGCCCCTATTGGCGATACTTTGATGCTTATTTCATGAATTTTTTATCGCCAATCACTCATTGACGACACTTTGTTTCTTTTTCATAAAAAAAGAACCTTGGAGATTTCTCCAAAGTTCCTGGCTGTTACTATATGAGCCATGAAGGACTCGAACCTTCGACCCTCTGATTAAAAGTCAGATGCTCTACCAACTGAGCTAATGGCTCTCTGGCTGGGCTAGCTGGATTTGAACCAACGCATGTCGCAGTCAAAGTGCGATGCCTTACCGCTTGGCTATAGCCCAATAGAGATGTAATATTATCTAGTATGTCCAACTTTTTTAAAAATATAAATGGTGGAGGGGGACGGATTCGAACCGCCGAACCCGGAGGGAGCGGATTTACAGTCCGCCGCGTTTAGCCACTTCGCTACCCCTCCATATTTAACTTTAAAAAAGCAGTGCCGGCGAGAGGACTTGAACCCCCAACCTACTGATTACAAGTCAGTTGCTCTACCAATTGAGCTACCCCGGCATGTAGTTAACATAATTATATTATGGTGGAGGATGACGGGCTCGAACCGCCGACCCTCTGCTTGTAAGGCAGATGCTCTCCCAGCTGAGCTAATCCTCCACAGCAATGAAAGTTTTTTTACATTAGTGCGTAAAAAACTTTGGTGACCCCTACGGGACTCGAACCCGTGTTACCTCCGTGAAAGGGAGGTGTCTTAACCGCTTGACCAAGGGGCCATACTATTATAAAAATAGGAAAGCTTCCAAGCGGGCTCGAACCGCTGACCTCTTCCTTACCATGGAAGTGCTCTACCTACTGAGCTATGGAAGCATAGCTAAATATAAGTTTACATAAAAATGGCTCCGCAGGTAGGACTCGAACCTACGACCGATCGGTTAACAGCCGATAGCTCTACCACTGAGCTACTGC
>NZ_JBGBPR010000034.1:0-43119 GCF_041106275.1 Neobacillus sp. BF23-41
AGTAACCCAAACACAAGTATTTCATTTTAACATCTCCTTTTTATGGCAGCAGTTTTTGATTCCAATGGTATTTTTTCAATTAAGTAAAATTCAACTAATCTTTATAAAATCCTTCTTCAACTATCCTGACCGTTAGTGGAACAAGAAAAAAAAGCTACCTAAATAGCTACCGATCTTAAACTCTTGCTTCCGTAAGTCGAAGAACCGTTCTTCTGTTTCATATATTATCGTATACAGAGCCAAAATCCTCTTTTGCTTGCTGTATAGCTTCTTCCCAGTATATTATGTCAGCTTGATGTTTTTTTAACTTTACTGTTTGTTTTGTGTACTTGGCTAACACCTTGTGGTAATTAAGTTTTTCTTCCATATTTCTAATAACTTTTTTACAATCTTCGTATGTCATTCCCATTGATAATTTGTCCTTCCATCGAAATAACTACAAATAGTGAGATAGAATTACCTTGCTTTTCTTCAGCTAACCTGCTTCTTTAGTTAAATAAGAGTAATGAAAAAGGACTAGTTAAAACAGTCCAGTTGTTGTCAAAATAAAACTAATCAGTTGATAAAAGGAAAGCGAGTAAATGAAGATCAATGAAGTATCTTCTCATTATTTTTTAAATTTACGGTTTCAGTTTTATCATTCCAAGTTATGGTTGCCGTTATTTTTTCATTTTCTTGGGTAATTGAACAACCACTGCAAGAATCTTCGCCTTCATCCAATTTGTAAGGAGCATAAATCTTATATGAACCAGTTTGCTCTTTTCTAATACCCAAAGCAGTAGCTGTCGTTGGCCAGCTATCTATAGCAGTTTTCAGTGATTTATATGGTTTAATTGAAAAGCCGAACTTTTTCTCATACCATAAATGAACTCCTGCCTCATTTTTCACATCTAGCTTAAATGGAAAATCTCCTAGTTTACATACCAATTCATCCCTATACTTTTGTTCGCTCTCTGGACTCAAATCTTCTCCATCATAGTACACTACGTCCACATCAGAAATACCATATTTAAGAGGAAAACCAGATTGGTAGTTCCATACAGTGTTTGTAATACATCCTGCACCAATATAGTAATCAAAAGGGAGTTCTGAGTGTTGCAGAACCTTAAATACCCTTCTTAAAGGTTCACTTTTATTTACAATCTCTAATAAGGTATCTTCATATTTTTCCATACTTCTAAATATCTCCTTATTGTAAGGAATTATTGTACATTGGTATTTTTATTGATCTAACCTGTCAGTTAGTCAAATAGGAGTTGCTCACTCAGCTCCTGCACCCGTTATCTCAAAAAGAAAATAGTCTTTTCTATTGCGAGATAAGATATTTTTCTTTGAAAATTGGACTTAATTCACTCCATATATGGAAAATACTTTGGTTCGCAAAATTAAGAATTGCTTTGTCTTCGTCTTTATTACTTAACTCTGCCCCCAATTTGTTTACATACCATTCAGAAGAAAAAACTTATTAATTATTGCTCTCCTCTTTTTTTTAACGATTGAGCAGGGTCTTCTTAAGTATTGTCATTTTTCTAATGTTGAAGAAACTTATTTTCATGGTAGATTAACAATGAATTCTTTTAAAAATAGTTAGGAATATTAAAAGATATGGACTCAATATGATTTTCTTTTGAATAATACATACATATACTATCCTTATATTTTTGCTTAGATGCAGGTATTTCTATAAAATTAAATTTTTTATAAAAGTCTGACCCAATTTCACTGTAAAGGAAAAAATTATTACAATTTTCTTTTTGCTCCAAACCGTTTATCACTGCTTTAATTAATAATGAAGCATACCCTTTTTTTCTTAAATGTAAAGGAGTGGCGATAGAACCAATCCCTCTTACTATTAAGTTTTCTGAAGGATTTAGCTCATATACAATTTGTGAACTCAACAACTCTTTTGTATCTGTTTCTTCTAATACATACCATTTTCCCCTCTTGTACTTACTGGAATCTTGACACATAGTTAAATAATCTTTAGAAAGCATATTCTCTCCCCAAACGTCATAACCCATCATATAGACTACTTTCATATCCTCGCTTCTTGCTTCTCTAATTATTCTCAAAGTATCTCTCCTTGGGACTTGTTTAGAATTGCCATTTTTCTAATCTTGAAGAAATTTATTTTCATGGTAGTGAAAGAAGAAATCCAATTAAGATTCCCCTTCCATGTAGTATTCACCTGTCGTTTCTAAATTGTCTTCACGAAACGAATAAACTATTCTTTTTTCGAAAATGAAAACAGCATATGACCATATTCCTGTAATTTCATCAATAGCATCACCAGCAACATAACTTAGAAATTCAAGGGCAAGGCATTAGATAATGTTTCACAGAATATGATTATTAGACAATAGGTATTCTTTATTTAATATGGGTGTAACTTGTATAGTGGGGGATAATATGAAAAATAAAATACTTGTTGTCGATGATGAAGAGTCGATAGTTACTTTGCTTCAATATAATTTGGAGCAAGCTGGTTTTGAAGTTATAACGGCCATGGATGGTGAAAAGGGAAAAAAACTAGCTGAAACCGAGTCACCAGATATTATCGTATTAGATTTAAAGCTTCCACTATTAAATGGAATGGATGTACTCAAGCAGCTTAGACAAAAAAAGATCATGACTCCTATTTTAATGCTTACTGCTAAAGATGATGAACTTGATAAAATATTAGGATTTGAGCTTGGCGCTGATGATTATATGATAAAACCATTTAGCCTGAGAGAACTCCTGGCAAGAGTAAAAGCCCTCCTTAGAAGGACTCAGATTCAAACAGTAGCTGCTAATGACAATGGAAAAGATGAGACGAAAATAATAATTGGTAAATTAAAAATATATCCTGAGAAATTTGAAGCCTACTTTCAAGAAAATCTCCTAGAGTTAACAGTTAAGGAATTTGAATTTCTCCTCTATATGGCTCAAAACAAGAACCGAATATTAACGCGTGAACAATTACTCAACGCTGTTTGGAATTATGATTTTTCTGGCGTTCCTAGAATTGTTGATGTACATATCTCGCGTTTAAGAGAAAAAATTAAAGAGGAAACGAAAAAACCAATTTATATCAAAACACTTCGTGGAATTGGTTATAAATTGGAGGAGCCAAAAGATAATGACAAAATTTCGGATTGAGTTACAAATTTCACAACACCTTAAGTATTTTAAACCAATAATGTTTCAATTCATTTGGTGCTAAATTAACCCCTCAATAAGGCTTCAATCCTTGTAATACTAATCTGCCCCTTTAATTCAATAAGAAAAAAGCCACCAAAGTTACTAATTATTTTATATTGAACTTATTCATATACATTCATAATGGGAATCTAATTGCTTCAAAATGCGTGAGAGATGGGTCAGGATCAGTATTACCATCAGTGATAGCTTGGGCAAAAATTTGTACTCTATCACCCTTAGATAATTGAGTTAAAGTAGAAACACTCACATGATTATTATTTGTCAATGGTGCACCAAAAAAATCATTATCAGCATCTGCTACATTTTCATCGTTAATAATGATAAACATCTTCACACCATAATTTCTACCAACATCAGGAACATAAGCAAGTCTTGCTATTATAAAATATACTCCATCTTGTTTTGGCTCAAATGTCGATGTACCTGGGTTATATTCATTGTTCAAATCAAGTATTTGATCTGGATACATAATTTGTGTAATGTCTGCAGGACCCACTTCTTGTGAAGTGGTGGCAGCAGCCATAAAAACTGACTGTTGTGCTTTATGTGGTTCAACCCCCATTATACTCCTTCCTTTCTTTCATAAAGATTACACTATTTATATTAGTGACATTAGAATTTGTATAGGCATTAACACAAAAGAGTTGAATATCAGTTATAAAAAAATACAATACCTAGTTTGGTATCGCATATTTTTACCCATCCATATTCAAGTAATCTGCTCCGTTAGTGAAAAAAGAAAAAAAGTCGCCGGAGCGACCCTTTGTTTAACATAAGCACCCGTTAGCCATCCATGCATCACAAAATCAGTGCTGCACCACAGAGAATGAAAATGGTTAGGAAGTGTCAAAACTGTTACTGACCTTTATCCAGTCAACCCTAATCCATAGACTTATTAATTATCGCTCTCCTCTTTTTTTTACGATTGAGCAGGGTCTTCTTAAGCATTGTCATTTTTCTAATCTTGAAGATAGTTATTTTCATGGTAGTTTAACAAGAACTTTTTAGTTATTCTATCTCCTATAGGTGTAACTATCCCATCCATACTTATAGAATTTTTCTTTTTACGGTATTCTTCTAAATCTTCTTCGCTTTTATTAGCAGCCCACTGTTGAAGAGTATCTCGTTCACCATTGTATGAATAAAATGGCACACTAAATCCACATGATGTTTTTACCGTTTCTATCTCTACATGAATAATTTGTCGAGTACCAGGAAGGATGTCAAAATGCTTTGACATATCATCCCATTCAGGTGTACCAGGTAATATCACTTTACCTTTTCCATAAAGTCGCAAAATCATCGGGGGACCTTCAAAAGCTATGAACATAAATGTTATTCTACCGTTATCTTTTAAATGTGCACTTGTTTCATTTCCACTACCAGTTAAATCTAAATAAGCGACTTCTGTTGGAGAAAATATCTGCATTACATCATGACCTTTTGGGGAAATGTTAACATGTCCGTCTTCTAAGAGAGGTGCTGTACCAACGAAAAAAATTCGTTGCTTTCTTATAAATTCTACGTGGTTTGGAAGTATCGATGAATAAACTGTTCCCATAAAATATTCCTCCTTGTTGAAACTATTGTTTAAAATAAAAAGCCTACCATCTCATAAGGGACGATAGGCTTTAACTTCGTGGTACCACTCTTTTTGATTTGCTTATTAAACAAATCCACTTTATAACTGATTACGGATGTCAACCGTTAAGACCACATATCAGTCTCACCACTCGTGGTTGAGTTGGGGACTTTATTGACTGTCTTTCACCAACCGACAGCTCTCTAAACAATAAACATTCCTTAAAGCTCCCAGTCACTGCGTTTTAATATTTGAAATTTTCTTAATTTTATTATGTGATCTAAAATATGTCAACCATATTTTTCTATTTCTTCTTTAACTAACCTGCCACGTTACTTTAAGTGCATTTCTTTACAATCTTTTATATGAGAATAGACATTTTCAATTTTCACTCACAAAAAAAATCGTCGAAAGACGATCCTTTATAACTAAAGCTCCGTAATGGTGAAGAAAGTTATTTTCATGGTAGTTCAACAAGAAATTAGTCATTCTTCATTTTAACACCTTTGCTTCATTAAAAATTTGTTAACAGAACCATTTTTTCCGTGGTACCGGGTAGTATTCGCCCTCGACGAGTTCTGTAGGTACGGCTTCTTCAATTCGTAAAAGTTCGTCTGAACTTAAATTCAGGTCAACTGCGCCGATTGAAACATGAAGTTGAGACTGCGTTCTTGCACCAATCAATGGGATAACATCCTCACCCTTGGATAAAACCCATGCGATGGCAATCTGCGCAATGGTTACTTGCTTTTCTTCAGCAATTTCACGCAATGCCTCTACAAGGGCTAAATTCTTTTCAATATTTTCGTTGGCAAACCGCGGACCATTACTGCGTTTATCATCCCAACCTAGAACCCGATCTTTTGACCATGTACCGCTCAATAAACCTCTTGAGAGAACACCATAAGCCGAAAGCGAAATACCTAATTTCCGTAGAGTTGGCAAGATATTTGATTCGATGCTCCGATTAAATAGTGAGTATTCCATTTGCAGCCAACTAATAGGATGTATAGCGTGTGCGCGACGAATTGTATCCACTCCTACTTCAGAAAGACCAATGTAACGCACATATCCCTTCTTTACCATATCGGCAATTGCACCAACCGTTTCTTCAATTGGTACGTTGGGATCGATGCAGGCTGTGCCTGGTTGATAAAGATCGATGTATTCAACACCTAGGCGCAGTAGGGTATCCTCAAGGAAATTCTTTACTGTATGAGGGTGGTTATCACTCTCCCGATGACTCTTGCCCTGAGAGTGTAGCTTGCCATCGAATTTTACTGAAATGAACGCATTTTCCCGTTGGATTCCTTGGAATGCTTCACGTAGAAGTAATTCATTGTGTCCATCGCCATAGAAATCCCCTGTATCAAAGAGTGTAATGCCTCCCTCAAGTGCCGCGTGGATTGTTGCAATGCTTTCGCTTCTATCAGCTTTACCATATAGCCATGACATCCCCATACAACCGAGACCAATCTCAGAAACTAAAGGACCTTTATTACCAATTACTCTTTTTTTCATTGTCAAATCCCCCTTATATTCTTCAATCCAATATTTACTACCCTGCAGTCTGTACTGTTATTCTATTGGAAAATAATACAAATACAGGTCTATAACTATTCAGTAATTTGTAATATAAAAATAGTAGAAATTTTAAGTAAGAAATATATGGATTTAATAAAAGCTTCACTACACCCCTTCATTAACTTACGAGCATAAACTTCTTTTTATTAGCACTATTTCCCTTTAAATTGTCTATCTTTCTTCAACTAATCTGCACTTAAGTTCACAAAAAAAAAGCTGCCTCAATGACAGCTCCGATTTTAAACTCTTGCACCCGTTAGCCTAACAAAGATTAATCATACATAAAACTAAATAATTCTTCTTTCCTTGGAAAATACCCAACTATCTTCGAAATAACACTCTTTAATTTTTTAATTTCAAATATATCCCAAATGCAACTAGTTACGTTACCCCTAACTTAATGGTTACTAGGAACCAGGTGGAACGTAAAAAGGTGGTACTTTAATCCATCCGCGTTTACGCATTAAATGTTTTAATCTAGTTGCGAAAGCAAATTTTTCTGTTTGAAACTGAATAAACAATAAACCAACATCTGTACGAATCGATTCAGAGGCAGCACCAGCTGCACGCATAATTAAGCTTACGATTTTTAATGATAATTCGTTTGCTATCACATCATCCGTTAATTTAACTCCAAGAGGGATACTATTAGGGTCTGATTTAGGCATATCTGCAGGGGCAGGAGGTAGCGGAATTCCTTCCTTAATCATGAAATCATGGAGTCGTTCTCTTTGACTGGTACCTAATTTCATATCTTCTTCAAGTATTGCTTTTAATTCTTCATCTTCCGTGGTATTTATACCTGTTTGCACAGATACTTTAGCTAATTCAAGTCCTGCTAAGTAAATCCAGCATGACATCACTTCTCCAACATGAAGTGGTTGGTCTTCGTCTTGAACTGTCAGTGATTTCATAGTATCAATGACAGTTTCCAATATATTCACCATGCGAAACCCTCCTGAGTTGGTAGTATTCATACATATTGTTTGTACGGTAAGATTTTTTATTCAGATGGGTACCACCAACATTTCAGAAATTATGTATACTTAGTAAATTTCAGCCTAAAAAAGAAAAAAGTTGCCCTACAAATAAGGCATCCTTATCTTCAACTCTTGCACCCGTTAGTGTAAGTACATTCCTTCACAATCTTCCAACCGAAAAATATCAAGAGCTGTCCAAGAATAGGACAGCACCTCGTTTTAAATATTTATTTTCGTGGACGATGCATACTCTAACTCAAATTAATAAAGCGAAGAACTTATGAATAGTGGGGTTTTTGTCTCCTGAATAGACACCGAAGGTGTCTATTTTTATATTAAATGGTTTTATATGTTTTGTGAGAATATTGTCCATAATATATTATATGGGTTTCTTTTAACGACGACAGTATATTGTTATTTTATTGCCTTTTTATCACCACATTTAAGTGTTTATTACCACTTTATTGCTACTTTTAATACGACATCAATTATTTATTACCTAAAAATCAATAAATCCCCTGTCAAAAAACACCAGCGACTCAACCGTACTGATGTTTTTTTGACATTTTATTAAAGTAATTTTCCTAAATAATACGGCATTTGGCGTCGCCACCAAATCCAATCATGCGAAACATCTTCGCCCCACTCATCAAACCATGCTGGAATTTGTTTTTCTTCAAAGGCTTCTTTTAATGTATAGTATGAAGGTAGCCCATCCTGTTCCCAATCACCCAGCCCGGTACAAATAATGATATCTGCTGAACGATATCGATCAATAAACCAGCCGTCATTTTGATTCCATATGTAATCACTCGGTGAATTTTCGTATACAAGCGGATCATTTCCGTAATCCCCAAAAAAGAAACGCACATCGTAAACACCGCTAAGTGCAACGGTTGTTTGGAAGACATCCGGATGTCTCAAGAAAAAGTTCAACGCATGATATGCCCCCATACTACACCCCGTTGTCATCATTGGATCAAACCAACCTGTTTTATGTTTAATAAATGGAATAGCTTCTGAAATCACATAACGGTCATATGCCTCATGAGCTAATGCACGGTCATGCGCCGGTTTTGAGTCGTGCAGCCAACTTTCGCTATCTATACTAGCCAATGTAAAAAATTGAACTTTTCCGGATTCAATAAAGTCATGACACACATCAATCATTCCAAAATCATAGTATTCAGAATGCGTCCCTCCAGATGAAGGAAAAACTACGATTGGCATGCCACTGTGTCCATATCTGTTCAACAGCATTTCACGTCCTAATTCGCCACTCCAATGGTTTAACTGTTCTATATGCATAGAAAAATCTCCTTTCCCAAATTTTTTCGTTCATGTACAAAATGGATAATGTCATCCACTTCTTCATGCGAATCTGCATTAATCGCATAAAATTGATTTCCTTGGAGTTCCGCAAACGCATCTGGCATGCGCTGTTCAAACTTCACACGGTCGCCAAATCGTTCATAAATAGCATTCGTATCATGTTTATACTCATACGCATCACGCTGTGTTACACCGACACAAAACTGGTTTTCGGCATCGGACTCCTTAAATTCTCCTCCTGTCACAAGAGAAGCATACTGAGCAAATAAATCAATGGTGTAAGCGAAATTGTACATATCAATCGTGTAGCCGCCAGCCAAGCGGTTATTGTATTCAAGTGCAACATAATCCCCATTTTCTAATTTAAAAAACTCAATATGGAAAAAGCGTTCTTTCATGCCAAAAGCTTTCACAATCGCCTTTCCATAAGTTTCGAGCTTTGGATCAATTTCTTTTTGAATCACATAAGCTAAATCCAACTGACCATTAACGAGTTCCAGAGTTGGCACATTATATGTAAAGCTTGTTTGGAAAACAATGTTCCCTTTCTGATCCACTAAACCATCAAATGTACAAAGCACGCCTCCTTCGACATATGGTTCTAAGAAGTACACTTGTGCTTCTCCCCATTCTTCTTCAAAATGACGTACAGCCTCTTCTGAACTTAATTTAAAGGTTGCAGCTGATCCAACTCCATTATCCGGTTTAGCGATAACTGGCAGTCCTAATTCATCAATGGCATTAGATAACTCCTTTTTAGTTTTAACGATTCTTCCTTCTACAACAGGCACATCTGCTTTTTTAAACAGCTTCTTCATTTCAGATTTATACTTAACTTTTTTCAAGTCATTCGTTTTATTGCCGTACACGTTAAATTGCTCACGCAACTGCGCATCAAGTTCTAACCAGTATTCGTTATTGGATTCAATGCGGTCAATTGGACCATGTTTATAAAATAAAAATGCAACAGCACGTTTCACTTCATCTACATCTTCTAAATTATTCACACGATAATATTCCGTTAAAGAGTTTTGTAATTCGGAACCTAATTGGTCATATGGCTCTTCGCCAATTCCTAAAACATTGACACCTGCGTCTTTTAAACGATGAGCAAATGACTGAAAATTACCTGGATAATATGGTGATATCAAAATATAATTCATAAAAAAAGCTCCTTTCAGAATCAAAAAATTCATTATTTTCACGACTAAAATAAAATTATTTCAATCTATAATCAATCTAAACTTCCAAAAATATTCAAAAAAAGTGATAGATTCCCCCCATGATCAAATTCAGTCAAATATAATTATTCAGTTCATTCAAGACCACTTCTCACTTAAGAAACGTAAACATTCTGGCAAGTGTTTTGCCCAAGCTTTTTCATTATGTTCTTCATCCGCAAAAATATTTAAACGAATGCTATCAATTGGAACAGAGCCTTTTATCAGTTGTTTATAATACTTAAGCGAGCAATCGATATATGCCTGCTTCATATTACCATACATCAATTGTCGATCGGCATCATCGCCTTCCTGAGTCCCAACTTGAATGTACACGCGTTGTTCAGGATCCAACTCTTTTCTAGCAAAATAATTGTCAAAGGCTTTACTTGTAATCCAATTGGCTAAAGAAAAAATGCCTAAACCACCAATTTGATCTTTATATTCAATACCCATAAAAGCCGAAATATTTCCTCCAAGTGAACTGCCAATCATCGCTGTATGATATTTATCCGATTTAGTTCGGTATTGCTTATCGATAAACGGCTTCACGACTGTCATGACAAACTCAGCAAACTCCGCGCCTCTTCCACCTAGTTCAATATCTTCAGGAAGTGGGCTTTCAGTAATTTTCCAAGGCGTATATTCATTAATTCGATCTTGTTCAGCGTTATCTATCCCAACAACAATCATCTTCGGAAAATCGGGGTTTTGTTTAATTGCCGGAATAACTTTCCATGAATACCCGCTATATGCTTCACTACTGTAGAAAACATTTTGTCCATCATGCATATAGACAACTGGATAATTTTTAGCCTCATCTTTATCATAATTTTTCGGCAATAAAACACGCACGCGACGTTTTTCATTTTTATAAGACATATGTAATTGATGTGTTTCTAGTTTTAAATAAAAATAGGATTGATTCATTTTACCTTCCTCACTCCTTTGATATTACTTACTAAAGGTACTTATCCAGAGTAACAAAGTAATCAATTGAGTGAAGTTCCTTATTCAATTCGTGAAGATAATGTGTTACAGCTTCTACTAATACAGTTGTGGAAATGTATTTGTCTGTTTCAAACTCTTGCCAAATTGAATAAATTCTCCAATTATCTTCACCCTCATATAGAAAGTTGATTATAGCCTCGTCATGGTCAATGGTATCAAAGTCCATATTCTCTCTAACACCACTACGAATCTTTTGTAACCATTTGCCCAGTTTCAATCCTAGTTCTGCTAGGTTGGTAAATGGTTCTTCGAAAAATAATTTTTCATCTATATAAATATTTAAATTACCTGTTATATAACCATTCATAAAAGATCCATAATATTCTGGTCCAGTTGGTACATCTGTGTCTAAAACAAACGAAAATCTTATATCCATAGAATCACTCCTCAGAGAAATATTCTACATTAAAATCACAATTCCTTCTTCCACTAACCTGCTCCACCAGATATAAAAGACCATGGGAGCAAATTTATTGGAGAATGTTTTAAGACTTTATTAAGTTTTCCATGCTATAATTCAACAAAATATTAATGATTGTGAGGGGGAAAAATGAAGAAATGGTTTCCTCATGGGAAATGGACGAAATATTATGTATGGCTACACCATTATTCCATTGTATCCTTTTTAGTTCTCATGGTAACAGGACTTGCTCTTTATATCCCATTTTTTCATGTAAGGCTGATACGGTATCTATTCTTCCTTTATGATGTTCATATTTTCTTTGGAATCGTTTTTTTTCTGTCGTTATTTTCTCCTATTGTGAAGAAGTTGCCAAAGGTGAACCGCATACGAAAAGTCGATTGGTTTATGCCAATATTTTTTGGTACAGCAATCGTTTTAACTGGATTTTCTTTGTGGAAGGTCAATTGGTTTCCCGCAAGCATAAGAGAGGCTGCCTTCGCTTGGCATGGGAATTTGTCTTATCTTTTAGGAATTTGGTTTATCTTGCATGGTTTCTTCAAAGCCACCGGAACACAATATCCCCAAACACACGTGACGAAAAAAATGGATTCAGAACGCAGACAATTTCTGCGATGGGGAGTTTCAGGATTAGTGATTGGTGCAATTTCAATGACTCCTTTCTCGAAGCTTTTCACTACACGCGAGAAATTATCAACAGATTCGAGACCGGGGATACATGTGTTTCCGGAATATTTTACTGTGACAGACAACTATCCAAAGGTCTCGCTCAACAAGTACCAGTTGAAAATTGACGGTCTAGTAACTACTAAAAAATCCATTACCTTGGATCAATTGACGTCTTTACCTGTTACAAAACAGATCAAAAATTTCCAATGCGTTACGGGATGGACGGTAACGGATGTGGAATGGGAAGGAATTCACATCCGCGAGCTTGTTTCATTGGTAAAACCCACTTCAGAAGCTTTATTCATCACCTTCTATTCTGCTGATGGGGTCTATACAGAAAGTTTATCCCTTAAAGAAGCGATGGAATCCGATGTTCTTCTAGCTTATAAGATGGACAATCAGCCGCTTCGCGTCGAACAAGGTTTTCCGCTTCGATTGGTGGTGCCAAAAATGTATGGGTACAAATCTATCAAATGGGTAAATCGTGTTGAATTTGCATCCACTCGTATTCAAGGATACTGGGAACAACGAGGCTATCCTGCTGAGGCAACATTTTGAGCAAGTAAAAAATACAAGGTCTTTTTGGAATTACGGCTTTTACTTATTTAAGCCTTCTCTCCAACTCACTGATAGTAAAGAGGTGGGATAAAAGTTTTTTTTAATTATCCGCTGCGAAATTTGGTTAATACGATATCTGGATAATCGTGAAAAGCGGAAGTATCAGGCAGGAATTATACAGAAAGTATTTTTAAATAAAATAAGCAACGCGATTGCGTTGCTTTATTTCACTCTTGGATCCGTTTGTTTAAGTATATTTTTTCACAATCTTGTCAAGCGCGTCAGACCAGCCGTCGTACACGTACTGATCGCCGGGGTGACCGGCGAATCCGCGCAACCAGTCTTCAGGCTTTGATCGCAGGTGGAAAATCATCTCAGTCCGATCGCCGTGTGCGGTGAGGGTTAGGGTCACGACAGGGGAGTTCTCGATGGGATCATCGGGGTAGCCCCAGGTGAAAACGAGCCGTTCGAATGGTACAACATCGAGAAACACACCTCCTGTGGGATACTCCTCGCCGGTCTCGATGTTGACCATCGTGTAGCGGTAGCGTCCGCCTTCGCGAACATCGAAGGAGATGGTCTCCAGAGGTGTAAATTTTCCTTTTTTTACAAATGTTCGATCATTTTCGTTATGGAACTATGCGAGGAATTTTGTCTGTTTCCTCTTCAAGTACATGAATTCCTCCGATTACTTCATAAGCTGAACCAATTGACACAAGCATATCTCCTGTGATGGCGAGTTTTTGTTCTTGCAGCAGTTTAATTAAATCTGTTTCTCCTATTTGACTTGATACAGAAATAGCCTCTAATATTTGTCCAATCGTCTTAATCCAAACACCAGTTAGTATTTGTTGTTCACCTATTGTATTTGCATCTTCCTCAATATGCAAAAGCCCTGTTAAACCTTTAATTTCAATGATCTGACCTATTACTTGAATCCAAAGCCCTAATGCAACCTCTTTTTCCAGTCCTAAAATTTTATTACTTTTTTTCTCGCTGAAATCTTTTCTGTTATTGCTCATATTTTTTGGAAGTTCCATTATTACCAACCCCAAAACTAAAATTTGCTTTATTTTATGTGAATCAAATGGTATTGTGTAGCCAATTTTGCTCATTCTACGCACTTCCATTGTTGTACCGTCTTGAATAACAATGGATAAATCTCCAAGGTTACTTACAATCCACAGAGTTGCTTAAAGTAATTTTTGCCACATCCTTCGGTAAAGGAGGGATTTCATAAGCCACCTTTCTGTCGAAATATATGTCAAAAGCGACAGAAAGGAGTCATTTCTCTTTCTTCAACTAAATTACTTCTTTAATACAATATGAGAAAGCCGCCAAGTATGGCAGCTGGATCTTCGACTTTTGCACCCGTTAATTTCCAAGTATCTGTTCTTCTATAATAAAGCATCTTCGTACTTTGAATTAATGATTATTTTTCATTCCTATAATCATTGTTTCTATTTGTTGTTGTGAAAGTTGCTCACGTTCAATCTCAACATCTTTCCCGAAGCCAATCAAAACTAGATCATCATGTTTTGATAAAGGTTTTCTTCCTCTTGGTACAGATTCTGTGTATTTTTCCCACACATCATTTATCTTAGCGAGTGATACATCACCTCTTTTCATCGTCAAACCACCTATACTTTTCGGCATCATCAAACCACTTATAAATTGTTTTTTTGAGAAATAAAAATCTTCTTCCATTTATTCATCTCCTTAATAGTTAATAGTATATGTAAATTACGTCATTAATCATTTATGAATTTACATCGTTCTTGTTTAACTAACCTGCCCCGATATTCGAATAAGAAAAAGGATTGCCGCAGCAATCCTTTTTCTTCAACTCTTGCACCCGTTTGTTTAAGTATAATTCTTCACATACTCAATTCAATTCAGTTGATTATCATTTAAATCAAATTTATAAATTGGGTTTATACACTCCAAAATAGATACTATTGCATATCGGATTAACGCATTAAGGCACAAAAAAGCCTGTTTTGATACATCAGGCAGGCTACTTGAGTTTTAGCTTTTTAGGATATCTTCAATACGATTCAATTCTTCTTCAGAGAAAGCTAGGTTATTTAATGCTGCAACGTTTTCTTCAATTTGGCTTACACGGCTTGCACCGATCAGGGCGGATGTAACTTTACCACCTCTTAATACCCATGCTAGGGCCATTTGTGCCAGGTTTTGACCACGTTCTACAGCGATTACATTTAACTGCTGGACACGATTAATTACAACTTCCGTTACTTGATCAGTACCCAATGCGCCTGTTGATTTTGCTGCTCTAGAATCAGTAGGAATTCCATGCAAGTATTTATTGGTTAACAATCCTTGTGCTAATGGACAAAAGGAGATCGATCCAACACCGTTTTCCTGCAAAACATCTTGCAATCCATCTTCAATCCATCTATTCAGCATCGAATAGCTAGGTTGATGAATGACAAGAGGAGTGCCTAATTGATTCAATATTTTGATTGCTTCATCTGTTTGTTCAGCACTGTAGCTTGAAATTCCAACATATAATGCTTTACCCTGGCGAACAATTGAGTCTAATGCCCCCATCGTTTCTTCAAGTGGCGTGTTTGGATCAGGTCTATGTGAATAGAAAATATCAACATAATCCAACCCCATTCGCTTTAGGCTTTGGTCTAGACTTGAAATGAGATATTTCCTTGATCCCCATTCCCCATAAGGGCCTGGCCACATATAATACCCTGCTTTTGATGAAATGATCATTTCATCCCGGTATGGAGCAAAATCTGTTTTTAGCATCCTACCAAACATTTCTTCGGCTGATCCTGCCGGTGGGCCATAATTATTAGCTAAGTCAAAATGTGTAATACCTAAATCGAATGCTCGTCTAAGCATGGCACGGCCATTTTCATATGTATCAACACCACCAAAATTATGCCATAAGCCCAGTGATATGGCTGGGAGCTGAAGACCGGAATGTCCGCTACGATTGTATTTCATATTGTCATATCGAGTTTGATCTGCTTGGTAAACCATGATAGCCCCCTCCTTTTTGATTACATGTAATATTATATACGTTCGATTTTATATGTCTATTAAAAGAAAATCTCCCTAGAAAAAATGTATTCTTCTGCCAACCTTAAATTCCCTTTAATCAACTAACCTGTCCGTTAGTCGAAAAAGAAAAAAGGACCGCCTCAACCAGCAATCCTTCTTAAACTCAATTACCCGTTACGTTTATACATTTATTAATTAATATAAAACGTATTTTTTAAAAAAGTATTTTTATCCGTGCCAAAAATCGGTTCTCTTAAATAAAGTTATGAAAGGATAATTGTCTTTTTCACCTGTATAAGGCAAAGTATCCGTATAAATCCACACTGAATCACCTTTATCAATCATAGTTTCTATTTCGTTACCATCAGCGTAAGGGGTTTTATTCCAGTTTTCTAAAAATAGTTCTTCCCAATTATCTTTTATGGGTGCATTCACAGAAAGGTAACTAGTTTAATCATGAGAAAGAAATTGAAGGAGATAGGTAAAGGGGTTATATACTTAATTTGCTCATAAGTTTTATTGTTCAAAAACCGTTCCTTTGTTGCGTGGAAGAACATATAAATTGCAAAAACACCAACTATAAAGCTGAATATGCCCGCATAGAAGTCTCGCCCCATTGGGAACACCCCATAATAAAATCAAAAATTTTTATGTTGAAGTTATGTATTTTTTTTGAGCCCATAAAAAAACATTCGTAATAAATTTTGCAGTTAATAGGACAAAAAGATAAGCAATAAAAAGGTGTAAATAGTTTATTTACCGTACATTCTAAATAAACCTAGTTCAACAAGTAAGGGCTTAATAATAAACGAAAAAATTACTGCTGTAATAATGGAATACACGTAATAATTCTTTTTATTATTTAAAGTCCATTGATAAACTAGCATAAAAGTAACAGGGACAAGACTCGAATCTATCGCTAAACCTGGCAGTGCAGGAATTATTGGGAATGGATAATTCCACAGTCCAGAATGTTTCCCATATGAATCGACGTAGGCAAATATGACGTGAATGCTATACCCAAAAAAACCAACTAAAAAGATTTTATTCTTATCAATTTTAAAGAATAGTATTAAAAGTGGTACTAGAAAAATTGCCACCATCATCCAGTATTCAAATGAAGAATAGAGTGCAAATTCTTTCCAATAATCGATTAAGGCATCTGTTGATCGCTTAGTCATTTTAACAATTTTATCGAATTTATCCATCTGGGCATTCGCCAACTTTATCATCCTTCATATGGTTGCTGTAAAAGTAATTTAAATTATTATTTCCAATTTTTCGTGAAAAATCCGATATATGTATATTCCTAAATATCTTAATTAAAAAGTATTTTTTTAATGGGCTCTTATTAAGCTAAACTGCTCCGTTAGTAGAATAAGAAAAGCTGCCACAATGACAGCTCCGTTCTTCAACTCTCGCACCCCTTAGTTCAATAAGAACTGTTTTAATCTTGTTTTAATTTACGGTCCGAAAATTCCAAAAATTGAAAACCATAATATTGGGACAAATATAAAAAAATTAAAACATATTCCTACAATGCAACAAACTTTACCTGCTTTTGCAATACCAAACGTTTGGGCATTTTGATTATGAATATCTTTTCCTTTAATACCTACTCGGGCGAAATAAAGACCTATTATTGCAAGAATTAATCCAATACTTAGCCCACCAAAATAAAATAAAGGGTTTGGGTAAAGAAAATTTGCTAGAACTGGCACAACTGGAGTACAAACAATCGATAATATCCCTAATATGAGGGAAATAACGGATTTATTAGCTCTTTGCATTTTAAGCCTCCCATAAGTCTGATTTACTACGCACCTTCACCTTCATATCAGATTAGATGGGGATTGCCGATAAACAATTTACGATGAAGGATATTATTTATTTTATGTAGGTTCTGTTATCTTTCGTTGTTGATTTACTTTATTAAACTATTTGGAAGTTTTGTTGAACAAGTTGTAAAATTAACATATTAAAGTAAGAGCATTTCTTTGTAATGAGAAATGCTTTTTATTTTTGTCAAAATTAAAAGGTTATTTCAATAACAATAATAATATAATAAAAAACAATACGATTTTATTGTAAAACGATAAACAATATGATAAAATCATGTTATCATTAAATAAGCGAGGTGCTTTTTATGAAACAAGTTACGACACTCTTTTTAAAGCTAGCTATTATTTTTATAGGAATCCCAGTTCTTGCATTGTGTATATTTTTGGTGCCTAAGGTCGGGAATTTTGCTGGAAAATTGTATCCAGATATTGCTTATATGAAATCTCTCGTTTTAATCGATATGTATGCGGCAGCGATACCTTTTTACTTTGCTCTGTATCAAGCTTTTAAACTTTTAAGCTATATTGATAAGAACCAAGCGTTCTCGGAATTATCGGTAAAGGCTTTAAAGAAAATAAAATACTGTGCCATCACGATCAGTACCTTGTACCTGCTAGGTATGCCACTCTACTATCTCATGGCGGAAAGAGTTGACCCTCCAAGTTTCATACCAATCGGATTGGTCATTATTTTCTCCTCTTTGGTGATCGCCGTTTTTGCTGCTGTTCTCCAAAGACTTTTACAAGAAGCTATTAATATAAAATCAGAAAATGATTTAACGGTCTGAGGTGGAGGATATGGCAATTATTATTAATATTGATGTGATGTTAGCAAAACGAAAAATGAGCGTAACGGAGCTTTCGGAGAGGGTTGGGATTACGATGGCGAATCTTTCCATTCTGAAAAATGGGAAAGCAAAAGCCGTTCGTTTATCAACATTAGAAGCGATATGTAAGACTTTAGATTGTCAACCAGGTGATATTTTGGAGTACAAAAGCGACGAAGACACTTAATAAAAACAGACAACAACTTTCTTCAACCAACGGGATTAGATAGTGAAATAAAGATGAAGGGATAGCGATTAAGCTATCCCTTCTCTGCGTTTATTATTGTTATTTAATTAGAGAATTCCATTGAGAATTGCATTGATATTAGTGACAAAAAATGTGATGTGATTTGAGTAATTAGATACTCACGTTCAAAATCATCAACTGTGATTACTTCGTTTATAAAATCCTCCATTAAGCTCTTATATTTATAAGCAAACATTTCTTACCCTCTTTTTGAATTTTCTTACAATCCATTCTAATGGTATTCCTTCTTCAAGAACCTGTTAGTCGAATAAGAAAAGGATTGCCGCAGCAACCCCCTTTCTTAAATTCAAGGCACCCGATAATGCAATAACACATTGGGTTAATCCTAAATCATTTCTTTGGACATTTTTTCAAAAAGTTCCACTGGCATTGTGAATTTGGTTGTTTTCTCATTACGCACATATGTAACTATTTCTACCTGATTTCCTTTTCTTTCTACTTCTAACAATGAATTCTCACCTTTATCCCTAATTGAAACATATCGACCATTTTTCTTTTCTTTCTCTTTATATTCATAATTCATAAAACCACTCCCTATTTTTATTCTTTTCTATACATTATTTAGAAAATCCTTCTTGAAGTATCCTGCTCGTTACTTGAAGAAGAAAAAAGTGACCCTTGTTATTGAAGGATCGCACCCTTTAAGAACAATCATTCACAATCGCTTAAAATCACTTAACTCTCCATCTTAAGTACAATATTTATAAGATACGGTAGCTTACGGATTTCATACGTCGGCTTAATTCCTATATTGTTTTCCTTTATATTTGGATTGAACCAGCAGGTGTCAATCCCGTAATTTATCCCCCCCTGAATATCGGAGGTCAGAGAGTCGCCCACGATCAACACTTTAGCTTTATCTGTAACCTGAAGCTTGGAAAACGCATAATCGAAAATACCCTTTTCGGGCTTCTGGAATCCAGCCTCTTCAGAAATAATAATTTGCTCAAAAGTATTACAGAGAGGGGATCTCCCGATTCTTGATGTCTGCACATCCCTGAATCCGTTTGTTATAACGGCCAGCCGACAACTGACAAGATTTTCACATAATTTAACGGCTCCCTGTACAAGATGTGTTTCCTTGCCCAAATATCCAAGATAAACACTGCTAAACGTATCTGCATTGATTTCTAGCTCTTGCGTAAGGAACAACCTTCTAAATCTCTCTACTCTCAGTTCTGATAAAGTGGTAAGCCCCTGTTCCAAATCTCTCCATAATACCTTGCTAATCTCTTTATAATTGTCTTCATATTCCGCCAATCCCGTAGGCAATCCGAACTCTACAAAAGCTTTATGTAGTGCCTTTTTTTCCGACAAACTGAAGTCGAACAATGTATCATCCACATCGAACAATATGATTTCGTATTTCATAACTACCTCCATTAATCGGTACCGACCTAATTTGGACACTTATCTCAATTCTTTACATAATATTATACTGTATAGGTAGGATGCCTTGTGCAACTAACCTGCTTCTTTAGTGCAATAAGAAAAAACTGCCCCGTTAGCCATCCATGCAGCACACAATCAGTGCTGCACTACAAAGAATGAAAATGGTTAGGAAGTGTCAATACTGATTCTGACCTTAATCTAGTCAACCCTAATCCATAGACTTATTAATTAACGCTCTCCTCTTTTTTTAACGATTGAGCAGGTCTTCTTAAGTATTGTTTTTTTCTAATCCTGAGGAAATTTATTTTCATGGTAGTGCAATAAAAAAGGCTGCCGAAGCAGTCCATTGATGTTTAACTAACGTATGCGTTAGTTACATTATACAATTCGCAACTTATAGGACTTTTAATTTTGATTCTTTTTAACACTTTCATTGTAAAAATAAGAATCCTCTAAATCATCAACTTTAGGCGTCGCAAGTATGGTATATTTCCCCTTTTCATCCACCTTGAATAAAGCTAAGGTATCCAAATCTCTCCCTACAAAATGATCAGGATTTGAATCATCTACTAAGATTTCAATGTTATAAATTCCTTTCGTTAATACACCACTTTTTTGAAAATCTGATACTATGTCTTTTGCATTTGGAATAGGGTGCTTATTTTTATTTAGGTCAAATTCAAATAAAAAATTCACCACTCCTAAATGCCTATATTAATTGTTCGTGGGTCCATAGGTTCTAATGTAGGTAAAATGGCAATGGTATCAATCTTGTGACTCTTTTTAAAATTCTCTAATAAGACTTGGGGGGAATTTATATTTAACTGAATGTTATCGTAAGGGAACATACACGTAGGTCCATCTGCATCCATTAGATCGACAAAAAACCGTCCAGACGGTATAGTTAATATATAAAAAATTATGGAGGTCATTATGTCTATTTCAAATCATGCTAATAAGAAAAAAAATATATTGATTGCTGCATCTGAAATTGTACAAGAAGAAGGAGTTGTCAAACTCACATTAGAGGCGGTTGCCCAAAGGGCTGGAGTGAGTAAAGGTGGATTATTATACCATTATCCTAGCAAGGAAGCATTAATTAAAGGAATGGTGGAAGATTGGACAAATAATTATTTTGAAAGCATTATAACGTTGGTTAATAACGATAATAGAGAGATAGGAAAATGGAGTAGGGCTTATGTTAATTCTACATTTTCAGATTTAAATAACAACAATCTAAATTCAGCATTAATGGCTGCAATGTTTATTAATCCAGATTTATTAGATGAATTCCGACAGAAATATGATAGTTTGCATACGAAATTAATAAATGATGGGATTGACCCTGTTAAAATAACAATTGCAAGATTATCAATAGATGGTTTATGGTACTCAGAAATATTTGGAATGGCACCATTAAATGAAGAACTAAAAACGCTAGTTTTTGATAAACTAATAAACATGATTAAGGAGGAACTATAACAATGTCTTATCTATATTTAGCACTTGCAATAGTTGGGGAACTTATTGGCTCTTCTTTAATAAAAGCATCTGAAGGATTTTCAAAACTCTTTCCTACAATAGGGTTAATAATAGCTTTCGTAGGTTGTTTTTTCTTTTTGTCATTGTCACTGAAAACAATCCCCTTAAATACTGCTTATGCAATATGGTCAGGATTGGGTCTTGTTTTTACTACTATCATTTCAGTTTTAATTTGGAAAGAAAAAATTAACATGGCTAGCATTACAGGAATAATACTGATTCTTGTAGGAGTTGTAATATTGAATTTGTTTGGACCAGGACATGGAGAATCTGGTCATGGAGCAGGCGAAACTATTACAATCAATGAAAAAATGGAATGACATAAAAAGTCCTTCTTAATAAAGAGAAGGATTTTTTTACTTATTTAATAGTATTTTAAACAGTCCTTCTTTTACTAACCTTCCCCGTTAGTCAATTAAGATACCGATACCCTTCTTCAAACATCGCACCCTATAGTTTAAGTACATTTATTCACAATCTTGCTTCCACAATAAGAAAAGAAAAAGACTGCCACAGCAACCATTTACTTAAATACAAGCACCCCTTAGTTAAAAATAATCTACTCTATATTCGTATTTTTTTGATATAACTTATACCTTCTTTACATTCTCTAACCAGCGAATAAATTTTAGATTACCTAATAACGCCCCATATAAAAAAGGATAAGAAACAGCAGAAAGCCAGATACTCCAATGATCATGATAAATGTATCCCATTTTCACCATTAACCATTCGTAGAGAGTAGAAAACACGGACCAGCAAATTATATAAGATACCTTACTTATTAATGGACGATTAAAGGGATACCAATTAATAATAAGCATAGTTGCTGCTGGGTATATTCCAAAAAGAATAAGCATAGTTTTTGCATCTATAAAATAGTGTGAGAAAAATCCATACAACTGCTTCGTTAGTGGAACAAGCAAAAAAAGCTGCCGAAGCATCATCTGATCTTTAACTCTTTATCGGAAATTCTTTCTATTAGTTGATTTTGTTTGTCTTGCATTTTAAAATTCATAGTAGGGTTTCCTCCTTAAGACTCTGAGTTAGATTGGACTCTATACTCGTATCTTACTGAGGGGCTCTATTTTTTTCAAACCTGATATTTAAGATCTACAGGAATGCTAACCTGCCACGTTAGCTCAATAAGAAAAGCCGCCATAAATGGCAGCTGGATCTTCAACTCTTGCATCAGTTAGTTTAACAAGGAAATGTAGATTAATAAACAGTTTCTTCCGGATTCGACATAAAAAAAGGCCATCGTAGTTTTGTTGACTTTATCATTTCTTAGTTTCATCAAGGTGTTGCGAATAGTATACAATACCGCGTTTGAAATATTGAAGCTTTTCGTCAGAAGTTGTCTCCATCAAATTGGTCAAAAGGATTTCTATCGCTTCCTTGTAACCCTGCGTATTATACAGGGCGATCGCGAGATGAACTTGGATGGCCCGGTTTTGAGGAAATTCTTTTACACCTCGACGTAATGTTTCCTCAGCTTGATTATAATATCCTAAACAACGATAAGTGCTCCCCAAGCCAAGTAAGGCTCTTTCAAGATCTGATTCAGAAAGCCCCAGCTCAAGAGCACGCACGTAGAAAGGAATAGCCTCTATCTCTAATCCGGAATTGTCAAGAGCCACTGCTGTCTGAAAATTGACCTCAGCGTCATCTGGGTAGGCTGCTGCCAAGTCTAAAAGGAGCGTTCGGGCTTCCTCCAAAATAGCTGGATCTTGCTTGGCCCGTCCATCTTCACGTAGTATAATAGCTTCTGCCAAACGTACTCGCATCATTTGCTTCCAACACCTTTCTTGGTTTGCTGGTATTCTCTTATCATAATCGTGTGTGAAAATAGGTTGTATTAACCGACAAAATGATACTGGGGAATATCCATCCGAACTTGACACACGTATTCTACATTAATTTTCCAGTTACTCATAATCAAATAGACCATTGATTTTTTTGGTGGTGTTGATCAAAGAAAAATGCACTATTAAACTAACTTGACTGTTAGTACAATAAGAAAAGGCTGCATCCACACAGCCCTTGTTCTTTAACTCTTGCACCCGTTAGCTGAATAAAATTGTTGTGCGCTATTTGCACCCCTCCAGAAGTCGGAAATAGGGACAAGTTACATACATTGTTGAAGAACAATAACTTAATTCAATAATCAAAGAGAGCATTACAACCGGAAAGATTCCACATCCTCTTTGAATCCATTCGGAGCCCTTTTCAGCAGTCTAAGTCCTGTAAGCCAAACTGCGACCCCGGTTCCCCACAATATCAGGGCTGAGCCAAATCCGACAGTTGCCCACCATACCTCAATTTGATGATGCCCCAAGGTAACTCTCACAGGTAATGTTAGCAATGTGATTGTAGCAAGCAAGCAAAGGAGTGTACCTGCAATATAATGGATTCTTACCCGAAAAAGATGGGCTAGAGGAAAAAAATGAGCACCGACAATAAGGGCCATCACAGGGACAAACAAATCTAAATGATTGGTAGCACTACATATTGCGCTGGCGGCAGCAATCAACACGCCTTCTAAACCAAAAATAATACCGAACATCATACCCATTCGTTTCGAACGACGGGTAGCATCCCCTTCCATCATCGCGTTTGATAACCTTCTTGAATTCTTTAACAATTTGATTCCGCCTATAAGCAGTAAGACACCAATCAACAGGGATAAGATCAAAAGCCAAAGGAATCCCCAGCCCTGCAATCCTCTTATACCAATTCCCGCCCACAGAGTACCGAAAAACGCCATGAAGAGAACTCCGGATGCTGTCCCACGCACAGCAGCTCTGGGAATTATTGTATGCGACATATCATTACTCCTCCTCTTTCAATTGTATTCTAAAAAATGCACCCACAATAAACTGGTAATCCTCATTCTTTGGAATATCTTCGATAAAATCACCTATTTGTCTATATATTTCGTTAGCTACATCCTTATACCTTTTTCCAAAGGAAAATTTACCATTAGAGAAAGTAATCGCAAATATGTATCCTATTTTTATCTGTTTCTATTTTTAAAGAATCTTAAAATTTTTCCTTTAATTCAAATATTAATTACTTACTCTTATTTCACTAATCTGGCCTATTTTTGTTGATGACTCAGAAAACTATTCTTCAGCTAACCTGCTTACGTTAGCTCAATAAGAAAAAGCCACCAAATGGCAGCTTGATCCTCAACTTTAGCACCCTTTAGTTCAAGTAGGCACTAGTGGAACTTTTATTTATTCATCTTCTCCTGCATCTATTTTCCAGCTATTTTGCAACTTCCGGATATAAATGATCTGACCTATGTGATATGCGTTATGAGTTGACACATTTCCGAGTATTGCCCACCATTTCACGTGTCCAGGAAAACCATTAACTTCACTCTCAACTTTTTCTTCAGATAATAACTCTTGCCAACGTAAAAGCAACTCTAATAGTTGTTTCTTTAAGTCAGCAAAAGTATGGTTTTCAGGAATAATAAAGCTGTTATTATTATTTCCTATGGAAGGCACAGCATCAACGTGAGATTTTTGGTACCTTGTTTGCCATGTTTGATTCCAATATAGTAGATGCTGCACAATTTCAGCAATACTATTACTCTCTTCGTTTGGCTTCCAAAATGCATGTTCCTCAGACAATTTTTCTACTGAATCTGAAAATGGTAGGTACCAACTAGGGTCATTGGCATTTGCCAACAACTGATCCGATAAAACATCTTTTGCATGAACCATAACCAACACTCCTAATTTTTATATACTGTTTTTTCTATATATTTATACAACGTCATCTTATTATATTCTACATAGTATATTGATTGTCCTGTTCTTATTAAACTGCTTCGTTGGCTCAATAAGAAAAGGCTGCTTTTTTGGCAGCCAGATCTTTAAGAAAAGCACCCGTAACTTTAAGTACAATTCTTCACAAACTCAAATTGCTCCTCAAAACTGAATCCCCCGCAGAACAAGGAAAAGTTAATTCTTTTTAAATTAGCACACCCATAAATATACAGAAACCCACTAAATGAATTTCTATTTGAATTATTTATTGGAGTAAGAGGAAAGACCCCGACCAATAAGGTTTGCAGAAACAGGCTTTTTTCCGATTTCCCTTGCCCAAATTGATAATTGACCTATATGGTGAATTTCATGAGCAATGGTATGTCGCATGATTTCCCCCCAAGTATCCGTCACAATTTTTCCATCAGGTAAGGTATCGTAAAATAAACGATTTTCCATACTAGCATCCCAGTTGTTCACAAAGTTTTCCACTTCTAAATGAAATTCAGCGTCTAATTTTCGAACCTTATTCAAGTTTTTATAACCATCAAAACCCTCCTGAAAGTCAGTTTTACCTTGTAAAAGACGTATCCAGCTCCATTCGACATCAACTATATGGAAAAGTGTATGCAATATACTTCCCATTCCACCCGTTCGGTTTTGCAGAAGTTCTTCTTCACTTAACTTTTCACACCAACGATACCAGTCTTCTCTTACCATCCAGTTATATCTAAAAAAAATTTGCAAAAAAGCCCCTCCCCATTTTAGAAAATTATTGAACTGTAAAAATACTATAAGTGCAATACTAAATATTGTTAAATATTACTATTTCTACAAATATAAGTTGAATTCCTTCTTCAACTATCCTGCCACGTTAGTTCAACAAAAAAGGGAGTTGTCTCAACAACCCCTTTTTAAACTCTTGCAACCTTTAGTGTAAGTACAATGTTTCACACTAGTCGGCTTTATTTCAGTTTAATTAATTAGCTACACTAGCCCTCACTTCGTTAGAAGAATGATTTGCTGGCTTCTTCCAGAACAATGTTATAACTATTCCCAGAGCTAGTATCACAGTCGCAAGGTAGTAAGGGCTATTAATATCTATATCAAATAATGTACCCCCTAGAATTGGTCCACTAATGTTCGCTAAACTTGTAAACATAGAGTTCATTCCACCAACGAAACCTTGTTCGTTCCCGGCGATATTTGAAAGGTAAGAAGTAACTGCTGGTCGGAATAAATCGAATCCTACAAAAACAATAAATGTAACAAGTAAAATAGAGAAATATGAATGAACAACTGTCATTAAAAAGACAAGTAAGGCTGATAATATTAAGCTGTATCGAATCAGTTTAATTTCACCCCAAATTCGTGTAAGTCTATCAAATAATATGACTTGTGAAACTGCACCAAAAATTGCACCACCTGTGATAACAATGGCTATATCGGATGGTTTAAATTGAAATTTGTGGTCCACAAATAGACTAAAGAACGATTCAAAAGCTGCTAAACCAAATGAGGCAATAAAAATTAAAATAAACGCAAAGAAATATTTTGGTGCAATAATACGTTTGAGTCCAATCTTACCATCTGAGACTTGTTCATTATTATCCTCTTTACGATTCGGCTCAGATAATAAAATAATAGAAAGTATAGCCGCAATTGTACCAAGTGCTCCTGCAAAGAAGAATGGTATATGTGTTCCATATTCCGCTAAAAATCCACCAATACCAGGACCAATAATAAATCCTGTACTAATTGCAGCTGACATATAACCGAGTGCTTTAGGACGAGTATCAAGATTTGTAATATCAGCAATAAAAGCTGTAACAGCTGGCATAATGAAGGCAGCACTAACTCCTCCTAGAATACGAGAAATAAATAACATTTCGATTTCTCTGCCGATCCCAAATAAAAATTCTGAGATGCCGAAAATAAATAAGCCAATTACTATCATAATTTTTCTGCCGAATTTATCTGCTGCTTTCCCTGCAAATGGTGAAACAATCAATTGAGCAATTGCAAACGCTGCTGTTAAATAACCAACTGTGGTTCCAGTAATGCCTAGTTCATTCATCAGCGTAGGTAAGACTGGGATTACAAGACCAATTCCCAAAAAGGCAATGAATAAATTTATTAATAATAATCCTAGGGTGACTTTATGAGTCTTCATCTTTTACATTCTCCTTAACAAAACTAATTCCCGCAAACTTACTTGTATTGTTTTCATTTGTTTACAATTTTCATCCTAGTGTATATAGTAACTATATAGTCAAGGGTGGAGCTGTAAAAAATGAATAAAAAAAATGGAAAATATTTAACTACAGGTGAATTCGCGAAGCTTTGCAAAGTAAACAAACAAACACTTTTTTTTTACGATCAAATAGGGCTTTTGTCTCCGGTATTGAGAAATGAAAAAGGTTACCGATATTATTCAATTCGCCAGATAGATCTATTCTTTGTTATTGATTTATTAAAGGATCTTGGTATGTCGCTAAACGCTATTCAACAATATACGCAAAATAAATCGCCTGAAAGTTTTTTGTCTTTAATGTATCAAAAAAAAGAAGAGATTATGAAAAAACGTCAGGAGATTGAATCGAAGGAAAAAATTATCGAGGCAAAAATAGCATTAATGGAAGAAGCGTCACACCTTGATTTTCATCAAGTTACGCTTGAACAATTACCAGAAGCAACACTTTATTTAAGTAGAAATATTGAAAATATAACCGATGAAGAATTTGTAGAGGTCGTTTCAGATTTTATTAATGAATTGAACGTATCACAACTTGATACAGGATATCCAATAGGTGTTATAACGAAAAGGGAGCAAGTATTAAAGGGAGAATTCACTAATTATAGCTATTTATATATTGAGCAACCAAATCCCAAGGAAGGATATCCGTATTTTAAAAGTGTTAAGGGTGATTTTCTCAGTGGATATCATATAGGAGATGAGAAAACAATACATAAAACATATAAGCGACTTTTTTCAGAGATGGAACGTTTAAATTTAGGCTTAGGTGATTATGTTTTTGAAGAGTATATTTATGATACAGTTGTAATGAATCATAAGGAACATTACGTCACCAAAATTATGATACAAGTCGATCGAATAGAGAGTTTATTCTACAATAATTCTTGTATAGATGAGCTTAGGAAAATTTAACCCAAGCTTTTTTTATTTTGACATTAAGCAACTCTTGTTAAACTCACTTTGTTGGGGTCCATCCTGATTTCAGGAAACAGAATATATGACTCATTTGATTCGGATTGGGAGAGAAATCCAATAAGAAAACCTACAATTTGCCCATCCTTTTCTGCAATAAAACTTGTATTTGTAAAATGGTCGAAAAACAATTTTGGTAACATATCAGACATATTTCTTCCACCCCACCACTGATTGATTAGTGGAGATATAGTATAATAGTCTGAACCTTTTACTAAACGGATTTTCATTTTATTACCCCCTACTTATGTAAAAATCACATTAATTTAATTTTATCATTTAAGTAATTTCTTGTTGAACTAACCTGACCGTTAGCTCAATAAAAAAGAGCCGCCGCAGCAACCCTTTGTTAAACACAAGCACCCTATAGTTTAAGTAGAAACCTTCACAATCTCTTATACATTTTATATTAAAATTAGCTTATTTTCTTGCACTAATGATTTCCGTTCGTCGAGCTGTATAACCTCGAAAGTTGGCTTGTTTGTTTAAAAAGACTGGGCAAGACGGATTCCAAGGTCTTCAATGCAAAATGACGGATGGCTACGACGACGACACGAAGCCCCACAACCCCTAGCCTCTTCAGCCCAGCTACCACCTCGAAAAATTCGGTAGGAGCCGTACACTTGTTCATCATATAAATCCCAACACCACTCCCAAACATTCCCTAACATATCATACAGACCCCATGCATTCGGTTCCTTTCTTCCTATTTCATGGATTTTCCCACCTGAATTTTCATTATACCAGGCAATCTTATCAAGCTCTCCGTATCTATAACCAGTAGTCCCTGCTTTACATGCATATTGCCACTCTGCTTCTGAAGGAAGTCGATAGCCGTCTGATTCCCAATCACAAATAATGTTTTCACCATCATTACTTATAAAATAACACTCTTTTAGTCCAGCTTTCTGTGAAAGTAGATTACAAAAAGAAATTGCATCATTCCAAGAAATATTCACAACCGGTTTTAGCTCTCCGTCAAAAGAATTAGGTGATTTATTTGTAAAAGCATAGTACAGACTCATAGTTACAGGATACCTGCCAAGAAGAAACGGTCTTATTTCAGCTTTCCATTTGCTTTTTATTCTATCGTCTCTTAAATCTATTTCTCCTCCTGGAATTTTTGCCATTGGATAGTCAATGTAACTCTTTGTTTCATTTGACACTCTACCTTCCTCCTATTGAATTTGATTTTACAAACTTCACCTCGTTTAGAACCATTAAATCAATACAAAAAATACGTTGTTTTTTTTCAGATAACTGCTTCATTAGCTTGAGTACACTTTTTCAAAATCTTTTATATATTTTAACATAAATATCCAATTTCCTTATTGAGTGTTATTCAAGAAAATGGCCCGATTGCTGTACAAAGTTCAATCTGGACTCTTCCACTAAACTGCCTCGTTAACTTAATAAGAAAAACGATACCTCTTTGAAAAGTATCGTATTGTTCAACCAGCCCCCTTAATAAAAAAGCGCCTATATTAATAGAAACGCACAATCTAAACAGAAATAATTATGTTTAAACTCTCAATATTATTAAAGAGCAATATCTTTAAATTCTTTAAAAATTGCTATTTCCTTAGTTAAGGTGTCCTTCATTTTCTTTCCGCATTTCTCACTACATAAAGCAAATATACCATCAGTTCCTTGTAATTTGGCTTCTGATTCTCTCGCTGTTACAATCAAAGGAACACTAGTGTTTCGTGTACGGATTCCTATTTGTATTATTTTCCCTTCACTTTCGGTGTAATCTACACCTTCTACAAACTTAACACTTAACCCAAATACTGGTTTGTTATTACTAATTTTTTTCATGCACCAGGCACATCTCAGCATATAGAACACTCCCATTACCTGAAAATTTTATAATAAATATACCTCATTAATTTATAAGGTTCAAACTATTAATTGCTCAATAGATTTTTTACCAATTAATCAGCAACTGCTCTACTATAAACTGCCACGTTAGATTTATAAAGAAAAAGAGCAGCCGCTGCCGCCTATTGTTTAACTTAATAAAGAAAGCGATCCTTGCTAAAGAATCGCTCCGGCTTGCGGAAGACTAAAAATATTTTTAAAGGGCTTAAGGGCATGTTTGCGCTTAGCTGGCTAAACAGAAAATTGTTCGGATTTTATATGGTTACTGAAAATAGACAGCCTTTTTTGATCGTGTCACTTGTTGGTAGTACCCCTCCAACCAATAAATCCAAATCAATAATCTTTCAGCTCGATGCCGTTAGCAGCTTTGGCTATCATTTTTGAAATCATCTTAAATTGTACGAGCATAATCGGGGGTATATGCAACATTAAATTGCGTAGAAAGATTTTGAAGTTTGATTTTTCAATCATACTCCCGGCAGCTATTAGTCCTATTTTTTGATTTTTCTCGACAAACTTTCTCATTTTTTGTTCGTAGGCAACAAAAGCACGGGCGAAATCGCCATCTGCAGCTTTAAGTTCACCAGCTAATACATAAGCCCCGACAAGCGCCAGGCTAGATCCTTGACCTGATAGAGGAGATGGACCATACGCCGCATCGCCTACCAATGTAATCCGCCCTTTTGACCATGTCGGCATGTGAATCTGGCAAACCTCGTCAAAATAAAAGTCTGTAGCATCTTTCATGGTTTTGAGTAGATGCGAGGTTTCCCAACCTGAATCGCCTAAGAAGGCATTTTCTACTAGTTTCTTTTGAGATTCTGTATCATTGCGGTCGTACTTCAATGCCTCTGATTGGAACAAGAACATACCCCTTGCTTCGGTATTGTCACGAGCGCTATACAAACCTACAGTTTTGCCTGGTATGGTATATAACAGTTGGCGGTGGTCGAGGTTGAGGTAATTCTCGAGAGTGAAAATCGAGATATAACAGCCAAGCGTCCGTTTAAACTGTGCTTCATCTCCAAAAGTTAAGGCGCGTACATTAGAATGAAGCCCGTCTGCACCGATGACAAGGTCAAATGTCTGTGGCTTCCCATGAATAAATTGAACTTCTGCACCAGCTTCAGTCTCATTTATAGCGGTAATCGAATCGCCCCAAATGTAATCAACAGTATCCTTGGTTAAATCGTACAAAATGTTACTTAGATCGTCTCGCATGACTTCGATGTCCAGACCCTGCTGGTTCCCCATACTTGCTTCGCTTATTTGACCTTGGATCTTCCACTTGCTGTTCACAAAGTAAACACCAGTCATGTTCGTGTCAGCTGCACGAACTTGATCGAGTATACCCATCCCCATAAGCACGGAAATGGCTGCACCACGGATATCAACCCCGTAACCACCCGCGCGCAATGCTGGAGCACGTTCTATTACAGTCACGTCGAATCCATGACGATGAAGCCAGTAAGCGAGTGCCGGACCGGCAATGCTTGCACCAGAAATAAGGACGCGCATTGTTTGTTTCATAATTGCCTATTCACTCCTATCCTAATTAAAGTCTTAACATATCCACAGTATATTTACGGACGATTTTACTTATTTAGGACAACAAAATAATAGGAATTTAATTTTAAAAGCTGAGACTAATGTTCAACTATCCTGCCCCGTTAGCCACCCATGCAGCGCAAGCGCTGCACCACAGAGAATGAAAATTGTTTAAAAGTGTCAACAATAATTCTACGGCTGGGAGAGGAAGGTCGATACACTATGGTGCGTTAGAGCTCATCCGTTAGTCTGACTCCAACGACCTCGGTGCATCACAGACTGTCGCTCCCTTACGGGAAGCACTCATAGTAGATTAATCCTATTCTGGTTGTTGCACCAGCCTCTAAAAATAGTAGCCGTGGAAAGGAAATTTTCAATGGATGTAATCATTGAACGAGCATGTGGTATGGATGTCCATAAGGACAATATTACTGCCTGTATTATGACCCCAGAAGGAAAGGAGATCCAAACCTTTTCAACTAAAACTGTTTTTTTATTAAAACTAATTGATTGGATTAAGGAGTACGGGTGTACCCACGTTGCAATGGAGAGTACAAGTGTTTACTGGAAACCAGTTGTTAATTTACTTGAGTCCGAAGGAATTGAGTTTTTAGTCGTAAATGCTCAACATATGAAAGCACTCCCAGGTCGTAAAACAGACGTCAAAGATGCGGAATGGATTGCCCAACTTCTACGTCATGGATTACTCAAAGCTAGTTTCATACCAGATCGAAATCAACGTGAGTTACGAGAACTTGTTCGCTATCGTAGGAGTATTATTGAAGAACGTGCGAGACAACACAATCGTATTCAAAAAGTATTAGAAGGAGCGAATATCAAACTGGGATCGGTTGTTTCTGATATTATGGGAGTTTCTTCGAAAAATATGCTTCGTGCAATTGCAGATGGTGAAGATGATCCTGAGAAACTAGCAAACTTCGCTCAACGGTCATTGAAACGAAAAAAAGATGAACTTGAGATCTCACTTAAAGGGTATGTAAACCCTTATCAACGATTAATGTTAAAAACTATTTTAACGCACATTGATTTCCTAAGTGAACTAATCGAAATGTTAGATCAAGAGGTCGCCCAAAGAGTAAGTTCCTATCAAGAAGATATAGAACGATTAGATTCAATTCCCGGCATCGCTACACGGATGGCTGAGCAAATTCTCGCTGAAATCGGAACAAATATTAAAAAGCAATTTCCTAGTTCTTCACATTTATGTTCTTGGGCAGCACTGGTACCAGGTCATAATGAAAGCGCAGGTAAAAGGAAATCATCTAAAACCAAAAAAGGAAATAAGTATTTAAAATCCGCATTAACAGAAGCAGCTCATTCAGTTGGAGCATCTAAAAACTATCTGGGCGAACTGTATAGACGTACAGCCGCACGAAAAGGTAGAAAACGAGCAGGAATCGTGGTCGCTCACGCCATGTTGAGAATTGTATATTACCTCTTAACTCGAAAAGAGATGTATGTTGATTTAGGTGAAGACTATTTTGATAAACAAAAAGAACGTTCAATTGTTCGGCATTCTGTACAGAGACTAGAAAACTTAGGTTACACCGTGACAATAACGGAAGCCTCCTAATCCATAAATATATTCGGTAAAATATCCTTGGATCAGGCGCTCTCTTAAAAAAAAATGAATTAGCTGCGTCTTCTTTAGTATTGCCATTTTACCGAAATCAAAGAAGTTTATTTTCATAGTAGTGGAACAAGAAAAAGAGCCGCAGCTACGACTCTTTGTTAAACTAAAGCACCCTTTAATTCAATAAGCGAGATGAATAAGTTGCAAAAAGTGACCTGCATTATTAATGCCTTATTTCCTCATAATCTGTACTTAGAGGTGAAGCATATAGATTAATAAATAATATGTAAACTGGATACAGAATGACAGACCCATAAATCAGAAGGCTAAATCTCGGAAATAGTGTTACTCCTACATTAATAGGAAAAACAACAGGGAAAAAAGAGAAAAAAAGAATAAAATATGGTACCCACAAAAGGAGTGACAAATAGCTGTATTTTCTACTTATAGTCCATTTTTTTGTTAAGTAAATGAATAAAATTGTTGAAAGTAGAAGTCCAATAACATTAATAGCAGCAATTACAATGTAAACATTATCCCATTCCCAGCCAGTTAACATACTAATATGAGATACATTTATTATGAGTTCGATTGCTATAAACAACGCTATAGCGTATAAGGCACTAATAATATTTAACTTTATAAAAAACTTCATCATATACCTCCTTAATTAAGAAACAGCAACACCTCTGAGTTAAGTTCTTTATTCAATTATAATCATTCTTAAAGTAACCTGCCACGTTAGCACAATAACAAAAAAATGACCGTCCCTTAGACGATTTTATGATTGGGTTCTCCCTGTTTCATAATTTCACAGTAGCCAAATGCGTACTGAATAAGCATAATATATTCTTTGCCTTCAAAAATTACAGGAATACTTTTCACAATTAACACATCCTAAAAGTTTTTATCTAAAATTATATTATTTTTGCATCCTTGTCTGTAGATGATCTGTGAATAAACCCAGCAAACATCCAGGATTTATTGAACAAAACTTGAACTTAAAATGGAATATATTAGTATATGTATATACATTGTATATGTAAACATTTTAATGTATAATTATACTGGGTTGGATGGTAAGTGTGGCCATCATAGTATTTAGCGTAGGTGGGGCTGATACGAACTAAAGCAAGAGCTAGTTGGCTCTTTTTTTATTGGGTAAAATATTTATTAAGATTTTTTTAAACTATTGGAAATATACCCGTTTTTTGAAATCCACTACAAAAGTAACCTTTGTTTTAGTCTTTGGGTGGTATTGTTCAACTATCGCACCCTTTAGTGTAAGTACATCTTTTCACATTTAATCTAAATCAAACTCAAACTTAAAACCTGCAAGTTTAGCTTATCAAATACGTTTCATGAAGTCCTTTTTCGTTGGGCACATGAAACTAGACATATTTTAAAGAATCCAGTTGCAACAATATATTATGTCTTCTAGTTTGAATACCCTCTTTTTAACTTTAGTAATGAAAATAAGCCAAAAATATGCAACTCTGTATAAAAAGCTGCATAATATCGGCTCTAAGGATTTTATACGTTATAAAAGATTAGCTTTTCGTTACATTAACAGAGCCTTTCTAATTAAAAATTATAGGAAAAGTAAATGTAACGAAAGCTGCCCAAAGACCGTAGACCAGCATATACTTAGTAACGGCATCTTGGATAGTTGAAGGTCCGGATTTGTTTTGTAGAAAACGCATATATGAGAGCATAATCCAAATTAGATTTGCCCAGATAAGTATGTTTACTCCTAAAACAGCAAGTCTATTAGGCGTAATCCCATAAGAAGAAAGTCTGAACACGATGGCTGACAAAGCCACACTGTCAATGATAAGCGCAAGAACAATTAAGGCAAAATTTATAAAATCTGAAATGTTCTTTTTCGCGTCTGAGTCGCTCTCGGTAATGGAAAATATGGTAACAGCCAATACACCAAGGAGTATTCCGTTGAAGGCTATCAGGAAATTGCGGTCCAAGAATGGATTTTTTCCGACCCATATAACCGTTATAAGATAGACCAACAATGTGACCAGGACAAGAGGACTAAAAATTTTAGCTATATATGGTGTAATATTCTTAGCAAGTTTAAGATTCATTGATACCAGGTATGCAGCCACAATAGCGAGAGCGGCAGCACCAAATAAAACGACATTACTAAAATAGAAGTCTTCTATATCCAAGCCAACAAAGCTAAATAACTTCATGGTTAATGCTGCTAGTACCATTCCGCTAACTGCCATGCTGGCGTAGAGAATACAATATTCCAAATTAAATTTAATATAGGCTAATCTTGTACTGCCTTTTGAATATTCATTTCCTGTAAATGCAAGCCCTACCAATACCCATAAGAATATGGGAAGGTGTAAATAAGCAAGGATAATACTGTCTTTATAATTTAATGGCAGCATATTCAGATAAAACCCGGAAATTAGGAACAACGCTGCAAGGGAATAAATAACACTTTTTTTCGGAGTATTATTGTAAACAAAATAGGCAGCAATAAAGGGAAATATACCAAAAGCCAGGTTAATTGGAGCAATTGCTTCCTGTTCGACAAAATGGAAAATGATCCTGGTGCTTATCCCGGCCAGAATGGCTAAAATGCCCATGAATAAGAAACCTTTCTGAAGCAAGGAAGATTTTTCTGTATTTGCCGTCTCCTTGAAATGCAATCTTTCATACCAAACGCCAAGAACCTGAGAATCAGGATTTTGTTCCCATGCGTGTGAGAATGACTTTTTAAAAGTTTTCGGGTCTTTTCTATACATTCTCTCCAGCTCATGAGGGTTAGCAATATTTTCAATAATCAAATTGTTAATGTCCATAGTTTTACCTCCCCTAACAATTGTTATGTTAAGTTTCCTTAATATGTTTAACTGTCTTCGTCACTTTTGTATTCTAAAATATCTCCAGGCTGACATTCTAAAGCCTTACAAATTGCCTCTAAAGTGGATAATCGAATCGCTTTTGCCTTTCCATTTTTCAATATAGAAAGGTTCGCCATTGTTATTCCAACCTTCTCCGAAAGTTCTGTTACGCTCATTTTCCTTTTTGCTAACATCACATCAATATTGATTATAATTGCCATTGTTATTCACCTCAGACCGTTAAATCATTTTCTGATTTGATATTAATTGCTTCTTGTAAAAGTTTTTGGAGAACAGCCGCAAAGACTGCGATAACCATCGAAGCAAAAGGAACAACCAATCCGACAAAGATAACTCCTGGTGCGTCGTCTACTTCCGCAAAGATATAGAAGAGCGGCCAAACTAGCACATGCAAAATACTGATTGTGATGGCACAGTATTTGATTTTCTTTAAAGCTTTTACAGATAAATCGGAGAAAGCTTTATTTTTGTCAATATAGCGTAAGAGTTTGAAAGCCTGATACAAAGCAAAGTAAAAAGGTATCGCCGATGCATCAAAAGCGATGAAAACGAGATATTTTATAAAAGCAAACTCTGGAAGCAATTTTGCTGCAAGATTCGCCATCTCAGGCACCAAAAAGATGCACAGAGCAAGAACTGGGACTCCTAAAAGAATAACAGCTATTTTTAAAAACAACGTTGTTACTTTTTCCATAAAAAGCACCTCACTTATTTATTATGATTTTGATTTTAATATATATTTTATCGATTTACAATAAATTTTTATTAATTTGAATAACATTTTTATTGTAGATTTTTGTTTTAAGCAAAAATAAAAAGTATTCCTCATTCAAAGAAATGCTCTATAACTTTAAACCATTAAATTTATAACTTGTACAGCTAAACTGCTCCTTTAGCTTAATAAGAACCGCCGTTTCAATTTCGTGAAACAGGTCAATAATTCCTGAAAAAAAGAATTTTTTGGGGAGAGATGAACTTGTTATTATCTCAAGCTTGGGAAACGTATGAATCTGATAAACGTATTGAAGGCTTTTCACCGCAAACATTAAAAGCATATAAACTACAGTCCAGCTTACTTATACGCTTTTTTAATGATGTTCAACTTAATACGATCACTACGGATCAATTAAAAGCTTATTTAGCAAAATCAAGTGAAAGCCTTAAGCCTGCAAGTTTGGCTCATCGAATTCGTTTTATGAAATCATTATTTCGATGGTCTCATGAAGAAGGGCATATTCCCAAAAACCCAGCAGCTAAAATAAAAGAACCTAAAACCGGGAAACGAATTCCTAAATTTTTGACCGAAATGGAAATTGAACATTTACGGGATGCCTGTTGTTCCCCAATGGAAAAGGCTCTGTTTGAATTCATGTTCTCCACTGGATGCCGAATAGGTGAAGTTGTTACCTTAGATAGAGGCAGAATTAATTGGTCGAACCGATCCGCCATTATCAGAGGTAAAGGCGATAAGGAACGGGAAGTCTATTTCAATATCCGCTGCGAAATTTGGTTAAAACGATACCTAGATAATCGTGAAGACAGGGACACTGCTATTTTTGTCACGGAACGGGATCCTCATCGAATGAACATTGCCCAGATGCGATACATTATTAAGCGGATTTCAAACCGCGCCAGCTTTAACAAAGACATTCATCCGCACCAACTAAGGCACAGCTATGCAACCCACTTATTGAATAATGGAGCACCTCTAGATGTTATTCAAAGCCTATTAGGTCATGAAAAAAGTGAAACCACCCGGATATATGCCCAGTTAAGCGGAAGCATCAGGCAGGAATTATATAGGTAGTTTTCTTAGAATAAATAAGCAACGCATCTCACTGATGTGACCCCCAAAAGTTAGAGTCTTATATTAAGCAGCTATTTGGCTGGTGTGGATACGGTATTGAACCGGACTCATGCCTGCCAATTTTTGCTTTATACGCTTGTTATTATAATAATTGATATATTCTTCGATTCTCTTTTTTAATTCCTCAAATTACAATCTTATATTTCTTCATAATCCTTCGGATTCGTTTAATATTATATTTAATATCAAACTGCCCTTTTAAAGTCATCTTAATTTGGCGAGCACCTTTATGACGTCGTTTAAAATGAAACGCCTTTAAAATATTCCTTTTAAAATTAAGTCCTCTTTTTCACGGCGTTCTCTATTTTCCTGAGATTTCGGAGAAAAATAATTATAATAACCTGAACGAGAAACTCCAGATATTTCGCATAAGAAACTCACCATATGCTTAAGATCATACTTTTCAATTACTGTACGAATTAAAAGGAACTTCTGTTCAGCAGTTACTTTTACTCGTTTCTCTCCAGCCCCCTTTCCATCATTTCTAACTTTTTTAGTAATTCATTTTCAGCCCTCAACAATTGGATTTGAGCTTCTAATTTTGCATTCTTTTCTTCTAAACTAAGCTCTCTTTTAATCGGTCTCCCAGAATGATCTTTACGTGTATCTCGAAGTCCCAATACTCCCGATTCATTATAAGCTACACGCCATCTATAAGCCGCTCTTTGTACCCTAACGATACCAATGATATCAACATCAAAACCATTCTCCTCAAAAATCTGCCGTGGTAATTTTCCACTCACACTTTCAGATATAAAAATCCTTTTAAATTCATCAGTGTAGGTAATTCCTTTTGTACTTACAGATTTGACATAAGGATTATTAGAAAGGATCTTTATTTCTTTATCAGTGAAGAGTTTTTTTGACATAGGATTATTCTCCGATTCTTACATTTTTTATTCATTATACATAAAAGTACCCGATAGGGCAGACCTTTTTTTAGTGTCTACTCTATCGGGTACAGTTTATATTTCTGGTTGACCAATTTTTATTTGGTTTTATTATAACGGTAGCCGGGGTAGAACGTAAGCACTCGTGGGACTTGGATCCCGTAAACTAAACAGTTCGCCCCCTACTTGTAGAAACATGATTGAGGCTGGTTGGGACTTTGATCTCGTATAACAAGCGAAGCTATGATACTGCAAGAAGGAATTAGGGGTACCGGTGAATTTAATTATTAGAGGAGGAGATTTAGAATGAATCCAGTCATTGGTCTGGATGTAGCAAAAGGTGAAAGTCAGGTACAAGCTTTCTTGGATAAGAAAAAACCTTACAAAAATAGTTTTAAAGTATCACATACCCTTGAGGGATTAGATATGTTACATCAATATTTAAGAGAAATTGAGAACTTAACAGGGGTTAAACCTCCGATTGTTCTGGAAGCTACAGGACATTATCATACACCGGTTGTTCAGTATTTTGAGGACAGAGATTATTTATTAATTATAGTTAATCCTCTCATCTCCTATCGTGCCAAGAGCTCGAGTTTACGGAAAGTAAAAACAGATATAATCGATGCAAATCATCTCTGTGAAATGTACTATAAAGAGGATTTAGAGCCATATAAAAAACGTGGAATTCAACTCTTAAACCTTCGTAATCTAACAAGACAACACGAAAACTTAACAGGAATATTTGTACAAACCAAGCTACAGTTTCAAGCAGTTCTTGATCAGGTTTTCCCTGAGTATAGAGGTGTTTTTGGGGATTTATATTCAGTTGTTTCTTTACTAACTTTATTAGATTATCCTACATCTAACGATGTCTTAGAAGCTGATGAAGAAACCATAGCAACTAGAATCAAGGTTCATTGTAAAAGTCGTTCTCGAAGGTGGGCGGATGTAAAAGCAAAGAAACTTATAGCTGCAGCAGCACGGAATCCTTTTCAGAAAACCTTATATCAAAGCCATATTTTAACCCTTAAAATGTATATCAATATGCTTTTAGAATACCAAAAGCACCTATCTGTGTTTGAAGTTGAGATAGATGCTTTAGCAAAAGAACTTATAGAATATAAGATTATCCAATCCATCCCTGGTATCGGAGAAAAAATCGCGGCAACCATTATTTCTGAAATTGGTGAGATAGATCGGTTTATTCATCCTAAAAAACTTGTAGCATTTGCCGGAATCGACCCTAGTATCTTTGAATCAGGAAGGTTCAAAGGAACAGTGAATAGAATAACAAAAAGAGGGTCTAGTAGGCTTAGGCGTGCCTTATATTTAGCCGTTAAATGTGCCATTCGTGATTGTCGAAAAAAGAAAACAACCAAAGATATCATTCCACGCAACAAGAGGTTACGAGAGTTCTATGATAAGAAACGTAAAGAAGGAAAGCCTTATAAAGTAGCTGTAATTGCCTGTGCGAACAAGCTTTTACAATGGATTTATGCAATATTAAAAAGCAACTCAACTTTCCAAGATCTAGCTTAAATAATAAATAAAACTAAACAATACAAAACCTTCCAAAAGTTGTATTTAGGAAGGTTATTTGGCATGCACATTTTTAGTATATCATAAAAAAATATTAGTTTTTATTGAAAAATGTTGACAAACTATTAGCTGGTTTAGTTTAAGTTAAATATTTCACAATCATTATTCAATACATAGCATTAAATTATTATAAGTAGTGTGAATTACCAACTGTTTCGTTTGCACCACAAGAATATGGCTATTTTACACTTAGTCTTTACTTAGTTGAATTTTTCAAAAGATTCCCTTTTACTAAACCAGTGAGCCAGTAAATAAGATGAAGTTAGAATAAAGAATGAATAAGTATAAGTCCAATCAATTTTCTTGTATAAATCAATCATAGCCAAGACAGGCATTCCTACATATGCACCAAGTCCACCATACAAAATAGCTTTAATTAACGGATTAAACCTTGGCTTAAATTGCAAAAACAACATTAATATCACAGGCAACACGGAAAGTCGAAAGGAAAAATTAATTGTTGCTACAGGTACGACTTTTACTGGGTAAGCCCACTTTCCAAAGCTCACACCAAAAGTATCAAGGATTTCCGATAATACCATTACCATTAAACCAGCAGAAAAAATCCGAGCTGAACTTTCTCTTTTTCGATATATCACCCAAATAGTCCAAGGAACAACTATCAGCGCTACGGCAATCCACCATTGCCACGTAAATAAAAAAGCGTCAGTAATGGCCTCAACAATTAACTTATTTGATTTTGTAAGTTCTTGAGTTGCTCTATCTATTTGATTTAAACCTTCTTGGTAGGTCATCGAATTTCCACCTTCCTAATCCTATAATCATTGTTAGTCTTTGCCCTTCATTATTCCACTATACTGCTTCGTTAATGGAACAAGAAAAGGCTCTACTCCTTATTGAAGTAATGCGCCCTATTACGGAATAACAATAAATAATATTTCGAGCTATAATCCTAAGATTTTAACCGTAAAAATAAGAAAAAATATGAAGATATTTAGCCATACAAAAAATTTAATCATTAAGTTAGCCCATAACTTCCTACGCAAAGCAAAATAGAAGATAATAGAATAAACTAAAAGACTTATGACTATTCGATGCATTGAAACCTTTTCTATTCCCAAGTCGAATAGGTCAATGAATGTACTTATTAGTACAGTGATAATAAATACAAATAGGTAAGCCTTAAATCGCTTTTCTCTTCTTTCAGATTCTTCTTTAAATTCATACATTTTGTTAACCTCATCAAATTATCATTTCTTGACTAATCAATATTTTTATTCAATTAAGGCGCCCGATTGCGGAATATTGAAAAATGCGAAAGAGCAAAAATGGCTCTTAGTTATTAAAAGAAAATCAATAGATAGATAAAGAAATGGTAAACCTTGCAATGGAGATTCCTTAAATATCTCTTTCCTTCCTGTTTATCAATTGCATAAGGAAACGGATAAACATCATTAGAAGAAAGGTGCTTATAAATGTGTATATCCATGTCCATGTATGGTATTTAATTAATTCGGTATATCTTTCAAAAAAAAACTCAATTATCGTTAAAACAGTGGTGTACAAAATACATTGTAGAACAATGTTGAGATATCTTGAACGATAAGTCGTTTGATAAAAGTAAATACAAACAACTGGAAATAGAAGATATTCATAAAGAAGGCTGGAACTAAAATAGTTACTTAAAAATCTCACGGGATATTCGAGCATTTTCTCTTCTACAACAAGAACACCAAAAAACGTTGAAAAACAAGAGGCCAATGAAAAAATTAAAATCCAATTTTTGATTGGTGGTTTTCTTAAACTAGAAAACAATAGGGTGATCCCGATTATGAGCAGTGACCACAATATTATTCTTTCCATAGATAAAATACCCCCCTATCTTTACTTTGCTTATCAATGAGTATAACCAAAGTAAAGATCAAAGATTTTATCAATTGCATAAAACCCATTAAAAAAGACGCTTTCCGGAAAAGCGCCCGATTGCGGAAGATCAAGATATTGATTATAATTGCTGCCTTTAGCTTGTTAAACTAACGCACCGATAGTTTAAGAAGAAATCTTTAAAGTTGAATATCTAAATCATTTAAAGCCCCATTCAATATTTATCTGATTTTCTCCGCCAACTCTAAAATAATTCCCTCAGGACCACGAACGTAGCATAACTTATAACTTTCTTCATATTGCTGTATCTCACTAAAGATTTCTGTGCCCTTCTTTTTCAATTTTGCAACAATAGCTTCAATATCTTCAACAGCAAAGCAAATATGTCGGATACCAAGCATATTTGTAAAAGGTTGCTGAATATCTTTTTCATCTGACGGCGTATAAAATTTGACTAGCTCTATCCATGCCTGACCATCTGGCATCCCCAATCCTACACATGCCGTTTTAACATCATTAA
>NZ_JBGBPR010000035.1:0-42615 GCF_041106275.1 Neobacillus sp. BF23-41
CGCCAGCGTTCGTCCTGAGCCAGGATCAAACTCTCCAAGAAAGTTGATTAGCTCATTTGTTACGTTGGCTTAGTTTCGTAATTGAAACTAAAATTTTTGTTTGTTTGCACGATTTTGTTTGTTTAGTTTTCAAAGATCAATTTTCTCTATCGCTCGTAAGCGACTTTATTAATTTATCACACCCAACATCTTAATGTCAACAACTTTTTCAAATACTTTTTTCGTTGGTTGACTCTCTCGATGAGGACGAGATTTAATATAACATGATAAATTAATGTTTGCAATATAATTTTAAAAGTTTTTTTGAAAAGCTCATTCTTATTACTAAAGTAAGGACCATATAAAAAGCAGGGGAATGTAAAACTAATTGTTATAGCCTTTTTTGATCCTTCTTATCATATAATAAATAGACAGTTATTGATTAACAGTAAATAATTTCCATAATTCATAAAAATATAAGTTCCCACTTGTTCTTCCATTAGATACTCGATTATGTGTAGAATCAACATAGGAAAACCTTTAATTTTTTCCAATGCTCTTTATTTTCTACCACCAAAACAAACAAAACTTCAGTCAACAGACTGTGTAATTGGACGTGAACCTGAGATGAGTAGTATCGATATCCATATATTAATTAAGTTAGGTGTTTCTGCTATTTTTGGCCTTATTATCGGCCTAGAACGAGAATTAAAAAGGAAACCAGTTGGACTTAAGACAAGTCTGGTTATCTCGGTTGTGAGTTGTTTGCTGACAATTGTATCGATTGAATCGGCCTATATGTTTCCCAATTCGGATAATGTTAAAATTACAATGGACCCTCTTCGCTTAGCAGCACAGATTGTTTCAGGAATTGGTTTCTTAGGTGCGGGGGTTATCCTAAGACGGGGCAATGATAGTATTTCAGGATTAACTACTGCTGCCATGATATGGGGAGCCGCAGGAATTGGCATAGCTGTCGGAGCTGGTTTTTTCATAGAAGCATTTGTTGGTGTTGCGCTACTTATTATTAGTGTGGAATTTGTTCCGTTTTTAATGAAGATCATTGGTCCGAAACAATTACGGGAAAAAGAAGTCATGTTGCACTTGTTTATTAGAGATCAAAATCAAATTGATAAAGCTATTTCTTTTTTATTAGAAAAAAATTATATTGTTCGTAGACTTAAGATTAAAGATTTAGACAACGGGGACCATCTTGTTCAAATCTTAGTTGCAGTGGATTACCGTGAAAAGACAACCGATGTGTATTCCTCTGTATCGAATTTAGAAGGTGTTCAGAAAGTTGAAATCGAAAGTATTGGCTAGAAAAAAATTTATGTAAATCCAAAATTTTCTCTTGCAAGATAATAGCAATACAGATATAATTTTTCTTGTACCAATAAACTGGGGGATTAGCTCAGCTGGGAGAGCGCTTGCATGGCATGCAAGAGGTCAGGGGTTCGAGCCCCCTATTCTCCATATTTCGAAAACCTTTGCGTTGCAAGGGTTTTTTTTATTTTTCTGATTTACACAATAACATCCAACCCTCTCCATTATTTCTCCTAATAAATATTTCATGGGTATTTTTACCTTTTTTAATAATTTCCTATTGCAAATTCTCTTCACAATATAATAAAATCGAAAATGTAATTTAAAAATTTAGAAAAATCTGTATTTAAAGGAGTGAATTGTAAAAATATTAATTTCTTCCAGTATAATTACCGCCACGATCTATTTTTCCTCAACAATTGACCAATCAGCATTGTCTTTTATTTGACCTCAGATTTGAACAAAGGGTTTTTAAATGAGAGGGGGAACTTCCATTGGAGGCAAAAAAAACTAAGGTTAATTCTGAAAGCGATTACACTGCAATTGTTCAATCATCATCATTTCAAAAATTACTCTCCGAAAAGAAAAAATTCATCGTGCCAATCACCATATTCTTTTTTTGTTTTTATTTTGCATTGCCTGTATTAACTTCCTATTCGACAGTGTTGAATCATAAGTTTATCGGAAGTATTACATGGGCATGGGTCTTTGCTTTTTTACAATTTGTCATGACATGGGTTTTATGTATGCTTTACTCGAAAAAAGCAGCAAGATTTGATGAATTAGCTAATAAAGTCATCCAAGAAGGGGGGACTAACTAATGAATACAGCTGCATTTACTATGTTTCTATGTATCGTTTTTGTCACGTTAGTGATTACATACTACGCTTCAAAACGGACGAAAAATGCAAGTGAGTTCTACACGGCTGGCGGAGGTCTTACTGGCTGGCAAAATGGACTTGCCATCGCTGGGGATTATATGTCCGCTGCATCCTTCCTTGGAATTGCTGGGGCAGTCGCCTTAACGGGATTTGATGGCTTCTTTTATAGCATTGGTTTCCTAGTTGCCTATCTTGTTGTACTTTATTTGGTCGCTGAACCTCTAAGAAACCTCGGAAAATATACCTTTGCAGATATGATTGCTGCAAGATTTGATGCAAAAAAAGTGCGTGGTTTTGCCGCCATGAACACGGTAACCATTTCGATTTTTTACATGATTGCTCAGCTAGTTGGTGCAGGTGCACTTATCAAATTATTATTAGGCTTAGAATATACCACATCCGTTTTAATTGTTGGCGTACTAATGACTGTATATGTTATTTTTGGAGGAATGCATGCAACAAGCTGGGTCCAAATCATTAAAGCCGTTTTATTAATGGGTGGTACCTTAGTCATTTCTATTATTGTCTTTGCCAAATTTAACTGGAGTATTACCGATATGTTTGCGCAAATGAAAACTGCAACACCATTAAAGGAAACTTTCCTAAATCCTGGCGTAAAATACAAAATTGGTCTTGATACGATTTCCTTAAACATGGGATTAGTCCTAGGAACAGCAGGTCTGCCCCATATTCTTGTTCGGTTCTTTACGGTAAAGGATGCAAAAACAGCTCGTTCCTCAGTTGTATATGCCACATGGATCATTGGGATTTTTTACGTTATGACTATTTTTCTTGGCTTCGGTGCGGCAGCTTTTGTAGGTAACAGTACAATTGTTGCAGCTAATCCGGCAGGAAATATGGCTGCTCCGCTTTTAGCCCAAGCTCTTGGTGGAAATATGTTATTTGCTTTTATTTCAGCAGTCGCTTTTGCAACTATTCTAGCTGTTGTTGCTGGCCTTGTTCTGACAGCTGCCTCAGCGTTTGCCCATGATTTCTATAACGTTATCCTTAAAAAGGGAAAAGCAACAGAAAAGCAACAAGTGGGTATGGCCCGCTGGGCAGCAGTTGGAGTTTCGGTCATATCTATTATACTTGCCTTAGGTGCACAAACTCTTAATGTCGCCTTCTTAGTTTCACTTGCCTTTGCCGTCGCAGCGAGTGCAAATTTACCTGTTATTCTGTATACAATTTACTGGAAACGCTTTAATACAACCGGTGCCGTTTGGGCTATGGTGGTTGGGCTTATTTCAGCAATCGGCTTGGTGCTAGTCAGCCCGAATGTTTTCAGCCCTGAAGTTGGAAAAGCTATTTTTGTAGGTGAGCCTTGGTTCCCGTATACAACTCCAGGAATTGTTTCTATTCCACTCGGATTTATTGCGGGCTATCTTGGAACTATTTTCTCAAGCCAAAAAGCCGATGTAAAAAGATATGAGGAAGTACTGGTTAAATCGAATACTGGCATTAGAATTGGTAGTTAAATAAGCGAATGGGACTGAATCATTTTCAGTCCCATTTGTTTTAAAAATGTATATTATCTTGGTCCTTTTCTTCCTGAACCTGTTTTCGTACTGTTTCTTCCTGACGTAACGGTTTGGGACCTTCTTTCAGAGTTGCCTCTTCCTCCAGACCTATTTTCCCTTCTACCTGTATCGTTTCGATTTCGTGATGTGCTTGTTCTTGCTTTACTCATTCCAGGTTTATCTTTATGAACTGTATTACGTTCTTTTTTAACGTCTTCTGTTTCGGATTTCTCTTCGCTATTACTCATATTTTGTTTTGGAATGATGATGTTTAACTCTTGTTCAATCGTTTCAAGCATAGACCTGTCCGCCGAGGAATAAAAGGTAATTGCAAGACCTGTCATTCCAGCTCTGCCTGTTCGGCCAATTCGATGAACATAACTGTCAGCATCTTCAGGGATATCATAATTAAATACATGCGTGACACCTTCAACATCTAGTCCTCTCGCCGCCACATCTGTAGCAATTAACAATTGCACTTCGGCATCTCTAAAACGCTTCATCACTCGTTCTCTCTTCGCTTGAGACAAATCACCATGCAATTCATCGCAAGAAAAGCCGTTTGCTTTCAGGACATCAAAAAGTTTACTTACCCTTCGTTTCGTCCGACAAAAAACTACCGCTAAATAGGGACGATACGTTTCCACTAATTGAATAAGCGTGCCTTGTTTAGCACGATCCGTTGTATGAATCGCAATCTGCTTAACATTTTCAGCCGGACCTTGTGTTTTTTCTACTTGAATATATTCAGGATCACGCATATGCTTTTTTGCTAGTTTGCGAATTTCAGGCGGCATCGTTGCTGAAAACAGCATCGTTTGCCTGCTTGCTGGAGTTTCTCTGATAATATCCTCCACTTCATTAAGAAAGCCTATATGGAGCATTTGGTCTGCTTCGTCTAAAACAAGGAAAGATATTTCCGATAAACGGATGGTTTCTCTTCTAATATGATCTAAAAGTCGGCCAGGAGTCCCAACAACAATTTGCATTCCCCTCTTTAATTTTTTTAACTGTTTATCGACATCCTGCCCGCCATAGACAGCCAGGACATCTAAACCGTTAATGCCTGCTATCAATTTTTCAAATTCATCTGTAATTTGCAGTGCTAATTCTCTAGTTGGAGTCACGATAAGCGCTTGAACCTGTTCTGCTTCATAATTAATTTTTTCAAGTATTGGTAGAATAAAAGCAAACGTCTTCCCTGTTCCCGTTTGCGACTGTGCAATTATATCGTTACCATTCATCACAAATGGAATCGCTTGTTCTTGAATCGGTGTCGGTTTTGCTATACCGTGGCCGCGTAATTTATTCACTAATGTTTCTGAAATACCCAATTTTAAAAAATCTGACAAAAAAAACCCCTACTTTCATTTTTAACCTATCCATTTATTTTGATTGTTTATCATTCCAATTGCAAATATACTTTTCCTGCCGTTATTCAAAAAAATATATAAATGTTCAGACATTAGTTGCCTTTTTCTTTTAAAACAACTATAATTTTTGTATCACAATATAATACCAACTTATTTCATCGGAATAGTAAACTTTGGAGGTGGAGAATATAATATGAACCAAAACAGTTTTCTCATCATGCATGGCCTAGGCGGGAGCGGACCTGATCATTGGCAAACATGGCTGGCTCAAGAATTAACACAAAGGAATCATCATGTTTGTTACCCAACTTTCTCTAACTTTGATTTTCCTAATAAGAAAGTCTGGTTGGAGGAACTGTCCGCTACGATAAAGACGATTCCTGAGGAAAATAACTTAACGATTATCACACACAGTCTAGGATGCTTGCTTTGGCTTCATTATGCCTCTACTCTAAACAAACAAATTGCCAAACAAGTTATACTCGTTGCACCACCATCTCCATCACATATTCTCACTGAAGCGAAATCCTTCTATCCGGTACCGCTGGATAGAAACCATTTAATGCGAACATCTTCGGAAACATTATTTGTCCATTCATCCAATGATCCCTATTGCAGTTTGGACGATTCAAAAAACTATTTAAATCTCGGGCTACCTTCCGTTACCATACCAAATGCTGGTCATATTAATACGAAGTCAGGACACGGGGAATGGCCATGGATCCTAGATTTATGTCTTTCTCGAAAAGAAATTGTTCAATATTGATAAAAAGAAGGAGTGAGACATCACTCCTTCTTTTTATTGACGTTTCTTCCATTCTAAGCCATTATATAAATTATTTTTATCTGTTTTATCAATCACAATTAATCGATTATATAAATATTTCAAGGAGGAAATACATTTGGATTTGCATCAGTTGTATGTTTTTACAAAAGTGGTTGAACACAAAAGCTTTTCAAAAGCAGCAGATGATATTTTTTTAAGTCAATCAACCGTTAGCTCTCACATCCAAGCATTAGAAAAGATGTTAAATATGAATCTTTTTGATCGTGTCGGAAGAGAAAGTATTCTTACACCTCAAGGGGAACGCTTATATCAGTGGGCACTCAAGATTTTGCTCATTAAGGACCAAGCATTGCTTGACCTAAAAGAGGGGATGACAGACCTCCGTGGAATGATAAGGATCGCAGCGAGCTCTGTTCCTGGGCAATTTATGGTTCCGCGAATGGTCAAGCAATTTAGAGTACAGTATCCTGAAGCGACGTTTCATATCAATCAATCTTCCTCTAAAATTGTGGCCGAAAAGGTTTTAAATGGATCTGTTGATGTTGGGATATTGGGTGATAAATACGAAAACGACAAACTTCACTATATTCCTTTATTAAAAGAAAAGCTAGTCTTAATTACATCGAACCAAAACGAGATTGTGGGACCTGTCAATATCGAGGAGGTTTTAGATTATCCATTTGTGATGCGTAATTCTAGCTCAGGAACGAATGCTCTTTTGGAACGTTTCCTTAAGAAAAGTAAGATTCATAAGGACAAATTAAATATCATTGCTTATACAGAAAGCGGTCAGAGTTTAATGCAATTTGTCCTACAAGATATTGGCATTTCGATTATATCTGAAATTGCTGCAAGCGAATATTCCTCTAAAAATATGCTTAAGATGCATGATATAAATGGCTTTGATGACGAAAGATATTTTTATCTTGTTTACAACATTAATAAAACGCAATCACTCCTATCAAAATTATTTATTGAAGGTGCCTTGGATTTGGTTAACGGGGACCCACATAAATTGGACTAAGGAAGTTCTCAACCCACTTTGTTGTGTTTATGGTTTGAGGATCATTTTAATACAATCTTCCCCCTCGTATCTAACACCACGAAAAAAGGGAGAACGGTTTGTTCTCCCTTTAAATGATCGTGCTCATTTCCTTTAATTTCTTTTTATCTATTTTTCCCACATGGGTTTTTGGCAGTTCTTCTAAGAAAATGAATCGCTTTGGAATTTTGTATCGACCTAATTTATGCTCGCAATAAGGTCTCAATTCTTCCTCTCCTACAGTTGAAGAGTCTTTTAATACAATAAAAGCGGTTACAATTTCGCCCCATTTTTTATCCGGCAATCCGAGTACTGCGACCTCATCTATGTCTGGGTGTTCCGCGAGCCATTGCTCTATTTCAAGCGGATATACATTCTCTCCGCCTGTGATAATCATATCTTTCTTCCGGCCGACAATAAAATAGAAGCCTTCTTCATCCCTTTTGGCTAAATCCCCTGTATGAATCCAGCCCTCCATCAACGTTTCCGATGTTGCTTGTTCATTATTCCAATAAAACGAAAAGGCATGCTTCCCTTTAATTAATAGTTCACCAACCTCATTGTTTTTTGCTTCTCGACCATCTGGCTTTACTAATTTTATCGAATTAAACAGCATCGGTTTACCGACAGACCCACGTTTTATACGGGCATCTTCCGGGCTAATATAAAAATTATTCGGCCCTGCTTCCGTTAACCCATACCCCTCTTTAAAGGCTAACCCCTTTTTTTGAAAGGCCTCATATATTTGTAAAGGACAGGGCGCGGCACCTGATAAAAAGATTTTCATTGTCGGAAAATCGCTGCCTTGAAAGTCATCGGTTTGAATGAGCAAATGATACATGGTAGGCACCAAGAGAATAATCGTACAGCGATGACGATTGATGGATTCCACTGCCTTTTGTCCGGTAAATTGATCGCCTATAACAACAGTTCCACCAATCATAAGGACAGGGATACTAAGCGCATTTATTCCACCCGTATGAAACATCGGTAAATAATTTACCGTAACATCCTCAGCTGTTAAGCTCCAACTTATTATTGTGTTCATTGCATTCCATAAGATTGACTGATGACTTAACACTACACCCTTAGGTTTACCGGTTGTTCCCCCTGTATAAATCATCGCCAACGGGTCGGTTTCAATGATATCTTCTGTAAAACTATTACTAATTGGATACGAAGAAATTTCAAGATGATTTTCTGCTCTAATTAAAAAGGAATTCGGGCCAACGTTGGTTAATTGTTCGTAGATCGTCTCAAATTGCTGATGGATTCCAATTAACACGGGTGTACAATCCTGCAATATTTCGCTGATCTCATGCTGCGATAATCGCCAATTCAGAGGAACCAAGATGGCTCCCATTTTTCCACAGGCAAATAATAAATCAAAATAGCTAATATCATTAGGTGATAAAAGGGCAACCCGATCGCCCTTTCTAACACCTTGGGACAGGAGCCAGCTTGCTACAGACTTTGCACGTTCATTTACTTCTTTAAACGTCCAAGCTTGGTTTGTTTTTTCATCTATAATTGCATCCTTTTCCGGAGATAATCTTGCTCTATTATCAAGCCAATCCAGTTCCCACCTCACCGAATAATCGCTCCTTCACTACTAGATGCAACTATCTTACTTATTTCCGGTTACAAGGGAGTTACATAATCAGACTCTATTATCGGATATGAATGGTTATCGACACATTTTTCTTAAACATCACTATCAATAAATTGTGTAATTGCGTTTACTAGCTGTGGAAGATCATCCACCAATGGGGAGTGACCACAATTCTTTAACTCAATAAACCTAGCTTTTTCCCCTAGGTCCTCTAGTAATTCCTTCGTCATGTCTCCAGTTACCACAAAATCACGGTCTCCGCTTAGCACCAGTACTGGTACCGTAATATCATCCACTTTCCCATTTCCTTCAACAAGTCCATTATGATGGTGGCTGATATTAAACGTGTTATTGGAATGATGCACCTCAGCTAAGTTCCGCTGGGTTCTCATATCTTGAACATACGCATCATAAAGTTCAGGTACAGGCTGATTGTGAGTATAGATAACAGCGTTCCAAATGAGCTTCAATAATTCAGTGTTATTCGTGTCATAAGCGGTTTGGACAGGTATTGTTTTCGTAACATCCCTTTTAATCTCTTCATGTAACGCAAATCTCCGCGGCTCATCATTTTCATTTAATTTCCCGTCAAATGGATAGCCACGGGTGGATTCAGATGCTAATAAAATAAGTTTGTTTGCGTACCCAGGGTAATCCGCCACAAACTGCATGGCAACCGCACCACCGGTTGACCAACCAACAACCGCAAAATCCTTTAAGCCTATTTCATCAATAAACAGCTTTACATCATCTGAAAAATCTTTTATAGACATCACTAGATTGGTATAGGTTGAACCGCCAAATCCTCGTAAGTCAACCGCATATAGTTTATATTTGGCATCTAAATTCTCAAGCACCAAATCCCAGTGCTTCGAAGAAGTCATATTTCCGTGGATTAACAAAACTTTTATTTCTCCTCCATCCCTCTCCCGATAGGTAAGAGTTTCATCATTAGCAAGTTTAACTTCCTTAAGTGTCACATTAACCATCCAGATCAACCTTCCCCCATTTAATTGTAGTTGCTCCCCACGCATAGCCAATTCCAGCACTAACTAAAACTACAACATCGCCTTCTTTAACTTTTCCATCTGATAAGGCCAACTCCAAGGACAATATCTGATCAATTTGCCCGATATGACCGTAATCTTTTAGATAAATAGACTGCTCTTCGGACAAACCCAGTTCTTTTAAAACATATTCATGTGCGGACTTTTTCATGTGAAGGATACCAAGATAAGAAATATCCTTCTCGCTAAACCCACTTTTCCTTAAAGATTCACGAATAACCTTTAGAAAATTATTCATTGATTTCTGTTCGAGGCGCTCCTTCATACCTTCTGGATCAAGAACATCGAGCTTATTAAGCCGCTGAGCAATAGCCTCTTTTGTAATGGGGTTCTTGGTCCCTCCGGAAACAACGACGACGTCGTCTGAAAAAGAACCATCAGTGATTATATCTGTTTCCATTAATAGGTTTTCGTTATGCCATTTTTTTAACAGGATCGCTCCACCGCCAGCACCGAGATTAAACATGAAACGGGTCCTTGGATTGTCGTAATCAATGAAATCCACATTCCGATACCCACCTGCAAGAAGAACCGTTTGAATTCCTGGATCAGCAATCATCATAGATTTTGCTACTTTTAATGCCATGACAGTTGTCCCGCATCTCAAGGCAACATCAAATGCCCATGCATTCAAAGCTCCAACTGCTTCTTGAAGTTTAATACCAGCGGTCCACAGAGGGTATTCCTTATGTTCCTCACCAATATAAATAACAAGGTCAATCTCCATTGGATCGATTCCTGCTTTAGCAATAGCTTGTTTTGCAGCGACGATCCCCATTTCACACGTATGGTCTTCTGGTCCTGGGATATACTTTTTCTTTATGCCCATTTTTTCTTCAACAACTGAAACAGGGATATCGGCCATTTCTGCAATCTCTTTTCCAGTCAAAAATTCTTCAGGCAAATAAATGCCCGTGCTCAGGATCCCGATTTGCAAACCTAATCACCTACCTCTCTATGCTTTTTCCGCCATTGCCTTCATAAAAATCAGCGCTTCTTCAATCGATTCAAATAATGTTTCTCTGTCCTCTTGAACATGGGTAACTTTTATTCTCCATTGTTTCTCGCCTGTTTCTTTCTCAAAAGCGGCCAACTGAAACCGAACAACAAAAGAAGCAATTTGATTTAACTCCATTCCTTCCTCCCTCTATCCCGCCAGTTTCCCCTCTTTTTTTGCGGATCGTTGTTTTTTTCTTTTCCATGAAAGCGTACTTAACGTACCAACAATTCCACGTGGGAAAAACATAACCACCAAGATATAAATTATCCCGAAGAAGATTATCCAACGCTCAAAAATCCAATGCTCTTTCGCTAATTCTGTCAGCCAATCATGAGCAAATTCAATTAATCCTGCCCCGATAATAGCCCCAATTAATGTTCCAACCCCGCCAATGATCGTCATTAATAAGGCATCTAAGGTGATATCCATTGAGAACACACTTGTATTCACAAATCGGAGCGAAATCGCATATAAAATCCCTGCAACACCCGCCAGTACTCCAGATACAACACTTGCTGCAATTTTATAATGAAGAACATGATACCCTAATGATTCCGTTCTCTGCTCATTTTCCCTAATTGCCTGCAACACGCGTCCCAACGGTGAATTGGTAAATCGCTTCAGGATGAGAAAAACGGCAACCATAACAATAAGACTGAGGAGATAAAAATTAGTTCGGTCTATAAACAATTCTGGGACCCGAAAAGTGAACCCATCATTTCCATAGGTCAAGGTCCGCCACTTTTCCGCTAGAACGAGGAAAAGGCCAGATAAAGATAGTGTTAGCATAGCGTAAAAATGGCTTTTCAAACGTAGTGTAAGCAACCCAACAATGAAGCTGACCACAGCTGTAAGCACAATTGTTGTTAAGACTGCCAGTAAGAAGAAAATAAGCGTTGGTTCAAATCGTTTCATAAAAATGCCCATTGAATAAGCTCCAATTCCAAAAAACATGGCATGCCCAAAGGAGACGATTCCCGTAAAGCCCAATAAGAGGTCATAGCTCATCGCAAAAATTGAAAACACAAACACTTGTGTTAACAGAATCAATAGGTTTCTAGATTCATAAACAAAAGGTAATAGCAGCAGAAAAGCGACAACGACTAAAAAGATCGCTGTCATTCTATTCCCTTGAATAAACCTCAATGTATTTTCACCCCTTCGTTCCAAATAAACCCTGCGGCCGAATAATAAGGACAATTGCCATTAGGAGCATATTAACTGCCAGTGAGAGGTCCGGGACATAATAGGCCATAAAAGAACCGGAAAGCCCTACTAAGATGGCGGCTAAAACGGATCCCTTAAAATTGCCCATCCCCCCAATGACGACAACTATGAACGCTAAAATGGCAAACTCCATTCCCATACCCGCATGGATTACTCCCGAATATGGTCCAAGGAGGACACCACCTAGAGCAGCCATTCCGGCACCAATCATAAACACAAACATAAATACCCTTTGAATGTTGATTCCAAGCGCCTGAACCATTTCTTTATTCATGACGCCAGCTCGGACCACTAGACCAATTTTGGTCTTTTTGAGTAAAAATTGAACGCCGGTAAAAATGAGAAATCCCACAAAAATGATAAAGACTCGATACTTAATAATAATGACGCCGCCAAGCTCCCAGCTTCCTTTTAAATAATCGGGGGGCGATGCGGTTATTTGGTTAGGACCCCAAATGACTTTTAGCATTTCGGATAAAACCAGCATTAAACCAAGAGTAATTAATATTTGCTGGACATGATTTCCATACACCGGTTTAATGATCCACTTTTCGGTAATAATCCCTAACAAGAAACCTGTTAGGATGGCGCCAATAATTCCAATCATAAAGCTGCCTGTTTTCGAGTAAATCCAAAGACCACTATATGCTCCCCAGGCAAATAACCCGCCATGAGCAAAATTCAGCACGTCCATCAAACCGAAAATGAGGGTTAAACCGGCGGCTAATAAAAAAATCAGCATCCCTGTTGCCAAGCCATTTAAGGTTAAATTCATGAGTAATTCCACAAAGATTTTCCCCCTTCCTTACGCAATCCCTAAATATTTTCGTTTCATTTCTTCATCTTCTTTTAATTGCTTCATTGTTCCCTGACTTACAGTTCTTCCATCATCGATAATGTAAAAGCAATCACCAATCGTGCTTGCCATCATAAAATTTTGTTCCACTATCACAATGGTGGTTTGATCTTTCATTTGTAAAATAGATTCCATCACCTTCTCAACCACGATAGGGGCCAAGCCTTTACTAGGCTCGTCAATTAACAAGAGCTCGTTTTCATTTACATAGGCTCTGGCAATCGAAAGCATTTGTTTTTGCCCGCCGCTTAAAAGGCCGCCTGGTTTTTTCCAAAACTTTTTCAAGTCTGGAAACAACTCTAAAATCGAATCCATCCTTTTAGCCGTTTCTTCATTTTCTTTCTGAATCGCCACGCGCATATTTTCCTCTACGGTTAAACCTGCAAAAATCCCTTGATCTTCGGGGACATAGCCGATACCCTTTTTAGCAATGGTATAGGTGGGAAGTGTTTGTATTGATTCTCCTTTAAAAGCAATACTTCCCTTCGAAGCTGGATTTAGTCCCATAATGGTCCGTAATGTCGTCGTTTTACCTGCCCCATTTCTTCCAAGCAGGACCGTTACTTCGCCTTTTTTCACCTCAAAGGAAACACCTTGTAGAATATGATATTGACCAATATGCGTCTCTACTTTATCAAGCTTCAACAGGTCGTTCATCAAAATGACCTCCTAAATAGGCAGACTGAACGGTTTCATTTTTCATGATTTCTTCCGGAGTTCCGTCTGCTAGCAGTCTTCCATTAAATAACACCATCACTGAATCTGATAGATCCAAAATCATATCCATTTTGTGTTCAATCAGGACAATCGTCCGGTTCGCTTGTTCTTTTATTTTCTTAATAACTTCTAATATCGCTGGAACTTCTTCAAGCGACATCCCCGCTGTTGGCTCATCTAATAAAAGTACTTCAGTTTCAAGAGCCAGCAGCATCGCAATCTCAAGCTTCCGCTTTTCCCCATGCGCGAGGTTACTTGCTAGTGAATTCTTTTTTTCATCTAATAGGACCAATTTCAGCCACTCAAGAGCCTTTTCTTCAAATACCCGGTACTTTTTATAGTGGAACAACATTTGGTAACGAATTCCCGCTTGCGATTGAACGGCTAACCTTACATTTTCTAAGACTGTTAGATTTGGAAAGACATTAGTGATTTGAAAAGAACGGCCGATTCCCACCCTGGTTCGATTCGTAGATGAAAATCTCGTAATATCTTTGCCGCGATAATATATTTTTCCTTTAGTAGGAGTTAATTGTCCGCTTAACAGGTTGAAAAAGGTTGTTTTCCCGGCCCCATTTGGTCCAATAATTGATTTGAAGTGTTTTTCAGGAACAGAAATACTGACGGAATCAACTGCAGTATGACCGCCAAACGTAATTGATAAATCATCGGTTTCAATAAGTGTAGACATTCGTTCCACCACCTAAGTTCTTAGCGTAAAATAAGGAAGAGGGTGACCAGCAATTTATGTAGGTCAAACCCTCGTCATTTTTTATCAGTTGAGATCACTTTAACTTATTTATTCCGAATTGGCGGTGCAGTTTCTTCAGGAGATAGCTCCCTGATCAGTACTGGGACAGGGTATGGAACACCATCTTTCTTCTCTAGCTTAATTGCATACAAGGTTTGCAGTGCCTGGTGATCCTCTGGTCGGTAAGTCATCTTTCCTTTCGGTGTTTCAAAGCTCATACCTTCCATCGTTTCGATTAATTTATCAGCATCTGCAGAACCTTCCGTTTTCTTCAATGCCTCTACAATCGAAATAGCAGCACTCATCCCCCCTGGGGTAAATAAATCAGGAACTTCGTTGTTAAATCTCTTCTTATGTTCCGCTACGAGCCAGTCGTTAATTTTATTTGTCGGCAGGTCATGATAATAAACAGTAAAACCTTCCATCCCAATCAACGGCTCCATTGTTGATAAAGCAGCAATATCCGGGGCCCCAGTCGAAATTTTGATTCCTTTTTCTTGAACCTTCATATCAGACAACTGTTTCCAAGGGGAGTTTGCTCCGGCCCATACCACAAATAAGTAATCAGGTTTTGCGTCAACGATTTTTTGAATATTAGAAGTAAAATCTGTCGCTGCTGGATCCGCATATTCTTCCTTCACGATTTCAGCACCCAGCTTTTGGGCCGCTTCTTTAAAGGCAGCAACGCCATCACGACCAAACGAATAATCCGGAGCAAGTGTTGCTATTTTCACTCCTTTTTTTGCAATCGCGGCAGCACCTGCTACGGCATCTTGAGAAGAGTTACGTGCTGAATGGAACATATACTTATTAAACTCTGAACCTGTAATGCTATCAGCAGCTGCAGGTTCAACCACCATGATCTTTTGATATTCTTCAGCGAGCGGTAAGACGGCCAAGGTATCCGCAGAACTGGAGGATCCAACAAGGAAATCTACCTTATCTTCCTCTAACAGCTTTGTTGCTTTTTGCACGGCTACTTCCGGCTTCGTTTCTGTATCTTCCACAATGAATTCGATTTTTCTTCCAGCAACCTCCAATTTACCTTCGGTTGCATAATCAAGGCCTAGCTCAAAGCCTCTTAAGGTTTGTTTTCCATAGGCTTCTAAAGCCCCAGTTTTGGAGGCAAGCACGCCAATTTTGATTGGATCTTTATTTTCCGAACCACCATTGTCTTTCGAGTCTGATGATGATTGATCTGAGCTGCATGCATTGGCAAACATCATCACAAAAATAAGTAAACCTAAAATTGCCCATTTCCCTCTTTTACCCTTCACTCTTTTTCCCCCTTAAAATGTTTAATATCAAAATGGCATAGCTTTGATTTTATGATAGGAGATGAAAGTTACAAACTAGTTACAAAAATAGAGGCAGCCTCTTATTAAGGCTGCTTCATTGGATGTATGACTTTTTCTGATTCAATGATCATCTGATACATATGTTTGGTCGGTTCTAACGGAGTTACTCCTAGTTCTTCCTCTAATACTTCTGTACATTTTTGATACCATTTCATCGCTTGAGGACGGTTATTTTTCCGGTAATAACAATACATAAGCAAACGATACGCTTCTTCCCATGTTCGGTCGCGTTCAAGGATTTTTTCACACCAGAATATAGCCGTCTCGTAATTTTCCTTGCGAACCATTAACTGGGCCATTTTCTCGGCCCCTCGTAAAAAATAAACGAGCATGCTCTCTCTTTTGTTAATACACCAATCATCATAACGGCGGTCAGGTAAGTATTCTCCTTGATAAAGTTGCAAGCCCTTTTCTAAAAAGTTAATGACTTTATCAGGATCAGATTCTTGTAATCCTTCTAGAATCCATGTTTGAAATTGGATCGTATCTAATTCAATCACAGCATTCGGATTTAGCCCATAGAACAAGCCTTCCCTTATTATAAAAAATGGTGCAGCTCTCGCCTTCCGTAATGGTTCCAGCACATTTTGCAGACTATTTAAGGCCACTTTAAAATCACGGTCCGCACTTTTTTTATCTTGATAGGGCCAAAGGATCTGAATGATTTCATCCTTGGCAATCGATTCACTTACTGTAATTAATAACTGAAACAACTCCTTGGCTTTTTCTCTTTGCCAATCCTTCTCCCTAACTTCCTTCTCACCGAGCCATAGTTTGAACTGACCAAGAGTTTGAACCCGAATTGTATAACCAGGATGTGCATCAAACATTGCCACTCCCATTTCCCGAAGTATTTTCTCGACATATGGTTTTTGAATTTCCACTTTCCTGCATTCAATTAACAAAGGTACAAACACTTGCAAATCCTTTGGACTAAATACAGATCTCTTCTGAAAAAAGAATTCAAAATCGTGATCTTGGACGGAACGTAAGAATTCAGTCATCGTTTTCATAAATAAATCTGTTTCTTTCTGTAAATAAAAAATATAGGAAAACCAGAAATTGCTTAACATCAGCCCAAATGAATCTTCACATTGCTCGAATAAAGAATTGGCTTTTTCTAAAAATAGATGGGCCTTAGGTAGCCGTTGGTTATAAATACAGGCGATCCCCATGCAAAGAGTAATTAAAGCAGAAAGCCAGACATCATGGACTTTCTCTGTCTCTTGAAGAGCTTTTTCGCCTGCATCTAAGGCCCGTTGGAGTTCTCCACTCGTTCCATATAAAATACAGAGACCCATTAGTGGTTCCGCTTTCCCTCTGTCGACATTCAATTGATCCATAATTTCTAAAGCAGTCTGGTAGCAGTTTTCAGCTAAGTTTAATTCATATTTATTTAGAATCTGTACGGAATGACCCATGCGGATCCAGCCACAAGCCTCAACAAATGGGGCCTTTAGGCTTATTCCTTGCTGAATTCCCGCTTGAGCAAGTTCTTTTGCCTTTAACCCCTCGCCCGTAAACGCTTCAATTAATGATAGTAATAAATTGGTTTCACGGTGTGCTTGCGGCAGGGACGTAACCTTAGCCCCGCTCTTTTCCTCTTGAAACAGATAAAGCAATTTCTTCGCCTCATCAAAACGCCCGGTTCTTAAATACAATCTTGCTTGTAAATTTCCGTCCGGACTTGAAGACTTCGATTCCTGTGTCTTTTTGATCCATTTTTCTGCCTCTGATGATTTACCCGAGTTTAGCAGATTCTCCGATAGCAATTGATAAAGTTTACCCTTTTCCTCAACTGAACCATTGGTTTTTTCTCGATAGGTTATTGCCTCATATAAATACCTCTCAGCATGCTGCGGCTGAATTGTATCTAGATAAATTTTGGCTTTCCCTTCTAATGCTTGACTCATCCCAAGATAATCTTGCCTTTTTTCTGCCATAGAATAGGTCCGATTATAACAATCCTCTGCCTCTGTATAGTGGGAACGATAGCGATGGACTTCTGCTTTTAAATACCAAAGATGGTAATAAACATCCATATTCGAATCAGGTATCATCGTTAACTGATCAAATAAGCTTTCCAATTTTCCGCTTTCAAGCATCGTTAAGCCATTCAATTGTAAGATGGAGGCAATCGCTTGATAGTGATTGATTTTTTTATAATGATGGAGTGCTGCCTCCCACAGTTTCCTTTTCTCATAAAAACGAGCACATTTTTCGTGGAGGCTAGCATAGTTTCCCGGGTTATTTTTTTGAAAAACATTTTCGAGAAACTCTTTAAATAAGGAATGATAACGGTAGTGGGTTAATCCAATCTTTTGGATAAATAAATTTCGATCTTTTAGCTGTTCAAGCATACTGGAGGCTCCATGAATCCCAATTACCTCATCACATATTTCTTCCTCCATCTCTTCAAAGATTGAAGTTTGTTCTAGAAACTGCTGGATAATTAGGGGCTGCTTTGAAAAGACTTCCATTACTAAATACTGAAAAAAGTCTTGAAGGGAATGCGAAGAGTGTTCAAAAAGCTCAGATATATCATTCTTTAGTGGAATCTGAGTGGCAATCATGCACAAAGCTATAACCCAGCCTTCTGTCATTTGGTAGATGGTTTGGAGGTGTTGCGATTCAACTTCTAATCCGTAAAGATCTGTTAATAACAGTTCCATTTCTTCAATCGTAAGGACGAGGTCATCTCTTGTAATCTCTAATAATTGCCCACAGACCTTCATTTTCGTCAGATGCTTCCATCCTGGACAGCTCCGGCTTGAAATAACTAAATGAAAATTGGCAGGGATGTGTTCAAGTAATTTTTCAATCCAGCTATTGATGGCATAGGAATGTTCAATTTGATGGAAGTCATCGAGGATTAAAGTAATCTCTTCATTTATCAATAGGATTTCATTAATAAACAGGGAACACAAAACACCTAATTCCTCATCGCGAATATAACGATCCATTGATTCGATGTATGTAACTAGTTCGGTTCCAAAGTCAGGAGTAATTCCGCGAATGGAATGGATGATATAGGTGAGAAAAGGCAGGATATCATCATCGATCGATGAAATGGAGTACCAGCAGCCTGGAATTTTTTCATCCCTCATAAATAAAGCAAGTGCCGTACTTTTCCCAAAACCAGCCCCAGAATGAATAAGGGTCAAAGGGTATTCAGGGATTCTCTTCATTTTCTGAGTGAGCTTAGCCCTTCTGATAAAGTCATCTTTTACAACTGGAATGCGCAGCTTTGTTTGAATGATCGGCAGATTCAAATGATCGTCCCCCTTTCCATTTTCGCAATATTTACACTATTTTACCATATTGGGAGTAATAAGTGTACGAGTAGGAAGGAAAACACAATCAATTGTTAATTTAAACATAAGTGGGGATTTTTTCTATGTAATAAAAATAAATAATGGAAAAAACTATAGAAATAAGTATAACTAGAGGAGGATTTCTATGCCTGAAAAATGTTTTTATTGTACCACTGAGATTGAAGAAAGACAGTTGCACTATGTCTCATTTGTATCCTCAAACCAGGAAAGAAATGAATCACTTTGTGATGAATGTTATAAAGAATGGTTGGAAGGTTTGAAAGGTTAAAATCCTGTTTGGTAGTGAAGTTATAACAAATTGCTGTGACTCCTCCCCTATAAAAATGGGTGGGTCACAGTTTAATTGGAGTGTTGCGTCATTGTCCATCAAAAAAAAGATGCCATTGATTTTTTGCTTGTTGGTTTTTTTGATTTTATTAACCAATAATGCCTTTCATTATATTCGTTCAAAAAACCAGCTGCTCGAAACTAATGAAAGAGAAATTGAAATGATCACTCAGGAAGTGTCATTCCAAGTTGAGAATATAAGAGAAGGCACATTGTATGTTGAAGATATTCATGCCAGAGAATTAAGGACAGCATCGTTAGCGATAAAACATGCACTGCCACCTAACTATCATGATATTACAAATGAGCAACTAAAGAAACTTGCCCAAGAAGTAAGGGTATCGCATATAACCCTGTTAGCGAAAACTGCAGATGATATTATTGGTGTTCGGTCATCAGACCATAAGGAAATTAATATGTCTACCAAGGGATGGGGATATTGGTATGATGCATTTCACCAATTGTTTGCGTTAACGCCTGTTTCTGTTGGAAAAGGTTTAACCTTGCCTTACTTTTGGTCTGGGCCGATTGAGATTGCTTCTTCCAATCCCAAGCATACGGATAAATGGGGCTATTATTTTGATGGCACGACCAACTATATTATCAATCCTTATTTTCGTGACAATGAAGTATTAGAGTATGAACGACGATTTGGACCTGGGGAAGTAATAAAAGGTTTTACAAATGAACGAGGCATCTTAGAATTGACAGTGTTCAATCCAAAGAACTTCGGTAAAAAGAAAGAAGTTGTCACTTTAAACGGTAATAGTTATATTCGTATTTCTGCCAAACCAGTATGGTACGGATCATATAGATATAAAAACTATCAAGTTGATGCAAAATTTATTAAACAGGCGATAAATTCAAAACAAGTGCAATCCTACAGGGATGATCTTAATGGTAAAGATATAATGAAAACCTTTGTACCGGTTTTCTCCACACCCTCTGAACCATTTGTCATCGGCCTTGTTTATAATTATGGGCTCATTGAGGAAGAACTCACTCATGAATTTTTTGTTCATATTTTACTTTCCTTCTTTATTATGATTATCGTATTTATTATCAGTTTGATTTTTTCCCGTTCGATTACACAGCCAATCGGTTATATCGTTGAGCAAGTGAATGAAATTGCACAAGGTAACTTTAATAATAAATTACACTTAAAACGAAAAGATGAATTAGGCCTGCTTACGGAAAATGTGAATGCCTTATCTAATGATTTGCAGAACTATGTGAATGATTTGAATAAGAGCAAAGAATTAATTGAATACCAGGCATATCATGATCCATTAACTGGTTTGTCAAACAGAAGATATTTTTCAGAAAAATTAAAACCTACTATCGAACACGCAAAAGAAACCGGTGAAACGGTTTCGGTTTTATTCATTGATTTGGATCGTTTTAAACAGGTGAATGACTCTTTTGGACATAACAAAGGGGATGAAATACTGAAAATCGTTGCCGAGCGGATTACTGCGTGTTTGCCTAGTAACAATAGTATCATTACTAGACAAGGCGGTGATGAATTTATTATTTTGCTAATGAATCTTGACCTCTCAGGAACAAAAGCTACAGCAGAAAAAGTTGTCAATACTCTTAAAAAAACCTATCTATTAGATGGCAACGAAATTTATCTCAGTGCAAGCTGCGGTATTAGCTTATTTCCAGAGCATACAAAAAATATGGAAGCGCTCGTTGTTTATGCTGACGTTGCAATGTACTCTGCGAAAAAGCAAGGTGGTAACAAAGTCATCGTTTATACCGAGAAATTAATAGAGTCGAACATTGAAAGACCAAAACTTGAAGCTAAGTTACGGAAGGCCATTGAAAATGGCAAGGTAGAAGTTTATTATCAACCGAAGGTTACTGTTGATTCCGGTAAAATTTATGGAGCTGAGGCACTATTAAGATGGAATGATGATGAACTCGGATTTGTCTCACCCGAACTGTTTATTCCGATTGCTGAAGATATTGGCTTAATCCATCCTTTATGGGAATTTGTTATGAAGGAAGCTTGTCATCAGGTGTGCAAGTGGAATCGTAACCGTCCTAACCCGATTTCAGTTTCAGTTAATTTCTCGGCCCATCAATTTCATGAACCTTTTAGCATGGTAAAACATGTCACAGAGATTCTGAAGGAAAGTCAATTGGGTTCTAATAATTTTGAAATAGAAATTACCGAAAGCATTCTCTTGAATAATTCAACGGAAATTATTCAATCACTTAAATTGCTTAAAAGCATGGGCATTGCTATTTCGATTGATGATTTTGGAACAGGATATTCTTCCTTAAGCTATTTGAGAAATTTACCAATCGATACCTTGAAAATTGATAAATCATTCATTCAAGATATCCATGAAGATTATGCAAATTCAGAGATCCCAGAGGCGATTATTAACCTTGCTCGCAGTCTCCATCTCAATGTAATCGCAGAGGGCGTCGAAAAAGAGTATCAAAGAGATTTTTTACTATCGAAAAATTGCATTCAAATGCAGGGCTATTTATTCAGCAAACCGTTAAACACAGAGGAGTTTGAGCAATACCTTCGAACGGATGAAAATAAAAGTGGAGAGATTATTTAATAAATCTCTCCACCATATTAACCCTGCTTCCACTATAATCTATATTTAGTATCTTCGCTGACATAGTTGAAAATGCACTTTGGATTCCTTGTGCGAGCTGGTTTCCTTTTCCCTTCTCCGTAAAACAAAGAACAGTTGGTCCTGCACCGCTTAGTGCCACTCCGAATGCACCATTTGATTTAGCGATATCTACTATTTCTTGATAGAAGTTAATCAATGGTTTTCGGTAGGGTTGGTGAAAAAGGTCCTGCTCCATCATTTTCCCTGCCATCTCCCAGTTTTGAGTTAATAGGGCCGCTACCAAAAGATTAGCAGTAGAAGAAGCTTGAATCGCTTCTTCACGGGAAAAAGCTGCTGGAAGCACCCCGCGTGAGTCCTTTGTTAAGAGGATCTCATCTGGAATAACTGCTACCATCTCAAAAGTAATATTAGAAAAGCTTAGTATATCTACTTCATTTTGTTTATATGAGCCGATGACTAGTCCACCGAAAAGAGAAGCACCCACATTATCTGGATGACCCTCAATCTCTGTTGCGATTAGCAGCTTTTCTTGCTGGGTTAGACCTAGCTTTCCTACCGTATCCGCTAGTTCAATCCCCGCAACTATCGCTGCAGCACTTGAACCAAGCCCACGTGCTAGCGGTATATCACTTTCGACTTTTATTTTGCAAGGCTGTAATCCGATGCCATAGTTAGATGCCGTTTTAATAGCAATCTGACAGATAAAATGGGTCTCATCCGTTGGGAGGGATTTCAATTCATCACAAGCAGACCGAATATCCCACTTTTGGCTCTCCTCCACCTCTAACGTCAAATACAAATCAACAGCTAGTCCCATTGAATCAAACCCTGGACCTAGATTTGCTGTACTTGCAGGTACTTTGATGGTAAAACGATCATTTAATGTCACTATAGACAACTCCTCGAATATGTTCAGTCACTGCCTTTTCATCATTTGATAATGGGATTGGCTTACTCGTATATATTCTTCTAATAATCCTGGCCAGCTTATAACGATTTCCTCACTACCCGATACGCACTTTTTATTTCCTTAACTGCCTTGAGATCATTTAATTCTTGTAAAATTTGATCATAATTAGTTAATGATGCTCGATGTGTTACTAAAACAATTTCTGATGTTTCATTTTTCTTAACAGGCAGCTGTAAGATCTTTTCAAAGCTGACTCCATATTTTGCAAAGATGGTGGTGATATCAGCGAAAACACCAACCTCATCTTTCACATGAATCCTTAAGAAATATTTAGAGTATTTCTCCCCATTATCTTTTAATTGCTTTGGATATTGAGGTGTCACAGCACTTCGTCCATTTACCCCAAGCCTTAGATTTTTGATTACCGCGACTAAGTCCGAAACAATTGCGGTTGCAGTTGGCAAGCTTCCAGCACCTGGTCCATAAAACATAGTTTCACCAACCGATTCACCATAAACGTAAACAGCATTGTATTCATTTTGTACCGAAGCAAGTGGATGATTATTTGATAAGAAAGTAGGGGCCACACTTACCTCGACTTTTTCCCCTTCACGATGGGCATAGCCAATTAGTTTCATCGTATATCCTAATTGTTTTCCATAGCGCAAATCTTCATCGGTTACCTTCGAAATACCGAATACCTGAACATCTTCCAAATCAATATGCATCGAAAAGCCTAATGTCGCTAAGATTGTCATTTTACGGGCGGCATCTAGTCCTTCTACATCCGAGGTAGGATCTGCTTCAGCAAACCCAAGATTCTGTGCTTCCTTGAGGACCTCTTCATAGGAACGGCCTTCGTCGCTCATTTTGGTTAATATATAATTGGTTGTTCCATTTACAATTCCCATCAGCTGCTTAATTCGGTCAGAGGCAAGCCCATCGACTAATCCTCGCAGAATTGGGATACCTCCGGCAACACTTGCCTCATAAAACAAATCACAGCCGTGTTCAGAAGCTACGGTTAACAGTTCCGAACCATGCAAGGCCATTAGATCCTTATTCGCAGTAACAACATGCTTACCTTGACGAAGAGCAGTGATTAAATAATCTTTTGTATCTTGCACTCCGCCCATTACCTCGATTACAACATCAATTTCCTTATCGAAAAGGATTTCTTCCGTGTTTGAGGTTAAAACCTTAGCATCTATTTCAACTGGTCTAATTTTATGTACATCTTGGACAAGTATCTTTTTTATTACAACCGGGCAGCCCACCTGGTGGATTAATTTATCTTGATTTTTTTCAATAATTTTTACTACCCCACAACCTACAGTGCCTAAACCCAATAACCCAATCGAGATTGCTTTCATGTTTTACCCTCCCATTTTTTGTCCACTCAAGACATACATTTGTTTCTCTGTTGTAGACATTATATGATTCTCTTTATTTTTTTACAATAGGTTTGTTTCTAGCAATTACAATATAACCGCTTACTACCGTATTATAAAGGGATTACTTTTATTGAGCAAAATTTTTCACAAAAATTTGAAATATTTTTTCTTTTTTATCCCTTTACAAGATTGAAGGTATGGTTGTAGAATAATCACTATATTCAGTTATTTTTTGAAATTTCAATCTTTTAGATATCTTCCATAAATGAAAAGTGATGACGAAGACGGTATTAAGAAAATGCTTCAGAGAGCTGGTGCTTGCTGCGAACCAGTGCAATTTTCTTAAGATGCCCAGCCCTTCTGAACTGGCCGCCGAAAGTTTTAGTAGGCGGTGCCCGGTTGAAACCGTTAACTTGTTGAGGCTGCTTTTATTTTGCAGCAAAAGAGGGTGGCACCACGCGTTTATTCACGTCCCTCATAACAAGACAATTCTGTCTGTTATGAGGGACGTTTTTTATTAGAAATTAAAGGAGGATTCAAAAATGTTTAAAGTCCTTGTTACCGATGGTATTAGCAATACGGGGTTGAAAAGCTTATTAGATCATCCTAATTTTACGGTGGACCGACAGCCAACACTTCCGACAGACGAATTAAAAACCATCATTGGCCAATACGATGCTCTTATTGTCCGGAGCCAAACGAAAGTAAGTGAAGAACTGCTCAAAGCAGCTGGCCGTCTCCGTGTGATCGCTAGAGCAGGTGTCGGTGTCGATAACATAGATGTGAATGCGGCAACTAGAAAAGGGATTATTGTCATCAATGCACCTGGTGCTAATACAATTGCAGCAACGGAGCATACCTTGGCAATGATGTTATCATTAGCAAGAAAAATTCCCCAAGCCCATCAGAAAACGACCTCCGGCGAATGGGACCGTAACTCCTTTAAAGGGGTGGAATTATATAAGAAAACACTTGGCGTAATTGGCATGGGTAAAATTGGAACTGAAGTGGCGAAACGAGCAAAAAGCTTTGGGATGAACATTTTAGGGTTTGATCCCTATCTAACTGAAGAGCGCGCAAAGAAACTGGGCATGACAAAAGCCAGTCTCGATTTAATTGCTCAAGAATCAGATTTTATTACGATTCATACACCTCTAACCAATGACACAAGAGGACTTATTAATGATGACTATTTGCGAAAAACCAAAAAAGGGGTCCGTTTTGTTAATTGTGCGCGCGGCGGTGTTATCGACGAAAAGGCACTAGTTAGAGCCATTCAGACAGGGCATGTGGCTGGAGCAGCCCTTGATGTTTTTGAAAAAGAGCCTGTTGCCGACCCAGAATTACTGCAAAATCCAAATATTATTGTAACACCGCATCTAGGGGCTTCCACGGTTGAAGCTCAAGAAAAAGTTGCCCAAGAGGTAAGTGCAGAAATCATTGAGATTTTCGAATCTCAATCCATTCAAAACGCGGTTAATATGCCGCAAATGTCAGGAGAAACACAGGCGAAACTGCAGCCATACTTACTGCTTGGTGATCAAATGGGGCAGCTTGTCATTCAATTATTAAACAAGCAGGCACCTACTAAAATTGAAATTAATTATTATGGCGAATTAATCGATGAAGATACAGAATTGTTAACCCGAACAATGCTTAAAGGTGTCCTATCTTATCATTTAAGCGATTCGGTCAATTTAATTAATGCTCTTCACCTGTTGAAGGAACAAGGAGTTTCCTATAACGTTGTAAAAAATGCTTCGAATAAAGGCTTTGCAAATTATATGGAACTGAGTGTTACCAATAATTTTGAGACGGCCAAAATCGGTGCTACGGTCTTAAACGGCTACGGAGCTAGAATTCTAAAAATCAATCAATACCGGATTGATGTCAAACCAGAAAAATACCTGTTATATATTAAGCATCGTGACGTACCAGGGATGGTCGGTAAGGTCGGTTCTCTATTGGGTGATCACCAAATTAATATTGGAACAATGCAGGTTGGTCGAACAGAGGTCGGCGGCGAAGCTATCATGGTTTTAACCCTGGATAAGACATTAAATGCTAATGTCATTCACGCCTTAAAATTAATTGATGGACTAGAGGAAGCACAAGTCTTGGAGTTATCAAATGTGGATTCTTTTGAACCGGGAAGTATGGAAATAGAAAAAGTAGAAAGTATCTAGACAGGGGAAGAGGGATTGCGATTAAGCAATCCCTCTTTTTTGCACCTATAATATCCCTTTCAAATCGAGCACCGTATCAAGAATATATTCTGCTTCATGCTTTTCAAAATCACTTCTCGCATCTTTTCCTGACAGACCAGTTAACACCGCAGCAAACGGGCAGCCCAGTTGTTTAGCCGCTAACAAATCCGCCAATGAGTCGCCAACCACTAGAACTGTCTCCGCATTTTCAAGCGGCAAACGCGTATTTAAACAATCCTGAATCGATGCTTCTTTTCCGAGAAGTCCCATGATATATGTAAATGGATGCGGCTTCGACAGCGACTTCCTTTCGGGCAGCTCTTTTTCCGCCATTAGTACTTCATCAGCGGTGACGATCCGATTCACTTCAAAATGCTTTAACCAATCTAAATGCTGGAACGGCTGAATTGTTTCTAATTCAGGTCTGCCTGTCCCGATTCCAATCGTGAAACCTGATGAATTTAAGAATTTAAATAACTCATCAATTTCCTGCCTCGGAGCTAATGTGGTTTCATTTGAAAGAAAGCCCTTTTTCCCCTTTTGAACCGAGGGTCTTCCCGTAGAGGCAAGAACATGTTCATCCCCCACATACCATTCTTGGGATACATGCTCACAAACAGACCAAAGTTCTCCCTTTTTAAAAATAGAAGTTTCGACCCCAAGCTTCTCCTTCGCCAACTCATTCAAATAACTAAACAATTCCTGCTTCGTTGCTTCTGAGCGTGAAAACTCTTCCACAAACAAACTGAAATTCATCTTTACACGATAATTACTCAACACCCTGCCAATCTCCAATAATGTTTCTCTGGTGATTGGTGCCTGACACCATTTAGTGATTTTCTCAAATTCAGTATCCTTAATTTGTGACAACAGGTGGATAAGTTGGTGGCAGAATGATAGATAGATCATGTCCCAGTTGGCGTTTAAGCCGCGTGATTTCATAAACTTGAGAACTTTATCGTTTTCAAATACTAACTCTCTTATTTCCTTGATTTCATCTTCACTATAATCAGTTATAAACTGCTCTGGTTCAAGTCCCAAGTAATTACAGCTAATCAACATCTCCCAAACGGTTAAGGCGGAAGCATCAAAATAATGCTCCTCGCTTAAAAGTACCCCATCTACGTCAAACAAAATTGTTTTAATCACTTACCCCACCCTCATTTCCCAGTTTGCTTTTATACGCTATCGTAACACAGCAGGACAATCAATTTGAAGTAAATTGTTTAATAAAACTGATAATAATCTTAAATTTCATCAAATTAAAATAAAAAGAACAAGTCGTGTATGAGGTTCTCAAAATGCACGGCTTGTTCCTATTAAAATAGATTTACCTTTAATTAAACTTTCTTCAAACGGCCAAGCTGGTAGCATTCTACTTAATGGTTTGTCCTCGCGATACCCGAGCGCATACTCCCCTTGCATGATTGTAGCTTTTAGTCGAGGTTTCTCACGAAGAAAAAATGACTGCTATAAATCCAAACCAATCGAAATATATTTTACTTCTAAAAACTCTTCAATCCCATAATGACCACCTTCACGTCCAAGGCCGCTCTCTTTAAAGCCGCCGAATGGCGCTTGAACGACGGAAGGCAGCGCATCATTCAGACCAATGATTCCGTACTCCAGCTGTTCCGTAATTCTAAACGAACGGCTTAAATTTTCTGTATACACATAGGCAGCTAATCCGTAACAGGAATTATTTGCCCGTTCAATGACTTCCTCTTCCGTTTTAAAAGTTGAAATGGGAGCCAGTGGGCCAAAGATCTCATCTTTCATACATTCCATATCATCGTTAATATTAGTCAGTATAGTTGGGGCATAGAAATAGCCGTTGTCTACTGCAGGTTTGAGTCCGGTATAAGTGACTTTTCCTCCCTTACTAACTGCCTCCTTGACCAAGCCTTCTACTTTATTATAAGCGGCTAGATCTATTAATGGGCCAATATCAGTTCCCTCTTCCAATCCGTTGCCGACCTTAAGCTTTTCTAATTCTGTTTGAAATAGCTTAATAAATTTGTCTGCTATCTCTTCTTGCACAAATACTCGGTTAGTACAAATACAAGTCTGACCTGCATTGCGAAATTTCGATTGGACAAGGCCTTCAGCGGCTTTCGCTAAATTAGCATCATCCATAACGATAAATGGAGCATTCCCGCCAAGCTCAAGTGAAACCTTTTTGACAGTTTCCGCCGCCCCGCGCATCAATGTTTTTCCAACCTCTGTCGATCCTGTAAAGGTAATTTTCGTCACGCGTGGGTCCTTCAGCCATACTTCTCCAATTTCTGAGGACCTCCCAGTTATCACGTTTAATACACCGGCAGGGATACCTGCTTCATGGGCAAGCTCAGCCATTTTTAATGCTGTAAGCGGTGTTTGGTTTGCCGGCTTTACAACAGCGGTACAGCCTGCTGCAAGGGCTGGTGCTACTTTTCTCGTAATCATTGCCGCTGGGAAGTTCCAAGGGGTAATCGCTGCAATCACACCGACTGGTTCTTTTCTAACTAGTATTCTTTTATTAGGGTGGGAAGCTGGAATCGTTTCACCGTATACTCGTTTTCCCTCTTCCGCATACCAAGAGATGAAGCCATTGGCATATTGAACCTCTCCAAGAGCTTCTTTCAGTGGTTTCCCTTGCTCAATTGTCATAATCCGAGCAATTTCTTGCTTGTTCTCTTCTATTAAATAAAACCATTTCATCAATAGTTGGTACCGCTCATCCGCTGTTTTCTTTGACCAGATTTTGAAGGCTTTATGGGCAGCATCAACAGCTTTTTCTGCTTCATAAGCACCTCCTGTTGGCACAGCACCGATAACTTCCTTTGTTGCCGGATTGATAATATCAGTTAAAACCTCATAATCATTGCCAACCCATTCTCCATTAAGATACATCGGATAGATTTGATAATTTTGCTTAACTTTATCCATTTTTTATTCCCCTCCAACTGATAAGGCAGGATCATTATGATAAACTGCTTCCATAGCTTCCTCAAGAATTTGCAATCCTTCTTCAAGTTGGTCATCTGTGATTGTTATGGGCATAAGAAGGCGAATAACATTGCTGTAAAGCCCCGCGCTAAGTAACATCAAACCACGTTCGCCTGCAGCTTTAACAATTTTCCCAGTCGCGTCTTTATCAGGAGTTTTCGATTGTCTGTCCTGCACAATTTCCATCGCACACATCGCACCCAGTCCGCGCACATCCCCAATACCTTCGAACCGATCAGCAAGATGCTGCATCTTTTCTATTACTCGGTCCCCAATTTTTCGAGCCCGGTCATTAAGTTGCTCACTTTCAATAATATCTAAAACTGTCAGTGCAGCCCTGCATCCGAGCGGACTGCCAGCGTATGTTCCGCCGATTTCTCCAACTTCTGGAGTACTCATAATTTCTGCCCTGCCAATCACGCCGCTAATCGGAACACCGGCCCCCATTGATTTCGAAATGGTAATTAAATCAGGAACCACTTCGAAATGATCAATCGCAAAATATTTTCCTGTCCGTGCGAACCCTGTTTGGATTTCATCGGCAATAAACAAGATGCCATACTGGGTGCAGATTTCTCTCACCCGTTTAACAAAGGCGGTGTCTGGCACGATAAAACCGCCTTCCCCTTGAACAGGTTCCATCACGACAGCAGCAATCGTTTCAGGAGCGACTTCTGCCAATAAAAACTGTTCAAATTGCTCGATAATCATAGCGCTATATTGCTGCTCATTCATTCCTTCGGGACGGCGGTACACATAGGGATATGGCGCCTTGTAAACTTCTGGAGCAAATGGTCCAAAGCCAAACTTATAAGGCTTCACTTTACTCGTCATCGTCATTGTCATTAACGTGCGACCATGGAACCCCCTAGTAAACGAAATGATTCCTTGACGCTTTGTATATTTCCTAGCAATCTTTACAGCGTTTTCAACAGCTTCCGCTCCACTGTTAAAAAAGGCAGCCTGTTTGTCAAATTCACCAGGGGCAAGCATGCAAAGCCGTTCGGCTAAAGTAATATACGATTCGTACATCATCACATTAAAGCCAGTGTGGATAAATTGACTTGCTTGTTCCTGAAGTGCTCTAACCACTCTAGGATGGGAATGCCCAACGTTTATCGTCCCAATGGCGCCGGCAAAATCAATATAACAATTACCGTCCATATCTTCTACCAGGGCTCCTTGTGCTTTTTTAACAAAGGCATGGCAGTTATTACTGATTCCTTTTGGGACATATTTATTTCTCTGCTCCAATATTTCCTTCGATTTCGGCCCAGGTATCTCTGTTTGGAGCTTGACATATTTCTTTTCCACTACCTTGCTCCCCCCTTATTATAAAAAATCTTTATGCATTTATTTGTACTAAAACTTCTTTGAAGGTGCTGACCACTTTATCGACTTCATCATAACTAATTGTCAGAGCCGGCTCGATGCGGATGGTTTTCGAGTTGATCAAGGTCCCTGCTACAAGAACCCCTCTATCAAACATTCCTTTTGAGACGTCGTAGCCGATTTCATCTTGATGGAATTCAATGCCAATCATTAAGCCTTGACCACGGATCTCTTGAACCTTATCTTCATGGCCTTTTGCTGCTTTTTTCAGTTCTTCAAGGAAATAGGCTCCAACTTCCGCAGCTCTTTCTGGTAGTTTCTCTTCAATTAATACGCCAATTGTCGCAATCGCTGCCGCACAGGCTAACGGATTGCCACCAAAGGTTGTTGTATGCATAAACGGATTATCAAACCAGCTATTAAAGACATTTTCTGTAGCTACAACAGCACCAGCTGGCATCACGCCACCGCCAAATGCTTTTGCCAAACAGATAATATCCGGAACAACTTCATACAATTCAGCCGCAAACATCTTTCCAGTCCGTCCCATTCCCGTTTGCACTTCGTCAAAAATAAGCAAGGATCCATATTGATCACAAAGCTCACGAACTTGTTTTAAATAGTTTTCCGGTGGAAGGATAATTCCTCCTTCGCCTTGAATCGGCTCTAAAAGAACAGCAGCCACATCTTCACCAACGGCAGCGCAGACCTCAAACGTTTTTCTCATCATGTCAATATCACCAAAAGGCACATGACGGAAGCCTGGTATTAACGGTAAGAATGGTTTACGGAACATCCCTTTCGCCGTTCCTGACAATGAGCCTAAACTTTTCCCGTGGAATGCACGAGTAGTAGAAATAAATGTTGTCCGCTCACTGTACATTTTCGCAAGCTTTAAGGCTGCTTCCACACTTTCTGTCCCGCTGTTTGTAAAAAAGGCATACTTTAAATCGCCTGGAGTGATATCAGCTAAGATTTTTGCTAACATCGCACGAAGCGGGTCCAGCAAATCCTGACTATGAAGCGCCTGACGTTTTAATTGGTCAGTTACCGCCTTAACCACCTTAGGATTTCGATGACCCACATTATAGATGCCAAAGCCGCCAAGACAATCAATGTATTCCTTACCATTAACATCCTTAAAGCATGATCCATTATCAGACCATTCCACTGCCGCAAATTGGCCGCCTTCAGTAACTGTTTTGCGGTATTCTAGGAAGCCTGGGTTGACGTGCTCACGGAAGCCGTCAACGGTTTCTTTCGTAATCCAAGCTGCTTCCGCTTCGTTAATTTCCTCTTTTTCTATTAAACTTAGAACCTTATTAATATATTCACTTACATTTTTATTTTGCTCACTTTTTAATTCTCGTTCTAAATCGATACTCATAATTTATATTCCTCCTACTAGTGAATTATTTAGAAAACCAGCCAACCGGCTCAACCTGTAAATTGATATTAATCTGTTTTATTTCTTGAAATTCTTCAAGCCCAAACGTTCCAAGGCTGCGCCCAATCCCACTTTGCTTATAGCCTCCCCATGGTGCTTCGTTATAAGTGGGATGGTAGGAATTTACCCAAGTAATCCCTGCACGCAGCTTTTTAATGACCCGCAAGCCCTTTGCTCCATTATTGGTAAACACACCACCGGCTAACCCATATACCGTACCATTTGCAAGTTTTATAGCTTCTGCTTCGTCCTTGAACTTCTGAATCACAACAACAGGACCGAAGATTTCCTCTTGGACAATTCTCATTTCTTGGTTCACATCGACAAAAACGGTGGGTTCAACAAAATAACCTTTTTCTAACCCGTTGCTAACAATCCGCTTTCCTCCGCAAGCAACTGTCGCACCTTCCTGTTTTCCTATTTCAATATATGAAAGAACTTTTTCTAAGTGTTCCTGACTGACAAGCGGACCCATCTCTGTTCCAGATGTATTTCCTGGTCCTACTTGAATTTGCTTAGCTCGTTCGACAAAACGTTGGACGAATTGATCATAGATGCTTTCTTCGACAAGGATCCTTGAACCAGCTGAACAGACTTGACCAGACCCTGCAAAGATACCAAATAAGGCATAATCGACTGCCGTTTCAAAATCAGCATCAGCAAAAATGATATTGGGCGATTTACCGCCTAATTCTAATGAAACTTTTTTCATCGTATCAGCTGCTGTTTTCATAATGTGCTTGCCCGTTTTCGTACCGCCGGTAAACGAAATCATATCAACCTCAGGGTGGGAAGCGATTTCATTTCCAACAACCGCTCCAGCACCCATTACCATATTAGCTACTCCTTTTGGCAAACCCACTTCTTCAAAAATTTCAAAAAGCTTTTTCGGGGTAACTGGTGTCACTTCGGACGGCTTAAAGACAATTGTATTTCCTGCGGCTAAGGCAGGAGCAATTTTCCAAACACTCATTAACAGCGGATAGTTCCACGGAACAATTAAGCCACAAACCCCCACCGGCTCGCGGACAACCATAGCCTGCATAGGATCGGCGACATGGTAGGTCTGTCCATCAGGTTTTGTAATCAGGCCGGCATAATAGCGGAAACAGGCGGCTGCATCCCCGACATCAAAGCCTGCTTCTCTTAATGGTTTCCCGTTATCCATTGTTTCCAACTGGGTTAATTCATCGGCATATTCATCAATTTTGTCTGCAATTTTTAATAAATATGAGGCTCGTTCCTGAGCAGAAATCCCGGACCAAACACCTTCTTCAAACGCTCTCCGTGCTGCATAAATTGCAGTACGAGCATCAGCAGTCGTTCCTTCAGGTGCATATGAAATAACCTCACCAGTTGCAGGATTAATTACTGGGCGTGTTTCTTGATTTTCGGCATCCTTCCACTCACCATCAATAAACATCTTCAGGTTTACAACTCGGTTTTTTACATCGACCATTTAAATTCCTCCTTTATTCACCCTCACTAACTTTATTGCAAGAAGCGTGCCAATGCTTTAAAGGTAGCAAAATAGGTTTCTCTCAAAATATACGAATAAATTCTATTCAATTTTGCATAACCCTATTATTCTGTGCATAATAAAAAAACGGAAGCGCCCGTTTAGCGGCGTATGAGCTGGACAATTAAAAAAAGCTGCCTCAGATCCTTGAGATCTAAAACAGCTTTTCATTAAAGGGAAGATAAGTTTTCGATTTTAAGATTTTTCTCGGTTAATATTTTTTGATATTTTCTACTAACAGATGATTGGCTGATTCCTAAAGCCTTTGCTGCTTTAGTTGTTGTTTTGTATTGGTTCATCGCCATCACAATCAACTGTTCTTCCACATGATCGATGGCCTCCTGTAAGGGAATGACCCTCGAAATAACGGGCTTCATCTTTTTATGTTCATAACCTAACGATAAAAATTGGCTGACGAACTCAGCATCAATTGCCGGATGGTCGGCAGTAACTACTAATCTTTCAATAATGTTTTGAAGTTCCCTGACGTTACCCGGCCATGGATAAAACTCTAGTACATTAATAGCATCAGGTGTGAGATGATAATTCCGCTCGTATTTCTCATTTAATTGCTGCAAGAAATGAAATGCGAGCAGAGAAATATCCTCCGTCCGTTCTCTTAATGGGGGAATGTGAATTGGAATGACATTTAAGCGATAATATAAATCTTCGCGGAAATTACCGTCATCAACCATTTTTTCTAATTTTTTATTGGTAGCTGCGATAATCTGCACATTAATCCTAATTGGCGTGGTACTTCCAATCGGAATAACTTCCTGCTCCTGCAATACACGTAATAGCTTCACCTGCAAATGAATAGGCATTTCACCTATTTCGTCTAGAAACAAAATTCCGCCATCAGCCTGTTTAAAGTAGCCTTCTTTTCCATTCTTATCAGCTCCGGTAAAAGACCCTTTGGCATAACCGAATAGTTCACTTTCGAGTAAATTTTCCGGGATAGCCCCGCAATTTAATTTAAGAAACGGCATAGTCGAGCGCCTGCCTAATTGATGGATTGCTTGAGCAATTACTTCTTTACCAACTCCAGATTCTCCGTGAAGGAGGACGGTCGAGGAAAAATCAGCAATTTTCTTCGCTTGATTGATAATCTTCTCCATTTTCGGACTACAATAAATGAGCTTTTTCAAAAAGCGGTCCTTACTTTTAAAATCATCTAATTCCTTCTTATATTGTTCGGATATCTTTCTAATTTCCTGCAGTTCACTTTTTAGTCGTGTTGTTTCGGTAATATCGCGCGATGCAATAATAATCCGGTCGAGTTCATTCTTTTCATTATAGACCGGATTTCCTACTGCAAGAATTTTTCTTCCGGATTTGGTCTCTTGAACAACAGAGACCTTCTTTCCTTTTTCTAAAACAAGTCTTGTGACCGAAGGTGTAAACAGCCCTTGATCCTCAAGTTCAAGAATATTCTTGCCAATGAGTTCTTTCAAATCTACTTTCCAGAAATCTCGAATGATGTTTTCACTGAACCTGATTAGTTCCCCTTTGTTATTCACCACGAGGATTTCATCATATATACTAGACAAAATCGCATGCAGGTCCTTATTTAAGTCCTTAATATATTCAATTTCCATTGCCATTTCTTCGACCATGGGCAAATCCTGGGCAACAATGATGATGCCATCGACTTCATTATCATAGTTTAAAATCGGACTATAATCGACGAGAATCCCGATTTCATTCTTGATTACTAGATGATTAAGAAGTGTCTTTCCTGTTGCAAATACCTTATCCAAATGAGAACTGCTAAAAATTTTTTCAGCTGGGAGATTTATAACCTTTTCTGCCGTGCTCCTAATCATTTTTAAACCGGCTTCATTATAATTAATAATTCGTTTTTCTTTGTCTAATACAAAAATCCCCATGGGAATCGAGGTCAGAATAACTTTAAGTAAATCGACACTTTTATTTTCCTGTTTAAAAAGCTCGGCAAGTACATCTTCTCTTTGAATAAAACCTGCTGGCTTACCGTCCTCCCCTCTAATGATGGCAAATGGTTCACCAATAATTTGAAACAATACAGGCAAGGAAATCTGGTCGCTAAGATGGCATATGCTTTCTATTGATTTCGATTGCTCAATCAAAGTTTCGATCGAAGCATTCTCTTTTTTGTGGTTATCAAGCATTACATAGGCAAATATGTGATTTTGTCTTTTTAAAAATAGAATGGGTTCCTTAAGGTTATTTAAGGTAAATCGAAAAACTTCTTCACTTTCATCAACGTCCACTGTAGTAATCGCTTTCATTTTTTCTTTTGCAACAAAAAACATAGTATACCTCCCTCTTAACACCTTATCTACCTTATACTACCACTTAATTCAAAATATTTTAAATTAAATATGGCACAAAAAAAGAAGATGTTGGCCCCATCTTCTTTTTTCTAGCAATTAATCACTACCGGTAACAAACAAATCTTCCTTTATATAAGCGAGGACCATCCCTGGAATAACATAATCCCCTTCCTGCACTTCAAGTGATTCGACTTTTCCACTCAAACTAGTCTGAACCGTTTCTAATGTACCTGATTCTGATTTAATCATAAATAAGGTTTCCCACTCATAAATTTTTGACTCGCTCTTAATTGAAATCTTTTCCACATTCCCATAACACGTGCTAAGAACTACACCATAGTACATGAACATCACCCTCTTTATTCGTTTAATACTGCTCCAGAAAAGGCCGTGTCTGTAATACTAGACTAAAGAATTCTTGAAACTCCGAAATATCCTCACCTTGGATTCCCAGTCTTTCAACCCAATGATCGTCTGAATAGGTGTCTTCTTGACAAAGTAATACCATTTTCCCTGACTGAATCGAAGTAACCATCGCTTTACCAAAAAATTGCTCTGAATAGCCAATCGTCAAATCGTAGCGATGGTTATTTGAAATTAAACAAAAATAATGTAATAGCTGCTGTTCCTTTTGTTCGGATAGTATATCTAGTGTCATTCAACACACCCTCCTCTTATTTCAGTTAATTTTTTAATATTTCAACCATCCTCTAAGCCTTGAAGCCTCTGCCAGCTTTTGAATTCCTTCTATATAAGCTGCAATTTTCATATTTACACCATACATTTTGGAGGTGTGATAAACCTTTAAAAAGCTGGCTGTCATTTTCTCCTTTAGACGCTCATCTACGATTTCCTCGGTCCAGTAATAGCCTTGATTATTTTGACACCATTCAAAATAAGAGACAATGACGCCGCCAGAATTGGCAAGAATATCAGGGACAACAAGGATCTCCCGTTCATCTAGTATTTTTAGTGCATCTTTTGTGGTAGGGCCATTGGCAGCTTCAATGATAATATTGCAGTTAAGTTTACTGGCATTATACTTATTGATAACCCCTGAGATTGCTGCTGGAATGAGAATATCACATTCTTTTTCTAATAACTCCTGGTTTGAGATCGAGCTATTAAAGCGATTAGAAATAATGCCAAAGGAATCTCTATTTTCCAGAAGATAGGGAATATCTAATCCCTTTTCATCATATAAACCGCCGAGCATGTCTCCGATACCAATTACTTTTGCACCAATCTCATATAAATACTGGGCAAGGTAACTGCCGACATTTCCAAAGCCTTGTATGATGACACGGGTATCTTTTAACTGCATTTTCCTTAATTCACATACCATTTGCAGCGTATATAAAACACCTTTTGATGTCGCGGTTTCCCTACCCTTGGATCCCCCAAGTGCAATTGGCTTTCCTGTGATAAATCCAGGGGAGTCGAATTCACGGATATGGTCGTATTCATCCAGCATCCACGCCATGATTTGCGAGTTCGTATACATATCAGGTGCAGGAATATCCTTTGTTGGACCGACCAGCTGACTAACCGCTCTTACATAACCTCGGCTCAATTTTTCCAATTCATCTAAACTCATTTTACGAGGATCACAGATGATCCCGCCTTTTGCACCGCCATAGGGAAGGTCAGTAATACCGCACTTTAAGCTCATCCAGCCGGCCAACGCCTTAACTTCATCAGGAGTGACGTCTGGATGAAATCGAATTCCGCCTTTCGTCGGACCAGAGGCATCATTATGCTGAGCCCGGTACCCCTGGAATATTTCCGTTTGCCCATTATCCATTCGCACAGGAATACTCACTTCTAAAAATCTCATTGGCTTCTTTAGAAATTCGAATACTTGGGGTGGGTAGTTCAGGATATTTGCGGCTTCCTTTAAAGTATCTTGAAACTCGAGAAGGGAATTATCCTGTTCTCTTTCTTTCGTATTCTTCATGTCTAGAGATTCGACTGCCATTCTAACACCTCATTTTTTATTGTTACAAAAGGATAAAGCAAGTTTCGTGCCAACTAATTAATAAACGGTTATTCTGGGTTTTAATATATACATTTATGAAAAAGTAGATAAGGTCTATGAAAATATGATTGAATTATTCAATTTTGCATACTAATTAATTTCCACCCACCCTCCCTTTTCAACCACCTTCCAAAAAAGTCAAAAAGCCAGACATATAAGCCTGGCTCAGGTAATTTCCTGCTTAAAGGGAAGAAGCCCTTTCCGCGTCATCAATATTTAAATCAGCAATTTTGATTTTAAAGAATCTTGTTTGGAAAATCATATAAATCATGCCAATAACAATCCAAACAACCCCGCCGATGAGTGCATCGAATTGTAAGTTAGCCCACAAGATTCCCGTTAATCCAGCCCCAAGGATTGGCATGACTAGATATGAGAAAATATCTTTTAGCGTTTTATATCTCTTTAGACGGAAGACGAAATGAGCAATGACGGATAAGTTAACAAATGTGAAAGCAATTAATGCACCAAAGTTAATAAAGGAAGAAATTAACTCTAAACTGGGGGCTATGGCCAGCAAGGATACTACCCCAACTAAGATGACGTTAAAAACCGGTGTCCTGAATTTTGGATGGACATAACCGAACGTCTTTTTTGGCAAGACCCCATTCCGTCCCATAACGTATAGCAGCCTTGATACACTAGCATGTGAGGCTAGTCCGGAAGCAACTGTTGCAGCAAAAGCACCTGAAAGGAAAATCAGTTTGAAGATTGTCCCACCCACAAACAAACCAATTTCTGGTAACGTGTCATCGGTTACTTTGAATCCTGAAACATCTGGAAATAAAGATTGGGCAAAATAACTACAAACGAAAAAGATGGCGCCACCAATAAAGACAGTCAACATAATCGCTCTCGGCATCGTTTTTTGGTCAATGGCTTCCTCTGCATACATGGTTACTGCATCAAATCCAATAAAAGAGAAACAAACCACTGTTGCCCCTGTCAAAATTGCTCCGAGGTGGATATCGGAATGGAAAAGCGGAGCTGTTGTGAAAATTGTTCCTTGTCCCATTCCTTTGGAAAGCTGGACAAAGGCAAGGACAATAAATGCGGCAATTAAGACCACTTCAAAAATAACCAGCAGTGAATTTAAACTGGATGTTTTCCCCATACTCCATGCATTAATGGCAGTGACGATAGCAACATAAACGACAACCCAAATCCATGCTGGAACACTAGGAAATACAGATACCATGTAAATACGAATTATCAATGCATTCACCATTGGAAGCAATATATAATCAAGTAACGCTGCCCAGCCGACTATGAAACCAAGATGCGGGCTCATGGTCTCCCTTGTATACGTATAGGCCGAACCGGCACTCGGAAATACCCGTACCATCTTTCCGTAACTAATAGCGGTAAACACCATAACAACCAATGCCGCAATGTACGCAAGTGGGACAACACCATTGGTTTCTTCCGAGACAATTCCAAATGTATCAAACACAATCGTTGGTGTCATGTAACCCAATCCGAGCATTACGATTGCCCATAGTCCAAGTGAGCGTTTAAGAGTAGTATTCTCCAATTTAACCATCTCTCCTTATATATCCGGATATTCGTTTAATAAAAATCAATTGTAAGCATTTACATTTTGTTCTAGCATTGATGAAGTACTTAATCTAAAAAAAAACAACTTACTAATCGTAGATCAGCTCCTCCTTCCATTGTACTTAAAAATCTTACTATTTTAAATTATTGCAATTTTCATGCCAATTAAATTTCTTCCTTATTAAAAAATACTTTTACTTTTCGGGACCATAAAATTGGCACTACGACTTTTAATCAAATTTGCAATCTATCAAATGAAACTATTATTTTTATGAAAAAATGCATAACCTCCTCAAGTTTGCATAAAATTGACGGAATCGACAAAAAAAAGCAGTGGATTCATCTCGTAGAATCCACTGCTTCCTTAAAAAATAATTCGATTATGCTTCCTCAGCTTTAAATTGCGGTGGTGCTATTCTGAATGCTTTCGTTAGAAAAATTAAGTAAGTAAATCCAACAGCAAACCAAATAACTCCCATAATCAAGGAACTAACCTCAAGATTAATCCAAAGTATCCCAACCGCCCCAGCACCAATTAAAGGCATTATAACGTAATCAAAAAAACCTTTAGGTGTCCTGTGCATTTTTTGACGAACTGCAAAGTGATTAATTACAGAAAGATTAACAAACGTAAAGGCCATTAAAGCACCGAAATTAATTAAAGAAGTTGCTGTAACTAGGTCAAAGAACCAGGCCGACAAGGAGATTACTCCAACAAATAACACATTAAATGCAGGTGTTCGCCATTTTGGATGAACGTATCCAAACCATTTTTCTGGGAATACCTTGTCACGCCCCATAACATACAAGAGTCGTGAAACACTAGCATGTGAAGCAAGCCCGGAAGCTAGTGTATTGACAAAGGTTGTACACAGGAAAATCGATTGAAACAGCTTTCCACCAACATATAGTGCAATTTCTGGAAGTGCAGCGTCAGGTTCTTTGAACCTAGATATGTCTGGAAAAAAGGATTGAATAAAAAACGATGTGGTAATAAAAATAACCCCGCCCCATAAAGCTGTAAGCATAATCGCTTTTGGAATTGTCTTTTCCGGATTAGGCGTTTCTTCAGCTAGCGTCGTAACAGCATCAAAACCAAGGAACGAAAAGCAGAGAATCGTTGCACCAGTAATGAGAACCGGCATGTTCATACCTTCAACAAAGAACGGTTGTAAACTAAAAACAGTACCTGTTCCCTCACCTGCGTTTAATCCTTTAACAACTAGTATTATAAAGACAATCATGATGAGAATTTGAATTAAAACAAATAATGTATTGAAATTTGCTAGGATATTTACGCTACGTAGGTTTAGGAAGGTAACAATTCCAACAAACACTAATACCCAAATAAAATCTGGAACTGCTGGAAACAAAGCATTCAGGTACAGTTTTGTTAATAAAGCGTTAACCATCGGCAAAAACAAATAATCAAGTAGAGAAGACCAGCCAACTAGAAAACCTAGATGCTTGTTTATTGCTTTTTGGGTATAAGTGTAGGCTGAGCCTGCTTGAGGGAAAACCTTTACAAGCTTCCCATAACTCGCTGCAGTGAATAACATCCCAATCAATGCAATAATATATGCTGTTGGTACATGACCTTTCGTTATTCCAGAAACAATTCCAAATGTGTCAAAAACCACCATAGGTGTCATATATGCTAGTCCCATGATAACGACCTGCCAAAGCTTTAACGATCTTTTCAGCTTTACGTCATTTTCCAAATATCATACCCCCTCTTTAATTAAAACGTTTTCATTACCGGATAATCCTTTGATTTCTATAGATTTTTACTCCTCCTTAGATTTTGGAAATTCAGAATGTAATCTCGCAATTTTTGTGCCAAGCTATATTCTTGTAAAATTTCACCTTATTACTTGTGCAATCCTTAAAGGAAGGTATTTGAAGTTAAATTTATAATTTTTTTAAATCCTCAAAATTATTCATTTGCGCATACATTATTCCAAATTAAGTAGAATCTGTCACATACATTAAGCCGATCCGCTTTATTCTTTATTGGCACAAAACTTGCAAAACTAATTATATAAATAAATATGTGGGGGAATTTTAGATGCAATATCCATTATCACCAGATGTCAAACCAGAATTTTGTACCACCGGGACCTTTATGCGATTACCTTCACAAAGAGAAAATGTGAAATTGGCAATCGTTGGTGTGCCGTTTGATACAGCGGCCTCATTCCGTGTTGGGGCTCGGTTCGCACCTCAAGCCATCCGTCAAGCTTCAATGACCTTATTTCCTTATCATCCGATTCACAAGGTCTATCCTTTTGATGCTTGCAATGCGATTGATATTGGTGATGTTTCCGTCATTCCCCATAATATCCATCGAAGCTATGAGATAATTGAAAAGGCAATGATGGACTTAATGGAAAAGGGGATAATCCCAATTGGGCTTGGAGGGGATCATTCCGTTACATTAGCCAATCTTCGTGCTGCTGCAAAAATACATGGTCCTGTAGCCTTAATCCATTTTGATTCCCATACAGATACATGGGATACGTATTATGAAGAAAAATATTGGCATGGTTCCCCATTCATCCGTGCATATGAAGAGAATCTCCTCATTCCAGATAAAGTTTTTCAGGTAGGAATTCGAGGAACCCTTAATCATCCAGGAGATATCGATGCAAGCACAGATCTGGGATATCATGTTATTACAACCCCCGAGCTAAAGGAACGGGGCATAGCGAATGTAATAGCTGAAATAAAAGAAAAAATTGGTGACACCCCTTGTTTCCTTAGCTTTGATATCGATTTTGTTGATCCATCATGTGCTCCTGGAACGGGTACACTAGAAGTCGGTGGTTTAAATAGCTTTGAAACATTGCAAATTATCCGCTCATTAACTGATTTTAATTTTATCGGTTTTGACTTAGTAGAGGTGTTGCCTCCCTATGATCCAACTCAAATTACTTCCTTACTTGCTGCTACCATCATTCATGAATTTGCCAGCCTCGTAGCACTTAAAATTAATAAAGATTCATTAATTCTTAGTTCAACCAACAATAATTCCTTGTAAAAGCAAAAAGCAGTGGGTTCCATTTTTAGGAATTGTAATGCACCCCAAAAGTTAGAGTAAAATCTTAACTTTGGGGTGCATTTTTATGGCTAAATATAGTGAACAAT